>NZ_JBIAQV010000004.1:0-365512 GCF_042889305.1 Streptomyces sp. NPDC002619 | reverse complement strand
AAACGCCCGGTTACATTTCGAACCCGGAAGCTAAGCCTTACAGCGCCGATGGTACTGCAGGGGGGACCCTGTGGGAGAGTAGGACACCGCCGAACTCCCTTTAGAGCTCTGGCTCTTGGGCATGCAGCCCAAGAGCCAGAGCTTTTTTGCGTTGAGGTAGGGTCAGGGGGCATCGTTGGCTCGTTTCCCACAGGAGGCCCCCGGGTGGAGGTCCAGGAGACCCGTGTTCAGACGGACCGGGTACTCACCATCCCGAACATCCTCAGCATGGCTCGGCTCGTCGGCGTACCCGTCTTCCTGTGGTTGATCCTCAGGCCGGAGTTCGGCGGTCCCAAGAGCGATGGTTGGGCTCTCCTGGTGCTCGCGCTGAGCGGCATCAGCGACTACCTGGACGGCAAACTCGCGCGGCGTTGGAACCAGATCAGCAACCTCGGCCGGCTCCTTGATCCGGCCGCGGACCGGCTCTACATTCTCTCGACGTTGGTCGGTCTCACCTGGCGCGAGATCCTGCCGATCTGGTTGACTGCCGTACTGCTGGCACGAGAGCTGGTCCTGCTGGTGATGGTGGGCATCCTCAGGCGTCACGGCTATCCGCCGCCGCAGGTGAACTTCCTGGGGAAGGCTGCGACCTTCAATCTGATGTACGCGTTCCCACTGCTCCTGCTCAGTGACGGAAGCGGTTGGATCTCGTCACTCGCAGCTATTTTCGGATGGGCGTTCGCCGGGTGGGGTACAACGCTCTATTGGTGGGCAGGAGTGCTCTACGTGGTACAAGTCCGCCGTCTGGTCCGTGCGGACACCATGGCCGATTGAGCTCAGGATTGTCCGGACGCAGCGGCTCGATGGCCCTCGACGGAAAAGTGCGGGACAATCTTCACGGGTGAAGTCGGCTAGACCGTCGTCTCTTGGAGGAGGACGCTTCCGACATGAAGGCCGTCGTGATGGCCGGTGGCGAAGGCACTCGCCTTCGCCCAATGACCTCGAGCATGCCCAAGCCGCTCCTACCCGTGGCGAACCGCCCGATCATGGAGCACGTACTGAGGCTGCTCAAAAGGCATGGGCTTACCGAGACCGTCGTAACCGTGCAGTTCCTGGCCTCGCTCGTCAAGAACTACTTCGGTGACGGCGAGGAGCTCGGAATGGAGCTCACGTATGCCAACGAGGAGAAGCCACTCGGTACCGCCGGAAGCGTCAAGAACGCCGAAGAGGCGTTGAAGGACGATGCTTTCCTCGTCATCTCCGGTGATGCCCTGACCGACTTCGACCTCACCGAGCTGATCAATTTCCACAAGGAAAAAGGCGCGTTGGTCACCGTGTGTCTGACCCGCGTACCCAATCCGCTGGAGTTCGGCATCACCATTGTCGACGAAGAGGGAAAGGTCGAGCGCTTCCTCGAGAAGCCGACCTGGGGGCAGGTCTTCTCCGACACGGTGAACACGGGCATCTATGTCATGGAGCCCGAAGTATTCGACTACGTCGACCCAGACGTTCCCGTCGACTGGTCCGGTGATGTCTTCCCGCAGCTGATGAAGGAGGGCAAGCCGGTCTACGGCTATGTCGCCGAGGGCTATTGGGAGGACGTCGGCACGCACGAGTCGTACGTGAAGGCGCAGGCCGACGTCCTCGAAAGAAAAGTCGACGTCGAGATCGACGGGTTCGAGATCTCCCCCGGCGTGTGGGTGGCGGAGGGCGCGGAAGTACATCCCGATGCCGTACTTCGCGGTCCCCTCTACATCGGCGACTACGCGAAGGTCGAAGCCGGCGCCGAGATCCGCGAGCACACTGTCGTCGGATCCAATGTCGTCGTCAAGAGCGGTGCATTCCTGCACAAGGCTGTCGTGCATGACAATGTGTACGTCGGGCAGCACAGCAATCTGCGGGGCTGCGTCGTCGGCAAGAACACCGACATCATGCGCTCGGCCCGGATCGAGGACGGCGCCGTCATCGGTGACGAGTGCCTGATCGGTGAAGAATCGATCGTTCAGGGCAACGTACGGGTCTATCCGTTCAAGACGATCGAGGCCGGCGCGTTCGTCAACACCTCGGTCATCTGGGAGTCCCGGGGCCAGGCGCACCTCTTCGGCGCCCGTGGGGTGTCCGGGATCCTGAACGTGGAGATCACGCCCGAGCTGGCCGTGCGGCTGGCCGGCGCGTATGCAACCACGCTCAAGAAGGGGTCGACCGTCACCACGGCCCGCGACCACTCCCGAGGCGCGCGTGCGCTCAAGCGGGCAGTGATCTCCGCTCTGCAGGCCAGTGCCATCGACGTACGGGACCTGGAGAACGTGCCGCTGCCCGTGGCGCGACAGCAGACCGCGCGGGGCAGCGCCGGCGGCATCATGATCCGGACGTCGCCGGGTGTGCCGGACTCCGTCGACATCATGTTCTTCGACGGGCAGGGGGCCGACCTCTCGCAGGCGGGCCAGCGGAAGCTGGACCGGATCTTCGCGCGGCAGGAGTACCGGCGCGCGTTCCCGGGCGAGATCGGCGACCTGTACTTCCCGTCGAGCGTCTTCGACTCGTACACCGGGTCGTTGCTGCGGAACGTCGACACGACTGGGATCGCCGAGTCGGGGCTCAAGGTCGTCGTGGACGCGTCGAACGGCAGCGCGGGGCTCGTTCTGCCCAGCCTGCTCGGCAAACTCGGTGTGGACTCGCTGACGATCAATCCCGGTCTGGACGAGGCCCGGCCGACCGAGACCGCCGACATACGGCGGTCGGGGCTGGTGCGGCTCGGCGAGATGGTGGCGTCGTCCGGTGCCGCGTTCGGTGTGCGGTTCGACCCTGTGGGCGAGCGGCTGTCCCTGGTCGACGAGAAGGGCCGCATCATCGAGGACGACCGGGCGCTGCTCGTGATGCTCGACCTGGTGGCCGCCGAGCGGCGCAGCGGGCGGGTCGCGCTGCCGGTGACCACGACCAGGATCGCCGAACAGGTGGCCGCGTACCACGGCACCCAGGTGGAGTGGACCACGACCTCTCCCGACGACCTCACACGCGTGGGGCGTGAGGAAGGGACCATCTTCGGCGGTGACGGCAAGGGCGGATTCATTGTCCCGGAATTCAGCAGCGTCTATGACGGTACGGCGGCGTTCGTACGGCTGATCGGGCTGGTGGCCCGCACACAGCTCACGCTCAGCCAGATCGACGCCCGGATCCCGCGGGCGCACGTCCTCAAGCGGGACCTGGCCACTCCGTGGGCTGTCAAGGGCCTGGTGATGCGGCGTGTCGTCGAGGCCGCCGGAGATCGCTCCGTCGACACGACCGACGGCGTGCGGGTCGTGGAGACCGACGGGCGCTGGGTGATGGTGCTGCCCGACCCGGCCGAAGCGGTCACCCATCTGTGGGCGGAGGGCCCCGACGACGCCTCGGCGCAGGCCCTTCTCGACGAGTGGTCGGGTGTCGTCGACAGCGCCGGACGGTAAAACCCGCTGCACGCGTGCGTGCCGGACAAGTGTCCCCCAAGGGGGCCTGTCCGGCACGCCAGTGGGGCCATTCGGAGGTACCGGTCGGGACGTGCGACGATGTGCGGCATGCCGCAGCAACCCCCCGTTCGGAGCACACCCGCGCGGCCTCCGCGTCCGGACGCCTCCATGTCGTTGATCACCAACGTCATGGACCACAGTCTCGACGACGGGTACGCCGAGGCCGCCGCCCGGAGGGAGAACCAGGGCAAGGGCGGCATGCCGAAGACGCTCCGGGCGAAGCTCGGTCTCGCGGCCGGTCTGGTGCTCGCGGCCCTTGTCGTGACCGTCGGGGCGGCACAGGCGCGCGTGGCGGCACCTGTCGTCGCCAAGGAGCGCCAGGAGCTCATCGACCGCATCGACCGGGAGACCGTGTCGGCGGACAAGCTGGAGGGCAGCGTCGATGAACTGCGCGACGACGTCGCCGCCCGGCAGCGGGCGGCGCTGAAGAAGAGCGGCGGCAGTGATCAGGCGGATCTGGTGGGCATCCTGTCCGGCGCCACGGCGGTGCACGGCCCCGGGGTGAAACTCGTCGTGGACGACGCCAAGGAAGCCAGCACTGGCGGTGACGGGACCAACCCGCGCGAGACCTCCGGCTTCTCCGACACGGGCCGGGTGCGCGACCGCGACATGCAGCGCGTCGTGAACGGACTGTGGGCCTCCGGGGCCGAGGCCGTCTCCATCAACGGACAGCGGCTGACCGCCCTGTCGGCGATCAGGGCCGCGGGTGACGCGATACTGGTTGACAACAAGCCGCTGGTGCCGCCGTACACGGTGCTGGCGGTGGGGGACGGGCAAAGGCTGAGCACCAGGTTCCAGAACAGCGCCGACGGGCTGTATCTGCATGCTCTGCAAGAGAACTACGGGATCCGGACCGGTATCTCCACGGAGAGCGACCTCCGGCTGCCCGCCGCACCGAGTGTGATCGTACGTACCGCGCAGCCGAGCACAGAGAAGGGCACATCGTGATCGCCGTACTGGGCCTCGTCGTGGGAGTCGTGGCCGGTCTGTTGGTTCGTCCCGAGGTTCCGGCGGTCGTCGAGCCGTACCTTCCGATCGCCGTCGTCGCGGCGCTCGACGCCGTCTTCGGTGGCCTGCGGGCCATGCTCGACGGCATCTTCGACGACAAGGTCTTTGTGGTGTCGTTCCTGTCGAACGTCGTCGTGGCCGCCCTGATCGTGTTCCTGGGCGACAAATTGGGCGTGGGCGCGCAGCTGTCCACCGGTGTCGTCGTGGTCCTCGGCATCCGCATCTTCTCCAACGCCGCCGCGATCCGGCGGCACGTGTTCCGGGCGTGAGACGGATGAGCGACAAGGACGAGCAGCCGGAGAACAGGCTGCGCAAGGAGCTGCCGGAAGAGGTCCCCGCGTCGGCTCCCGGGGAGGGGCAGGCGGAGAGTCCGGAGCCCGCGCTCACCGGCCGCCAGCGGCTGGTGAAGGGGCTGTGGCCGCTGCGCGTCAGCCGGGCCCAACTCATCGTCGCCCTGCTGTTGTTCGGCCTCGGATTCGGCCTTGCCGTGCAGGTGGCGTCGAACAGCGACAGCGACAGCGCGCTGCGCGGCGCGCGTCAGGAGGATCTCGTTCGTATCCTCGATGAACTCGACGACCGTACTCAGCGTCTTGAGGACGAGAAGACAGGACTCGAGAAGCAGCGCGAGGACCTGCAGAGCAGCTCCGACCAGGCCTCGGAGGCGCGCAGGCAGACGGACGAGAAGGAACGGCAACTCGGCATCCTGGCGGGCACCGTGGCCGCCCAGGGTCCTGGCATCACGATGACGATCGACGACACGAAGGGAACGGTCCAGTCGGACATGCTGCTCGACGCGATCCAGGAACTGCGCGCGGCCGGCGCGGAGGCGATCCAGGTGAACGGGGTACGGGTGGTCGCCGGCACGTATCTGACGGACTCGGGCAAGACGGTGAGTGTCGACGGGAACAAGATCAACGCCCCCTATCGTTTCAAGGTCATCGGCAAGCCGCAGGACCTCGAGCCGGCGCTCAACATCCCCGGAGGCGTGGTGCAGACACTCGAGAAGGAGCAGGCCACCGTGACCGTCGAGCGTTCCACCAAGATCGTCGTCGATGCCTTGCGGGCAGCGAAGCAGCCTGACTACGCTCGGTCGTCCTCGCAGTGAACCGGCGGTGCATGGGGGACGTCCGGCAGGGGCATGAGGTTGCGGGGGGTCGGCGCACCGAAGGGGTGGTGCGTGGTGGAAACTGTCTGGTGGATACGGACGTTGTGAGAATGTCCGGGTCGGCCGGTGTATGCAATCAGGGTTCGTCCTGCCCCACGGGCGGGTCTGTTTCAGTCAAGGGGAATCGCCCGTGAAGTTGTTTGCGAAGTTGTTCGGCAAGAGCGCGCGAGGGGGCAGCGGCAACGCGACCGCTCGTCATCGCGCACAGCCTGACGCAGAGGGCCCGCGCCCGCTGTTCCGTGACCAGGTCGCTGGTCCGGGCGGCGACATTTCCGGTGGTCAGGGCGCGCCGTCTGTTGACCCTGCCCAGTCTGGCGGCATAGGTTTCGGACAACCGTCGACCTCAAGTACGGGTGGAGGGTTTGCCTCCGATCCGTACGCGTCCAATGCCCCGGCGGGGCAGCCGCGGCAGGAGGATCCGTCCATGTCGGTCCTGGTGTGTACGAGGTGCGGTAACCGCAACGCGGAGAACGCCCGCTTCTGTTCCAATTGTGGTGCGCCGCTGCGCGTCGGCGCGAGCCCGGAGCGTCCGTCCGAGACGACGTCCACGATCTCCATCTCCGGTCTCGAGGCCTACGACGCGGAGGTCACCGGTCAGACTCAGGTGCCGACGCTGTCGCCCGAGGCTCAGGCGGCCGTCGACGCCCTTCCGGTGGGTTCGGCTCTGCTGGTGGTGCGCCGCGGTCCCAATTCCGGCAGTCGTTTCCTGCTGGACGGTGAGCTGACCACGGCCGGCCGTCATCCGCAGAGTGACATTTTCCTGGACGACGTGACGGTCTCGCGCCGTCATGTGGAGTTCCGGCGCTCTTCGGACGGCTCGTTCACGGTGGCCGACGTGGGCAGTCTGAACGGCACGTACGTCAATCGCGAGCGGATCGACCAGGTCCCTCTGTCGAACGGTGACGAGGTGCAGATCGGCAAGTACCGGCTGGTGTTCTACGCGAGCCGGCAGGGCATCTGACCCTCCCTCGGACTGCGTCCGGGGGAGGACCCCAGGGAAGGTCCATGCTGCAAACACCGAGCGGCGGTGCCGGGCACGGTGCCGCCGCCACGGACAGTGGGCTTATGAGCATCGGCACGGTGCTGAACGTGCTGCGCGACGAGTTCCCAGAAGTCACCATCTCCAAGATCCGCTTCCTGGAGTCGGAGGGCCTCATCGAGCCGCAGCGGACCCCCTCGGGGTACCGCAAGTTCAGCGCCGGTGATGTCGAGCGCCTGGGGCACGTGCTGAGGATGCAGCGGGACCACTACTTGCCGCTCAAGGTCATCCGGGAGCACCTGGACGCCGTGGAGCGTGGCGAGGCCGTACAGCTGCCCCTCGTGGGCCGTCAGCGTGACGGCAGGGCCCTCCCGGAGCCCCCGGAGGTGCCCACGGCGGCCAGGATCGGGCGGGACGAGCTGCTGGCCGCTGCAGAGATCGACGAGAGCGACCTGCGGGAGTGGGAGTCGTACGGGCTGATCGCACCGCTCGAGGACGGGGCGTACGACGCGGAAGTGGTCACCGTCGCCACGCTCGTCGCCGAGCTGGGACGGTTCGGGATCGAGCCGCGCCACCTTCGGGTGATGAAGGCCGCCGCCGACCGCGAGGCCGGGCTCGTCGACCAGGTGGTGGCGCCGCTCAAGCGTCACCGCAATCCGCAGACCAGGGCCCACGCCCAGGCCCGTGCGGAGGAGCTGGCGGCGCTGACTGTCAGGCTGCACGCGGCCCTCGTGCAGACCGCGCTGGGCGTGCGTCTGCCGTGAGCGGCGCCGGTGCCCTGGGGGCCGGATCGGGCGCCCGTTCCCTGCCCGACTACCCAAACGTCCCGGGCACGGCCTAGGGTTGCTGTGTGAACGAGCTCGATGTCGTAGGTGTCCGGGTCGAAATGCCCTCCAACCAACCGATCGTGCTCCTGCGTGAAGTGGGCGGCGACCGGTACCTCCCCATCTGGATCGGCCCGGGGGAGGCGACTGCGATCGCCTTCGCCCAGCAGGGGATGGCCCCCGCGCGACCGCTGACTCACGACCTGTTCAAGGACGTGCTGGAGGCCGTCGGTCAGGAGCTCAGTGAGGTGCGCATCACGGACCTGCGTGAGGGCGTCTTCTACGCGGAGCTGGTCTTCGCCAGCGGGGTCGAGGTGAGTGCGCGCCCGTCCGACGCCATAGCGCTGGCCCTGCGCACCGGAACGCCGATCTACGGCAGTGACACGGTGCTCGACGACGCGGGTATCGCGATTCCGGACGAGCAGGAGGACGAGGTGGAGAAGTTCCGCGAGTTCCTCGACCAGATCTCGCCGGAGGACTTCGGCTCCAGCAGCCAGTGAGACGGTCGGCCGGTCCGTCGGACCCGGGGTCCGCGCCGGGCCGACCTGGGGCTCTTCACGCGCCACCACCAGGCAATTGCCAGGGGCCACTGAGAGCGTCCTACGCCTCCGCCTCCGAGCATTCGGCTAGCCTTTCCCCGCGGTGGGGAACGGGAAACCACTCCTAGGGTGATTATCACTCGGCGTGCCGAGTGTGGCGATCGTTGACGCACCCCTGGTGACTGCCTACCGTCGAGAAGGCAGGTCAAGGACGGAGGTCGGCGTGAGCAGCAGCGGCGACGGTACGGCTGGGGGTGCCCCCGGACGCAGTTTCGGGGAGAGCGGTCCGTACCGGCTTCACGACAGCGCGGCTGATCACGCCCCGCAACGGCCGACGGCCGTACCGAGCGGCGGAGGGGCGGCGTCCATGGCGCACGAGGAGATCGGTTACCGCGGTCCGACGGCCTGTGCGGCCGCCGGCATCACCTATCGGCAGCTTGACTACTGGGCCCGCACCGGCCTCGTCGAGCCGAGCGTGCGCCCTGCCCACGGGTCGGGAACGCAGCGGCTGTACAGCTTCCGGGACGTCGTCGTCCTGAAGATCGTGAAGCGCTTCCTGGACACCGGTGTGTCGCTGCAGAACATCCGCAGCGCCGTCCAGCACCTCCGGGAACGCGGCTTCCGCGACCTGGAACGCATGACGCTCATGAGTGACGGTGCGACCGTCTACGAGTGCACGTCGCCCGACGAGGTCCACGCCCTGCTCCAGGGCGGTCAGGGCATCTTCGGGATCGCCGTGGGCGTGGTGTGGCGGGACGTGGAGAGCGCCCTCTCGCAGCTGCACGGCGAGCGGATCGACACCGGTGAGACGCTCGTCAGGCACAACCCGGCGGACGAGCTGGCCCGGCGGCGCAACCGGGCTGTCTGAGCCCGCCCCGCCGGGCCACGGCGAAGTCCGTGGCCTGTGCGGGGGCATTGTCAGTGGCGTGGTGCAGCATCGGAGATGTGAGAAACGCGCCCACGATCCTGCATCTCGACATGGATGCCTTCTTCGCCTCGGTGGAGCAGGCGTCCAAGCCGAGCCTGCGCGGGAAGGCCGTCGTCGTGGGCGGGCTCGGGCCGCGCGGGGTGGTCGCCACCGCGTCGTACGAGGCACGGGTCTTCGGAGTCCACTCGGCGATGCCCATGGCCCAGGCGCGCAGGCTGGCTCCGAACGCCGCGTATCTCGTGCCGCGCTTCGGTCTGTACCGCTCGATCAGCGAGCAGGTGATGGCGCTGCTGCGGGAGCTGTCACCGCTGGTGGAGCCGCTGAGCCTGGACGAGGCGTTCGTGGACCTGGAGGCCGGGGGAACGGCCTGGGACGAGGCGTCGGCGCGGCTGGCGGGGGTGAAGCTGCGCGCGGACATACGGGCCGGCACCGGGCTCACCGGGTCGGTGGGACTCGCCGCCTCCAAGATGCTTGCGAAGATCGCCTCTGAGGAGGCGAAGCCCGACGGGCTGGTGCTGATCGAGCCGGGCACGGAGCGGGCGCTGCTCGGCCCCATGTCGGTGCGGACTCTGCCGGGGGTCGGGCCGGCGACGGGCGACCATCTGCGGCGGGCCGGGATCACCACGGTCGACGAGCTCGCGGAGGCGGGTGAGGACGAGCTTGTACGGCTGGTCGGCAAGGCCCATGGGCATGCGCTCTACGCCATGGCGCTGGCGCACGACGAGCGGCCCGTGGTGGCCGAGCGTGAGACAAAGTCGGTGTCGGTCGAGGACACGTACGACGTGGACATCCACGACCGGATCCGGGTTGGGCTCGAGGTGCAGCGGCTGGCCGACCGGTGTGTGCGGAGGCTGCGCGGGGCCGGGCTGTCGGGGCGGACCATCGTGCTCAAGGTGCGGAGGTACGACTTCTCGACCCTGACCCGGTCCGAGACGCTCCGTGGGCCGACGGACGATCCGGCGGTGGTGCGGGAGGCGGCGGCGCGGCTGCTGGACCCCGTGGACACGACGGGGGGAGTGCGGCTGCTCGGGGTGGGGGTGTCGGGGCTGGCCGACTACACACAGGAGGACCTGTTCGCGCAGGCGGCGGGGGAAGGGGCGGACCCCTCGGCCGAGGAGGCCGTGGCGGAGCCCGTCGCCGAGGAGGCGGCGCGCGCCGAGCGCCGCTGGCCCTCCGGGCACGACGTGCGGCACACGGAGTACGGACACGGCTGGGTGCAGGGCAGCGGGCTGGGCCGGGTGACGGTGCGCTTCGAGACACCGGACTCGGAGCCGGGCCGGGTGAGGACGTTCCGCGTCGACGACCCTGCATTGGAACCGGCGGATCCGCTGCCGTTGGTGTCCCGAAGACAGGTGGACGGAGAGGGTGGGGCCGACGGGGGGCTTGAGGGGGCCGCGCACAGTGGGGGCGGCTCGGGTGGTGGTGTTGAGTGAGGGCGTTGAGTGAGGCGGAGGGAGCTTGGCGGGGTGCGGGTGGTCCGTGCATGGGTGGGGGCGTGCGAGAGCAGGGCGGGAAGCGTCCGGCCGAGGTCGGCGTCGCTCTCGACGGCACCTCGCGGGGTCGAGGGGTGACCGGGGGAGCCGTGAGCCCGTCCGCCGCGGTGTGCGTCGGCCTGTGCGGAGTCTGGGCGGGGCCGCAGCGGTTGGGGAAGTCGGTGGCTTCTGCGGGTGGGTCGGTGCTGTGGCCCCGCGCCGTAGGGTCCTGCGGTTTCAGACGTCCTCCGTGCCGGCCAGTTTGCCGAAGTCGTGGTCCGGGACCTTGGGGGGTGGGGCCACGTCCAGGCCGTAGTGGTGGTATAGCTGGAGTTCCTGTTCGGGGGAGAGGTGGCGGCCCACGCCGAAGTCGGGGGCGTCCTTGATGAGGGCCCGTTCGAAGGGGATCCGCAGGGTGCCCTCGACGAGTTCGCTCGGCTCGAGGGGGACGAAGGCGTCGCGCGAGAAGAGGCCGGTGCGTATGGCCGCCCATTCCGGCACGCCCGTCGCGTCGTCGAGGTACACCTCGTCGATCGTGCCGATCTTGGTGCCGTTGCGGTCGAACGCCTTGCGGCCGATCAGGTTGCGCGGATCGAGGTCGGTCTGCACGGGCCCTCCACTTGGTCGCAAATCATCCGTAAGCACTACGAAAGAGCAGATTCGGGAAGGCGGCCACTCGAAGACCCTCCCGTTGACCTCGCTGGTAGGCTGGCAAGCGGCTGCTGACCCCGTGCGGGAGAGTCCTCCGGACATCATCGGAGGCGCCGAAGGAGCAAATCCTCCCCGGAATCTCTCAGGCCCACGTACCGCACGGACGAGGTCACTCTGGAAAGCAGAGCGGAGGTCGACGGTTTCCGCTCTCACCGACGGTGAAAGCCGGAGCCCCTAGGCATCCGGTGAAGCTCTCAGGTTGAGATGACAGAGGGGGAGGCCGTCGGGGTGCCCGTGCCGGGGTACCCCTCGAAGGTCGCGTCAGACCAGGAGGCCTCCGCAATGACCGCCCACCGCATTCCGCTCACCGAGCTCGAACAGGGCACCCCCTTCGAGCAGCGCCACATCGGGCCCGACCAGGAGGCGCGGGCCAAGATGCTCGCGCAGGTGGGTTACGGCTCCCTCGATGAGCTGACCGCCGCCGCCGTGCCTGACGTGATCAAAAACGCCGACGCGCTCGACCTGCCGGGCGCGCGTACAGAGGCCGAGGTGCTGGCCGAGCTGCGCTCCCTCGCGGACCGCAACCAGGTGCTCGGATCGATGATCGGCCTGGGCTACTACGGCACCTTCACGCCGCCCGTCATCCTGCGCAACGTCATGGAGAACCCGGCCTGGTACACGGCCTACACGCCGTACCAGCCGGAGATCTCCCAGGGCCGCCTTGAAGCGCTGCTGAACTTCCAGACCATGGTCGCCGACCTCACCGGGCTGCCGACCTCCGGTGCCTCCCTCCTCGACGAGGGCACCGCGGCCGCCGAGGCCGTGGCGCTGTCCCGGCGCATGGGCAAGAACAAGAAGGGCCTCTTCCTGGTCGACGCGGACGCGCTGCCGCAGACCATCGCCGTGATCGAGACCCGTGCCGAGCCGGCCGGCGTCGAGGTCGTCGTCGCCGACCTCAGCGAC
This sequence comes from Streptomyces sp. NPDC002619, assembly GCF_042889305.1. Taxonomy (NCBI): domain Bacteria; kingdom Bacillati; phylum Actinomycetota; class Actinomycetes; order Kitasatosporales; family Streptomycetaceae; genus Streptomyces; species Streptomyces sp. NPDC002619. The sequence continues at coordinate 353,501 of NZ_JBIAQV010000004.1, read as the reverse complement.
GGCATCCCGACCGAGATCGCTGCGCGTGAGATCAACGGCGTGCTGATCCAGTACCCGGGCGCCTCCGGTGCCGTACGCGACATCAAGCCCGTCATCGACCAGGCGCACGAGCTCGGCGCGCTCGTCACCGTCGCCGCCGACCTGCTGGCGCTGACCCTCCTGACCTCGCCCGGCGAGCTGGGCGCCGACATCGCCGTCGGCACCACGCAGCGCTTCGGTGTGCCGATGGGCTTCGGCGGACCGCACGCGGGCTACATGGCCGTCCACGAGAAGTTCGCGCGCAGCCTGCCCGGCCGTCTCGTGGGCGTCTCGGTCGACGCCGACGGGAACAAGGCGTACCGCCTGGCCCTGCAGACGCGTGAGCAGCACATCCGCCGGGAGAAGGCGACCAGCAACATCTGTACCGCGCAGGTGCTCCTCGCGGTGATGGCGGGCATGTACGCCGTCTACCACGGTCCCGAGGGCCTGAGGTCCATCGCGCGCCGCACCCATCGCTACGCCACGATCCTCGCCGCCGGCCTCACCCGCGGCGGCGTCGAGGTCCTCCACGGTGCCTACTTCGACACACTGACCGTCAGGGCCGCGGGCCGTGCCGCCGATGTCGTGGCCGCCGCGCGCGAGAACGGCGTCAACCTGCGCCTCGTCGACGCGGACCATGTGTCGCTCGCCTGCGACGAGACCACCACGCGGGCCCAGCTCGGCGCCGTTTGGGCCGCGTTCGGGGTCGAGGGCGAGGTCGAGGTCGAGGCGCTGGACGCGGTCGCCGAGGACACGCTGCCGACCGCGCAGCTGCGCACCTCCGACTTCCTCACGCACTCGGTCTTCCACCAGCACCGCTCCGAGACCGCGATGCTGCGCTACCTGCGCAAGCTGGCCGATCGTGACTACGCGCTCGACCGCGGCATGATCCCGCTGGGCTCCTGCACCATGAAGCTCAACGCGACCACGGAGATGGAGCCCATCACCTGGCCCGAGTTCGGGCAGCTGCACCCCTTCGCGCCGGCCGAGCAGGCGCAGGGCTATCTCACGCTCATCCAGGAGCTCGAGGAGCGGCTTGCCGAGGTCACCGGGTACGACAAGGTGTCGCTGCAGCCCAACGCCGGTTCGCAGGGCGAGCTGGCCGGTCTGCTGGCCGTCCGCGGCTACCACCGGGCGGGCGGCGAGGAGCAGCGCACCGTCTGCCTCATCCCGTCCTCCGCGCACGGCACCAACGCCGCCAGTGCGGTCATGGCCGGAATGAAGGTCGTCGTCGTGAAGACCGCCGGGGACGGCGAGATCGACGTCGAGGATCTGCGGGCGAAGATCGAGCAGCACCGCGACGAGCTGGCCGTACTGATGATCACCTACCCGTCCACGCACGGTGTGTTCGAGGAGCACGTCGCCGACATCTGCGCCCAGGTCCACGAGGCGGGCGGCCAGGTGTACGTCGACGGCGCGAACCTCAACGCCCTGGTCGGCCTCGCCAAGCCCGGCCACTTCGGCGGCGACGTCTCGCACCTCAACCTGCACAAGACCTTCTGCATCCCGCACGGCGGCGGCGGTCCCGGCGTCGGCCCGGTCGGCGTGCGTGCGCACCTGGCGCCGTACCTGCCGAACCACCCGCTCCAGCCGGCCGCCGGTCCGGAGACGGGCGTCGGCCCGATCTCGGCTGCGCCGTGGGGCTCGGCCGGCATCCTGCCGATCTCGTGGGCGTACGTCCGCCTCATGGGCGGCGAGGGGCTGAAGCGGGCCACGCAGGTGGCCGTGCTCTCCGCGAACTACATCGCCAAGCGCCTGGAGCCGTACTACCCGGTGCTGTACACCGGCCCCGGCGGGCTGGTAGCGCACGAGTGCATCGTCGACCTGCGCCCACTGACCAAGGCGACCGGCGTGACCGTGGACGACATCGCCAAGCGGCTGATCGACTACGGCTTCCACGCGCCGACGATGTCGTTCCCGGTGGCCGGCACGCTGATGATCGAGCCGACCGAGTCGGAGGACCTGACAGAGCTGGACCGGTTCTGCGAGGCGATGATCGCCATACGGGCGGAGATCGAGAAGGTCGGTTCGGGCGCCTGGCCCGCGGACGACAACCCGCTCCACAACGCTCCGCACACCGCCGCCGCGCTCGGCGGGGAGTGGGCGCACGCCTACAGCCGTGAGGATGCTGTCTTCCCGGCCGGTGTCTCGGCCGCCGACAAGTACTGGCCGCCGGTGCGCCGTATCGACAATGCCTTCGGTGACCGGAACCTCGTCTGCTCCTGCCCGCCGATGGACGCGTACGAGGACTGAGCGAAGCTCTCAAGCTCTGAGTGAGGGCTCCCACCTGGACGCCGGGTGGGAGCCCTCGTGCGTGCTACACCTTGGCGAGGGAGACCTCGGTCGACTTGATCAGGGCGACTGCGGACGATCCGGGCGTCAGCGCCAGGTCGTCGACGGCGTCCTTGGTGACGGCGGCGGTCAGCGCGCCGCCGTCGACGGTCAGTTTCACCGAGGCCATCGCGCCGCCGACGGCGACGTCGGTGACCGTGCCCGGGATCTGGTTGCGGATCGACAGTCCCTCGACCGGGCCGGTGGCGAGGGCGACCTCCGTCGACTTCACCAGGGCGCGGACGGCGGAGCCGGGGGCCAGGCCGAGGTCGGTCACTGCTTCCCGGGTGATCGCCGCGGTGAGGGCCTGACCGCCGGTGAGGCGGATGCCGACGGTGGCCATCACCTCGCCCGGGGTGATGGTCGTGACGGTGCCGGGGAGTTGGTTGCGGATGCTCAGGGTCATGAGCATCAACCGTAGGCCCGGTAGTGCTTTATGCCGGGTATGCATGAGTCTGGGTCGCCTTGACCGTCGCCCAGACCGCGACACCAGGGTGCAGGTCGAGCTCGGCGGCGGCGACCGCCGTCAGATCGGCGGCGAGGGCGAGTTCACCGGTGAGGTCCGCGCGGATCTGGTCGCCGTGGGTCTCCAGGCCGGCCACCTCGCAGCGCCAGAGGTTGCGGGCGCTGGAGCCGGTGGGACGGTCCCGGTAGAGGGTGACGGCACCCGGTGGGAATGCCACGAACACCGGTCCCGAGAGGTCTTCGGTCGTGGTGATGGCGGGGCCGGCGTCCAGGTCTACGGTGTGGCCCTCGGCGCGTCCTCGGTACAGGTTCAGTCCGACGAGCTGAGCGATGTAGTCCGTACGCGGATGGCGGGCGATCTCGGACGGGCCGCCCTCCTGGACCACCCGGCCCTCCTCCACCACGACCAGCCGGTCCGCGAGCACCATGGCGTCCAGCGGATCGTGCGTCACCAGGATCGCCACCGCCTCGAACTCGGCCAGATGACGGCGGAGTTGGGCGCGCACGTCGAGGCGGGTACGGGCGTCCAGGGCGGCCAGGGGCTCGTCCAGGAGCAGCAGCCGGGGGCTCGTGGCCAGGGCGCGAGCCAGGGCCACGCGCTGGGCCTGGCCGCCGGAGAGGCTACGGGGTTTGGCGCCGGCGTGCTCGGCTAGCCCCATGCGCTCCAGCCAAGCTGCGGCCCGCGCCCTGGCCTCCGCCTTGGTCGCGCCCTGGCAGCGCGGGCCGAAGGCGACGTTGTCCAGCGCGGACAGGTGCGGGAAGAGCAGATAGTCCTGGAAGACCACACCGACGGGCCGGGACTCCGGCGGCGTACGGTCCAACGAGGCGCCGTCCAGCCGCAGATGGCCCCCGGTGAGCGGCACGAGCCCGGCGAGCGCACGCAGGGCGGTGGTCTTCCCGGCACCGTTGGGACCCAGCAGGGCGACGACGTCACCCGGGGCGGCACTCAGCGCCACGTCGAGACGGAACGCTCCGAGGTCGACGACGAGCCGGGCGTCGAGCCCGTCGCCCCGCATGCCTTCGCCTTCTACGGCCAGGCCGGCGGTGGTGTCGTCGATGTGGGTCATGGGGTGCACATCCAGGAGTTGGGCGGGGGAGCGGCCGTTGTCGCGGTGCGTTGCGGGGTGGCGGAGGGGAGGCGGGGCCGGGGGTGCCGAGGGCGGATGCGGTCGTGCGAGTGATCGTACGGCGGCGGGCGGCGGCGCGGGCTGGTCGCGGGAGGGGTGGGGTAGGTGGTTGGTGCGTGTATGCGCAGGGGCGCGGGCGTGTACATGGCGCGGCGGGGCGAGAGTTGGATACGGACGGGACCGGTAGGGGCGGCGGGCGCGGGGAGACGCGAGGCACACTCGTGGCGCCCTGGGCGGCGGGTGGGACGGGGCTCGTGCGTGGCGAGGCGGGATGTGCGGGCGGCGAGGCGTGCGTCGGACGGACGGGGCGGTATGGGCGACGGCGAGGTGGGGTATGCGTGCGGCCGCGTGTGCGTGGCGGGGCGAGGGCGGGCCGGTTGCGGACGTGCCCGTACAGGCGGCGACTCAGGGCGGGCCGGGGTGAGGACGGGCCGGGGTGTGTGCCGGGCACGGTCGTGGTGGCATGCCCGTGCCGGCTTCGATGACCCCGGGGTCGGCGCCCGGGCTCCGTCGTCGTTGTGCGAGTGGGCGGTGCGTTCCTGTGTGTACGGCGGCTCGTCATGGGGTTCGGTCCCGTGGGCGTCGTATCGTGTCGGCCTTCGTCATGACGTCGTCATCCAGCGGTCCCGTAGGCCCGCCAGGACCGCGATCGACACGGCCAGCAGGACCAGGCTCAGGGAGATCGCCGCTTCGGGGTCGTTCTGGAGGGCGAGGTAGACCGCGAGGGGCATGGTCTGGGTGCGGCCGGGGAAGTTGCCGGCGAAGGTGATCGTCGCGCCGAACTCGCCCAGCGCGCGGGCCCAGGCGAGGACCGCGCCCGCCGCGATGCCGGGGGCGATGAGGGGGAGCGTGACCCGGCGGAACGCGGTGAAGCGGGACGCACCCAGCGTGGCGGCCGCCTCCTCGAAGCGGGGGTCGGCGGCGCGCAGGGTGCCCTCGACGCTGATGACGAGGAACGGCATCGCCACGAACGCCTCCGCGACCACGACGCCCGCCGTGGTGAACGGCAGCGTGATCCCGAACCACGAATCCAGCCACTTGCCGACCACGCCGTTGCGGCCGAGGGCCAGCAGGAGCGCCACACCGCCCACCACCGGGGGCAGGACGAGCGGCAGGGTCACCAAGGACCGTACGAGACCGCGTCCCGGGAACTCCGTGCGGGCCAGCAGCCAGGCCAGGGGTACGCCCAGGACCAGGCTCACGGCCGTCGCCGCGGTCGCGGTGACCAGGGACAGTTGGAGCGCCTGCCACACCTCTGTGCTGGTCAGCTGGTCCGGGAGGCTGCTCCAGGGGGCCCGGACGAGCAGGGCGACGAGGGGGAGGAGCAGGAACGCCAGGGCCACGACCCCGGGGAGGAGTAGGGGGAGCGGCACCGTCCTTCGGACACTCCGGCGCCGCGGGCCGCCCGTGAGGGTGTCGGCCGCGGCGCCGGACTTGTCGAGCTCCGTCACGGCTTGAGGAACCCGGCCTCGCTCAGGACCTGCTGACCCTCGGCGGACTGCACCAGCGCGATGAACTCCTTGGCCGCCACCGCGTTCGGGGCGTTCTTGAGCAGAGTGATCGGGTAGTCGTTGATGGCCTTGGCCGACTCGGGGAACTCCACGCCCTCCACCTTGTCGCCGGCCGCCTTCACATCGGTCTTGTAGACGACCGCGGCGTCGGCCTCCTTCAGCTCGACCTTCGTCAGGGCGCTCTTCACGTCCTGCTCGTACGACACCGGGGTGAGCTTCAGCCCGCTCGCCTCCAAGGCTTTCTGCGCGGCGGCGCCGCACGGCACCGTCTTGTCGCACAGGACGACCTTCAGGCCGGACTTGGTCAGGTCCTTCAGGGAAGCGACCTTGTCGGGGTTGCCGGGCAGGGTGGCGATCTCCAGCTGATTGCGGACGAAGGTTGCGGGCGTGCCGGACGCGTCCCCCTTGTCCGTCACGATCGCCATCGTCTTGGGGCTGGCGGCGGCGAAGACGTCGGCCGGGGCGCCGCCGGTGATGCTCGCGGCCAGGGTGTCGCTGCCGCCGAAGTTGAAGGTCACCTTGGTGCCCGGGTGCTCCTTCTCGAACTCCTTGCCCAGCGCCGTGAAGCTCTCCTGGAGCGAGGCGGCGGCGAACACGGTCACCGTGCCGGACAGCTTCGGCGACGCGGACGACGACGAGTCGGGCGTGCCCGAGGACCCCGACGAGGAGGAGTCGTCGGAGGAGGAACAGGCGCTCAGGGCCAGCAGGGCGGCTGCTCCCGCACCGGCCACCTGCAGCGTTCGTCGGGTCCGGCGCGCGGAACGGGTCATCACGGATCTACTCCTTGGTGTCCTGGGAAAAGCTGTCGCGCCCTTCCACGGCCGGGCTGGCACCGTGTGGTGATGATGATACTGCCGCATCTGCGAGGTGGAAGTCATCTGTCGCATTGCATGAGCAGGGACAATAACGGAATGAGGTACGCATGTGCGTTTGTACGGTGCCCTCGTCCGGGTACCGTCATCCGGGAGGTGGTGGCACGTGACGCTCGCGGAACTCGCCCTGACCGGCGACCTGGCCCGGCCGGCCCGTCTCACCGTGCCGGATCTGCTCGGCTGGCCCCAGCATCGGGTGAAGGTCGCCTTCGAGTGCGCCACGAGCGGGATGCAGTACCACGCGTTCGCCGGTCCGCGTCTCTACGACGTCCTGGCCGACGCGGGCCCCGGCTTCGATCCGGCCCGCCGCAAGGACCGCCTGCGCTTCCTCATCGCCGTGAGGGGCACGGACGGGCATCAAGTCCTGCTGTCCTGGGCCGAGATCGACCCGGACTTCGCCCACGCCCCGGTCCTCCTCGCCGTCAGCATCGACGACACCCCGCTCGACCGGGCCGGACCCCAGTTGGTTCTCCCGCAGGACCGCTGCGGCGCCCGGCACATCAGCGGCATCAACGCGATCCGGGTGGACGGCGCCTACCGCTGGCGGCAGCCGGGAGCGATGGCCACCGCGTGAAGCGGGCGGCGTGAGGCGTGAGGCATTCGGTCAAGGCCTGAGCGGGGAGGCCGGCGCTCAGGCGCGGTCGATGTGCACGTTCGTCGACTTCACCCGGGCCGTGGCCTCCATGCCGACCTCCAGGCCCAGTTCCTCGACGGCCTCCCGGGTCAGCAGCGAGACCAGTCGGTGCGGGCCCGCCTGGATCTCGACCTGGGCGGCGACGTCGCCGAGCTTGATCGCGGTGACGATCCCGGGGAACGCGTTGCGGACCGAGGTGTACGGGGCGTCCTCGTCGCCCGTGCCCGTCTTCGCCAGCTCCACCGAGAACGCGGCGAGGTCCTGCCCGTCGATGAGGCGCCTGCCGGCCTCGTCGCGATGGGTGGCCACCCGGCCCGCGTCGGCCCAGCGGCGGGCGGTGTCCGGGCTCACGCCGAGCAGCCGCGCCGCCTGGCCGATCGTGTAGGACTGCATGCCGGTCACGATAGGGCCGGTGGCGGGAACCGTGGGCATGGGGCCGGGCGTTGGGTATAACGCGATATAACGTTAGTGTGGGTGCGTACCTGCGGAGACCGATCGGAGTGAGGGCATGTCGGCTGAGCTCGTGGGTACGGGTGGGTCGCCCGCACTGAGGGCCTCGCACGCGGACCGGGACCACGTGGTGGACGTCCTGACCGCCGCCGCGGGGGACGGCAGGCTGACGGCCGAGGAACTCGACGAACGCGTGGAGGCCGCGCTCTCGGCGCGCACGCTGGAGGAGCTGGCCGCGCTGACGGTGGACCTTCCCGAGGCGGCCGGGGCGCCTCCGGTCAAGGACGTCGTCCGCATCGAGCAGAAGGGCGGCTCGACGACGCGCGGCGAGGGCTGGGTGGTGCCGCGGCGGATGGCGATCGAGTCGGCCTGGGGCGATGTGACGCTCGACTTCACCCGGGCCGTGATCACTCACGAAACCCTGCGCATCGACCTGGACATGAGCGGCGGCACGCTGCGCCTGGTGACCCGCCCAGGCGTCGTCGTGGACACCGACTCGCTGGTGATCGGCTACGCCAAGATCAAGACGCGCCCGGCGGGTGACCCGGGGACACCGGTCGTCCTGCGAGTGGAGGTGGGTGGGCGGTTGAGCTACGGCCGGGTGGTGGCGCGTCCGGCGCGGCGCGGGTTCGTCAGGAAAGCCCCGACTCCCTGAACACCGCCTGTGCGGTCGAGTCGTCGATCTCACGGCCCAGCCGCTCCAGCGCCTCGGAGCCGTGCCGCAGCGTGCCGCGTTCCCTTGAGCGGCGTACACCCGTGTCCAGTTCGTGCCACAACAGCGGGTTGGCGAGCAGCACGCGCGGGTCGACCTCCAGGCGCCGGCCGTAGACGTCCCGGAGGACGAGGTGCGAGGAGACCCCACCGGACTGGCGTACGGCCACGAGCGCGTCCGTACTCACCCGTCGGCGCCGCATGGTGCCGCGTACCTCCAGCCATCCCGGGCCGGCGATGACGCGGTGGGGCAGGAGGATCGCGCAGGCGGCGGTGGTCAGCACGAGCCACAGCAGAGCGCGCGGGGCCGTGAGGGTGCCCGCGTCCCAGTCGACCAGGAACGTCATGCCGCAGAATGCGAGGGCGCAGCCGACCGCGAGCCGGGCACTGCCACGCCAGTGGCGGTCGCCGGTCGGGTTCAGCGGTCCGCTCCGTCGCACGCCGTCGACGCTAGGCTCCCAGAAGGCCGCAGCGGCGACCACTGACAGGGCTCTGACGCCGCACGGCCGGATTTTGACGCCGCCATGACGCCGTCGCGGACGTGACGCCCGTGACGTCGCCATGACGCCGTCGCGGACGTGACGCCCTCGCCGCTGTGACGTCCTCGGCCACCTGCCGCTCTCGCCGCCCGCCGACCTTGAGACGCAGATCGCCCTGACGTCCTGGCCGCTCTGTCGCTCGTCGGCGGTTCAGCCCGTGTGTACCCGCGGACGCCGTGCGCGGTCCGGCTCCGCCTCGCGCAGGACCTCCCGGGTGACCGGGGCGACCTCGCCCTGGCCGAACAGGAAGAAGCGCAGGAAGTTGGCGAACGGGTTGCCCTCGGTCCACTCGAAGTAGATGTGCGGCGTGCAGCCCGTCACGTCGCGGACGTGGAGGAGCAGCGCGGCCAGGGCGTTCGGGATGGAGGCGGACTCCAGGGTCAGGACGCGGTAGCGGTTGTGCAGGACCTCGCCGCGCACGGTCAGGCCCGCCTCGAACTCGGAGGGGTCGGTGACCGTCACCTCGACGAAGACGAAGTCCTCCTGCTCCGGCATGTCGTTGTCCTGCCGGATCTGCTCGATCTTCTCGCGGTACTCGGCCTTGTCCCTGCGGTCGGGCTCGTTGGCGATGAACCGGATCCTGCGGCTGGCGATGTCGCGGATGAAACGTTCCGCCATCGGGTCGAGCGTCACGCTGGTCACGCGCAGCTCGAAGGCCCGGGCCAGCCGGGACAGCAGCGAGACCAGGATGATGCCCGCGATGAAGCAGGCACCGATCTTCACACCGTCGGGCCGCTCGATGACGTTCACGACGGTCGTGTAGAGGAACACCGCCGAGATCACCGCGAATGCGATGCTCCACTTCCGCTGCCCGGCCTTGCGGGCGGCGATGGTCACCGCGATCGCCGCGGAGCTGATCAGCACCAGCACACCAGTGGCGTAGGCGCCGCCCTGTGCGTCGACGTCCGCGTCGAAGATCCAGGTGACCAGGAAGGCGACCAGGGTGAACACGATGACCATGGGGCGCACCGCGCGTGCCCAGTGCGGGGCCATGCCGTAGCGGGGTAGGTAGCGCGGCATCAGGTTGAGCAGGCCCGCCATCGCGGACGCGCCGGCGAACCACAGGATGGCGATGGTCGAGACGTCGTACACCGTGCCGAAGGCGTTGCCCAGGTACTCGTGCGCGAGGTACGCCAGCGCACGGCCGTTGGCCTGGCCGCCGGACTTGAACTCGTTCTCCGGGATGAGCAGCGTGGTGATGAAGCTGGTGGCGATCAGGAAGCAGCTCATGATGAGGGCCGCCGTGGTCAGCAGCTTCTTCGTGTCCCGGATCCGGCCGGTCGGCTTCTCCTCGGTGTCACCGGGGTCGCCCTCGACATGCGGCATGACGGCGACGCCGGTCTCGAAGCCGGAGAGGCCGAGCGCGAGCTTGGGGAAGACGATCAGGGCCACGCCGATCATGGCGAAGACGCTGCCGTGTTCCGTGGTCAGGGCGGAGGTCCAGTCCGTGATCACGTGCTTGGCGGTGAGCACGTGCCACAGGCCGCTGACGACCACGACGACGTTCAGCGCGAGGTAGATCCCGACCAGGGCGACCGCGACGCCGATGGCCTCCAGGAAGCCCTTGAGGAACACCGCGCCGAGCAGGGCGACCAGGAACAGGGTGATCACCATCTGGTGACCTTGCAGGACGCCGGTCAGATGCGGGTTCTCCACCAGGTGGGTGGAGGCGTCGGCGGCCGACAGGGTGATCGTGATCAGGAAGTCGGTGGCGGCGAAGCCGAGGAGGGTCAGCACGAACAGCTTGCCCTGCCAGAAGGACAGCAGCCGCTCCAGCATGGCGATGGAGCCTTCGCCGTGCGGGCTCTCCTCGGCCACCCGACGGTAGACGGGCAGGGCGCCCGCCAGGGTGACTATCACCAGTACGATCGTCGCGATCGGCGACAGCAGACCGGCCGCCAGGGCGGCGATGCCCGGCTGGTAGCCGAGGGTCGAGAAGTAGTCCACGCCGGTCAGGCACATCACCCGCCACCAGCGCTGGCCCTTGTGCACCGACTGCGGCTCGGCGTGCGGCCCCTGATGACCGCCGGCCTTGCCCATGTCGGACAGGCCTTCCAGCATCCACGCGCGCAGGCGACTGGGAGGCGGGTGTTCGGTCGTGGCCATCGGCCTGCTCCTTGTGCGGCTCAGAATGTTCCCGGCCATCACGCGGACGGCCGCACCAGGTTAAACAGAGCGTGACGCGTGGGCCCACGGATCCAGGGCCCGCAGGCGTCAATCTTCCGTTAAGAATGGCTCGACGGGCGATGGCGGCGCATCAAGAAGCGGGGGTGATGAGGCAAAAGCAGGGGGTTGGGCTGTACAGGTGGCGGTCGTCGTGCGTCTCGGGACCGGACACCGAGCGTTATGGTGTGCGACACCACTTCGCCACCCTGGACGAAGCCCCGGCCGGACACGATCCGGTCAGCGGACCGCGCGCCTGCCGCGGTTGTGGACGAAGCAGTTCCAGCTGGGGCCGCGCCGCGGCCCGTGATGCCGGCGTGCAGGGACGTGACGCGGACCAGCGCGAGGTGGTGGCGTCTGCGACCCGTGACCGCGTAGACCGGGAGGTCCTCGAACCGGGAGCCCGGAAGCAGGTGCACGCCACCGTCAGGACCCGGCCGGAGCGGCTCCTCGCGGCCCGGGCGTGTCCGGAGGCGGCGAGGCCGCGCGGTCCGCACCAGCCGGCCGAGAGCCAGGAGGCGTCCGGGTCGAGGGCGAGCACCGCGTCGGCGTCGGCCGGCTCCGGGCGCCGTACGGTCGCGCTCATCGCGTGCCGTCGCCGCGTCCCAGGCAACTGCCCGCGCTCGTCAGCTGGTTCCGCGCGTGGTCCCCTGGCCCAGGCGCCATCGGCGAGCACGTGGGCGGGCGAGCGGGGAGCACCCGCGTCGCCCGCCCCGGTGGCCGACGGCCCCTGCTGAGCGGCAGTGTCAGCGCTGGCCGGCCTTCTCGCCGTGGTTGGCCTTCTTCTTGCGGGCTCGCTTGGACACGTACGTCAACTCCGTCGCCGTGGTGGGTGGTTCAAGCGGGCCTGCGACCGACCAGCAGGTCGGCGAGCTTGTTGAGCCGCTTGACCGTGCGGCCCTCGGTCGCCGCCGGAGCCGGGTCGACGCGCTCGCCGCGGTCGTAGTAGGCGCCGTTGACGATCTCCACGGCCGGGTCGCACAGTCGGACCCCGTGCGTGGCGCCCTCGGCGGGCGAGACGCCCTCGTGCGCGTAGAGCGACAGCAGCGCCGTGTCGCAGACACCCGGGTGCACCGAGACGGCGGTGACGCGCGGGTCGGCCGCGAACACGGTGAGAGCCAGTTGCGCCTGGGCGTGCGAGGTGTGGAAAAGGGAGAGAAGCGGGGCGCCGGACGGCGGTCACGGCGCCCCGCGAGTCACCGAAGGCGACTGCGCGTCAGCGGGACGCGAGCGCTTCCGGGCAGCGCGGCACACGACGTAGCGGCCGAGCGGGAGTCGGCGGCCGGTCGAAGAGGAGCCAGGCGCTGTTCACGGATTCCATGCAAGCCGTCCCGCCCGCTTCGGACAAGCCGAAGTGCCGCTTCCTGACGGGCTCCTGACGTGCGCCCGCGGGCGCCCTCGAACCGCATTGGACGGAGACTCCATCGCCGTCAAGGTCACGTCAAACCCACCTGAGAAGCCGTCAGGAGCGCGTCAAGGCCCAACGCGTGTGGCCGAATCCGGTCGCAGACTCATCGGCACGGGGGACGGGCGACCGTCCGTGGCGTGACGTGGGAGGGGACCGTGACGATCACGGCCGGCACATCGCACAGGCCTCAGACGGAGGCCGTCGCACAGCCGCGGCAGCCGGTGGTCGTCCCGCCCGGAGGCGGCCCCGGACGGGTGCGGGCAGGGGAGCCGCGGACGGACGGTCCGGGGCGGCGCCTGCGCCGGCAGGCCGTGGCCGCGCGGGCCGCTCTGCGCCGCCGCTACTGGGCCACCGTGCCCGCGCGGCTGCGCCTCCTGCGCGCGGCCACGGTCCTGCTCGCCGCCGCACTGGCCGTGCTCCTGCTCATCGCCGGGATCGCCACGAACGGCACCTGGGACGCCGTGTCGCGGCGGGACGCACCCCGCACCACCAGCGCCGCCGACCTCAATCTGGCCCTGAACGACATGGACGCGCAGGCCGCCAACATCCTGCTGTCCAGCGGCGACGCGGGCGAGGGACGGCTGCAGACGCCGTACCGCAAGGCCGTCGGCTTCTACGGCGACGCCCGGCGCGAGATCGGCCACGACCTGCGCGCCCTCGCGGTCGCCGCCGAGGGGGACCGGGCCGACGAGAACACGGTGGAGTCCCTCACGGACGACTTCGCCGAGTACCAGGAACTCATCGGCCGCGCCCTGGAGAACGACGGCCGCCGCGGCGGCAAACAGGCCGCTCTCGCCGACTACCGCACCGCCACCGACCTGCTGGCGAGCAGACTCCTGCCCGCCTCGCGGACGTTGGTGTCCTCCAACGACAGAGCCTTCGACACCGAGTACGCGGCGGCCCGCTCCACCCTCTCCACCCAGTTTGCCGTCGTCCTCGTCCTCGGCCTGCTGCTCCTCGCCGTGCTCGGTGCCCTTCAGTGGTATCTGACCCGGCGCTTCCGGCGGATCGTCAACCCCGGCCTACTGGCCGCCACCGCCTGCACCCTGATCGCCGTCGGCCTCGGCGGCCAGATGCTGTCCGCCTCCGCCGAGCACCTGCGCGGGGCCCGGCGCGACGCCTTCGACTCGGTCGTCGCGCTCTCCCGCGCCCGGGCCATCGCCTACGACGCCAACGCCGACGAGAGCCGCTACCTCCTCGACCCCGAGCGCCGCGACCGGTACGAGGCGTCGTTCCTCGCCAAGTCCCAGCAGTTGTACGGCCTCGAGGGCGCCACGCTCTCGACGTACGACGCCGAACTCGCCACCAGCTGGGAGGCCTATCGCACCGACCACCGCGACCTGCGCTTCACCGGAGAGTTCCGGCGCGAGTTCGACAACATCACCTTCACCGGGGAGCAGGCCGCCGCCGCGAAGACGGTGGAGGCCTACGCCGTGTATCAGCGCGACGACCGGAAGATCCGTGCGCTGCTCGCGGAGGGCAAGGAGCGGGAGGCGGTGGAGTTCTGCATGGGCTGGGAGCCGGGGACGTCCAACGCGCACTTCGGGAAGTGGATGGCCGAGCTGGACGAGGTCACCGGCATCAACCGCGCCCACTACACGTCGTCGGTCGCGGCCGGCCGCTCCGAACTGAACGGCCGACTGCCCTGGGCCTGCGGCCTGTTGCTGCTGGCCATCGGGCTCACCGGGCTCGGGCTCAGGCCCCGACTGGCCGAGTTCCGCTGAGCCCCCGTGGGTTTCACGCGTCCGCGAGCCTCGCCTCCTCCAGGTCCAGGGACCGCTGGAGGCGTCTGCGGGTGGTGTCGCTGATCGTGTGTTCGTCGTAGAGCAGCTGCAGCTCCGCCGCCTCCACGGCTATCAGGTCGTGGCGCAGCTGGCGATAGACCAGGTCGGCGGACTCGACGGGCGCGCCGTTGCCGTTGCCGTCGCTCAGGCGGTCGCGGGCGTCGTCGAGGCGGGCATTGAGGCCGCGGCGCAGCCGGTCGAGGACCACGCTCGGTACGGCTTCCAGCTCCGACAGCTCGTCCAGACGCCGGATGCCGGCGTCGGCCAGACGGCAGCGGGCGGCGGCCTCCTCGCGCTCCGTGTGGTCGGGCTCCAGAGCGATGCCGGAGCGGCGGACGACCGGGGCCAGGGTGAAGCCCTGGACGACGAGCGTGACCACCACGACCGAGGTGGTCAGGACCAGGACGAGGGGCCGACCTTCGAGAGGCGTCCCGTCCCCCGAGGTCACCGGGACGGACAGGGCGGCCGCCAGTGGCACGACCCCACGGGTGCCGGCCAGGTCAGCACCACCGGCACCCGCCAGTTCGGCCGCTGGATCCCGCCCTTGCGCTGCACCACCGCGGACAGCGGCGCCAGCCACAGCAGCCGTACCGCGATCAGCGTGCCCGCCACCGCCAGCGCGTACAGCGGCCACGCTCGGTTGCCGTCGGACAGCGCCCGCACCTGCGCGGACAGCGCCCGCACCTGCGCGGGCAGCGCCAGCCCGATCAGGCTGAAGACCACGCTCTCCAGCAGGAACACCACCGTGCCGTACACCGCGTGCAACTGAAGCCGTATCCGGGCGTTGGTGAGCCGGTCACCGCGCCCGCCGAGGACAACGCCCGCCACCACCACGGAGGTGACGCCGGACGTGTGCGCGGCCTCCGCGAGCACATAGGCGGCGTACGGCGTGACCAGGGCGATCACCGTTTCCAGGACCGGGTCCTCGGTGCGCCGGCGGATCAGCGCGACCACTGCGGCGACCGCCGCGCCGATCAGAGTGCCGCCGCCCGCCAGCGTCAGGAACTCGCCGCCCGCCGCTCCCCAGTCGGCCGCCGCGGAAGCCACGGCCACGCTCACCGCGACGCGGAACAGCACCAGCGAGGTCGCGTCGTTGAACAGGCTCTCCGCCTGCACCAGCACCTGCACCTTCGGCGGCAGCGCGAGCCGGCGGCCGAGCGCGGTCACCGCGACCGGGTCCGTGCTGGCGAGGACCGCGCCCAGCACCAACGCCATCTGCCACGACAGCGGCGTCACCAGCGACGCCACCGCGCCGACCGCCGCCGCCGAGGCAAGCACCAGGCCCACCGCGAGCACCCCGACCGGTTTCCACACCGCGCGCAGCTCGCGCCAGGACAATTCCTCGGCACTTGCGTACAGCAGCGGCGGCAGCACGACGAGGCCGATGATCTCGGGGCTGATCCCGATCTCCGGGGTGCCCGGCAGCAGCGCCACCGCGAGGCCCGCGACCACTAGCAGCGACGGCGCGGGAATCCGCCATCGGCGCGCGAACGTCGCCACCACCGTGGCCAGCACCACAAGTGCGAGAACCGTTCCGACGCCGCGCATGCCGTCCCCCTGGGGCCCATCGTGAGCCACCCTGGCTCCCGGCCGACCAGACTTCCCGGCACACCGCCTTCACCCTATCCGGCCGCGGCCCGTCAAGGCAGTGTCAACTTCCACGTCAGTGACGCCAGGGAAGTGTCAAGACCGCTGCCCGGGGCCCTGTGGCGCGCTTCGCTGTGAGGTGATGAACGACGTACGGCGTGGACGACTGAAGGTCTACCTCGGAGCGGCACCAGGGGTCGGCAAGACCTATCGCATGCTCGACGAGGCACAGCGCCGTGCGTCCCGCGGCGCCGACGTGGTGGTGGGGTTCGTGGAGTGCCACGGCCGCCCGCGGACCCGGGCCATGTGCGACGGCCTGGAGGTCGTGCCGCGCCTGCGGTGCGGCTACCGCGGCGGGGAGTTCGAGGAGATGGACGTCGACGCCGTCCTCGCGCGCCGCCCCAGGGTCGCGATCGTCGACGAGTTCGCGCACACCAACGTGCCCGGCGGCGGCCGCAGGCCCAAGCGCTGGCAGGACATCGAAGAACTCCTCGCCGCCGGCATCGACGTCATCACCGCGGTCAACATCCAGCACCTGGAGTCCCTGAAGGACGTCGTCGAGAAGATCACCGGGGTGCCGCAGCACGAGACGGTGCCCGACGAGATCGTTCGCCGCGCCCAGCAGATCGAGTTCGTCGACATCCCGCCCGAGGGCCTGCGCCGCCGCATGGCGCACGGCAACATCTACGCTCCCGAGAAGGTCGACGCCGCTCTGGCCAACTACTTCCGGCCCGGCAATCTGACCGCACTGCGGCAGTTGGCGATGCTGTGGGTCGCCGACCGGGTCGACGAGGCTCTGCAGTCCTACCGGGCCGAACACGCCATCGGCGGGGTGTGGGAGACCCGTGAGCGGGTGGTGGTCGCCCTGACCGGCGGACCGGAGGGCGACACGCTGGTCCGCCGGGCCGCCCGCATCGCCGACCGGTCGGCGGGTGGTGATCTGCTCGCCGTGCACGTGGCCCGCAGCGACGGCCTGGCCGCCGGTGTCTCGCACGCCTCTCTCGCCCGGCAGCGCAGACTCGTGGAGGACCTCGGCGGCACCTACCACTCGGTCGTCGGCGACGCCGTCGCCACCGCCCTGGTGGACTTCTCCCGCGCCGAGAACGCGACCCAACTGGTCCTCGGCACGAGTCGCCGCGGGCGGCTGGAGCGGTTCCTGACCGGACCGGGCACGGGGGAGACCGTCACGGCGCTCTCCGGCGACATCGATGTGCACTGGGTCACCCACGAACGTGCCGGGCGCGGCACCCTGCTCCCGTCCCGTCGGCGCACACTGTCCACCCGGCGCCTGATCGCGGGACCGGTCGCGGGACTCGTGCTGCCCGTGCTGCTCACCGTCGTACTCGCCCAGGTGCGCGGCACCGTCAACCTGACCAGCGAGGCCCTGCTCTTCCTGCTCACGGTGGTCGGCGTGGCCTGCATAGGCGGAGTCACCTCCGCGGTGATCGCGTCGGTCACGGCGTCCCTGCTGCTCAACTACTGGTTCATCCCGCCCATCGGGCAGTTCACGCTCGACGATCCCAACGCCCTGCTGGCACTGGGGGTGTTCGCGGTGGTGGCCGCCACGGTCGCCGCCGTCGTCGACCGCTCCCTGCGCCTGTCGCGCCGCGCCGCCCGGGCCACCGCCGAGGCCGAGACCATGTCCTCGCTGGCCGGCAGCATCGTGCGTGGCGGTCAGACGATCCCGGCCCTGCTGGAACGCACTCGCGAGACCTTCGGCATGGACTGTGCGGAACTCGTCGATGAGCCGCCCGACACCCACGAAGGGGCGACCGTCGTGCCCGCGGGACCCGGCAACCACCTGGTGCTGCGCGGCCGTACGCTCTCGTCGTCCGAGCGGCGGGTGCTGGCCGCGTTCGCCGCGCACGTCGGCTCCGCCGTCGAGCGGGCCCGGCTCGCCGAGGCCGCCGCCGAGGTGGAGCCGGTCCGGGCCGCCGACCGGATGCGTACGGCGCTGCTGCGGGCCGTCGGACACGACCTGCGCACCCCGCTCGCGGCGGGCTGGGCCGCCGTCACCTCCCTGCGCAGCAGCGAGGTCCGGTTCTCGGCCGAGGACCGCGAAGAACTCCTCACCACCGCCGACGAGTCCATGGCCAAGCTGAGCCGTCTGGTGGACAACCTGCTCGACCTCAGCCGCCTCGAAGCGGGCGCGCTGACCCTGAACCTGCGGCCCACCGGGCTCGAGGAGGTGCTCCCGGCGGCGCTCGCGGACGTCCCCCGGGTCCAGGTCCACGGCGACCTCGAGGACATGCCGCTCGTGCTCGCGGATCCGCCCCTGCTGGAGCGCGTCATCGCCAACCTGGCAGGCAACGCGGACCGCCACACCCCGCCCGGCACCCAGGTGCTGGTCACCGCGAGCGTCCTGGCGGGGCGGGCGGAGCTCCGGGTCGTGGACCGGGGTCCCGGACTCCCGGCCACGGGCCGGGACCGCGTCTTCGAGCCCTTCCAGCGGCTCGGCGACACCGACAACACCACCGGACTCGGCCTGGGACTCGCGCTCGCCCGCGGACTCACAGAGGCCATGGACGGCACGCTCACCCCCGAGGACACCCCGGGCGGCGGGCTGACCATGGTCGTCTCGCTGCCGCTGGCCGGGCCGACCGAACCCGTACCGCAGCCACACCCGCGCGGTGCGCAGAGCGTAGGAGGTGCCACGTGAGCACCCTGACCGGCATCCGCAGCCCTGACCGGCCCACGAACGGCCCCGAGCCGGCGGCCTGGCCGGCCCGCGACCGAGTCGCCCTGGCCGCGGGCCTGCTCGCCCCGTTCCTGGTCGCGCTCGTCCTCGTGCCCTTCCGCACGGACCTGTCGCACACCAACGCCGCCCTCGTCCTCGTCGTGGCGGTCGTCATGGTCGCCGCGCTGGGCAACCGTGCGGCGGGCGTCGTCGCGGCGCTGTCGGCGGCAGCCTGGTTCGACTTCTTCCTCGTCCGCCCGTACACCACCTTCGACATCACCGCCTCCGCCGACATCGAGACGGCAGTCCTGCTTCTGGCGGTCGGCCTGATCGTTTCGCAACTCGCCGCGCGGGCCCGGCGGCTGGAGGTGATCACAGTGACGGACGCGGACCACCTCGCGCGCATCCACGCCACCGCCGACCTCGTCCAGTCCGTCAAATCAGGGGACAGCGTGGTCGACCACGTCCGCCGCGAACTGACCGAACTCCTCGGCCTGCGTTCCTGCCGCTTCGAGTACGGCACGCTGCTGGGGCACCCGTGGCGACTGCAGCAGGACGGCAGTGTCACGACGGGCCGCCGGCACGGGGACGTGGATGCCGCCGGCTGGCCCGAGGGCGAGATCGAACTGCGGGCGTACGGCAACGGGCACTACCTCGGGCGCTTCATGCTCACCCCGGGCCCGGGACCCGTGCCCCCGCTCCAGGCCCGGCTGGTCGCGGTGACGCTGGCCGACCAGACGGGGGCGGCGCTGGACACGTCGGGACCGGTGCGCCAGGGCTGAGCGGTCCCGCGGTGCGGCTACTCCAGCCCGGAGGCCTTGAACACGTTCTGCGCGGTCACCCAGTCGACGTGCTCCGACACGCGGCGCAGTGCCGTCGTCCCGCACAGCAGGATCCCGGCCGACGCCGACTTCCGTGCGTCCTCGTCGAGGCGATACCAGAGGTCGGGGTTGTCCACCAGGGCCTGGGGGTCGATCTCGACCCGCTCGCCGAAGGCGTCGCGCAGGACGAGCCGCTGGGCGACCCCGTCCAGGCACCGCACCGACACCAGCAGGTCGGTGCGGACCCGGCGGGTGCGCAGCAGACGGCGGGAGGTCAGCCAGCCCTCGCCCGCGCGGACCCGGTCCGGACACAGAACCATGAACAGCAGCGTTGCGAGCGTGACCCACAGCACGCCGCGTCGCAAGTCGAGGGTGCCCGCACCCCAGTCGATGAGGAACAGCGTCGCGAGCAGCACGCCGGAACAGCAGACCGCGCTGCGCAGGTCCCCGGCCCAGCGACGGTCGTACGCCACAGACGTGGTCTCCGGTGGCCGTGCGCCCAGCAGGTCGTGTCGAGCGTCCTCGGGGTGCTCCATACGGCAGACGGTAGAGACCGGGCGAGCCCGGGGCAGCGCACCTTGACACGACTCTGACGAGCGGGCGGCCGTTCTTGACGCCGGCGCAGCGTACGCGCGCGTAGCCCGCATCACACCAGCGTCAAGAGCGCGTCAAGGTCGGCGGCTTCGGCGCGAAGAACGCGCAAGGGGCCGCCGGAGATGGCCGTACCGGGACAGAACCTTGGTGCGCCGCGGCGCGCGGGCCCACGCGCGCGGAAGCACGTCCCGAAGTTGCGAAGGAGCACCCGCTCATGCCCCTACTGACCGCCGAACCGGGCGCCGTGCCCGCCGACGAGGAGCCGCCTGATACCGGCGAACCGCATCGTCTCACCGCCGTCACCGGTCTCGCCGCGCTGTCGCTCGACGCCATGGCGTCGGTGGCCTACGGCCCCGAGGCGATCGTCCTCGTCCTGGCCGCCGCCGGTGCGCACGGCCTGGGCTTCACGCTCCCCGTCACGCTGGCCATCGCCGCTCTGCTCGCGGTGCTCGTCGCCTCGTACCGCCACGTGATCGCGGCCTTCCCGGACGGCGGCGGTTCGTATGCCGTCGCCAAGACGCATCTGGGTGCCCGCACCAGCCTGGTGGCGGCGGCCTCCCTGGTCCTGGACTACGTCCTGAACGTCGCCGTCGCCGTCACGGCCGGCGTGGCCGCCCTGACTTCCGCCTTCCCGGCCCTGTACGACGATCGGCTCTGGCTGTGCCTGGCCGTGCTCGCGCTGATCGCCGCGGTCAACCTGCGCGGCATCGTGGAGTCCGCCAAGGCCTTCATCGTGCCGACCGTCGTGTTCGTCGGTTCCATCTTCGTGCTGATCGTCGTGGGCCTGTTCCGCTCCTCGCCGGTGAGCACCGCCACCGCGGCCGGGCACGCCTCCGTCCTCGCCGACAACGCCACCGCCGTGGGCGCCCTGCTCCTGCTGAAAGCTTTCGCCTCGGGGTGCTCCGCCCTGACCGGCGTCGAGGCCATCGCCAACGCCGTCCCCTCCTTCCGCGTCCCGCGCGTCAAACGCGCCCAGCGCGCGGAGGTCGCCCTCGGTGCCGTGCTCGGCATGATGCTGATCGGCCTGTCGGTGCTGATCTCCCGCTTCCACCTCCAGCCGGTCGCGGGCGTCACCGTCCTCGCCCAGCTGGCGGACGCCTCGCTCGGCCACAACGCGGCCTTCTATGTGATCCAGTTCGCCACGATGGTCCTGCTGGCACTGTCCGCGAACACCTCCTTCGGCGGCCTGCCCGTGCTGCTGAAGCTGCTCGCCCGCGACAACTACCTGCCGCATGTCTTCGCCTTGAAGGCCGACCGCCAGGTCCACCGCCACGGCGTCCTCGCCCTGGCCCTGGTCTCCGCCGTGCTGCTGGTGTTCTCCGGCGGCGACACCAACACCCTCGTGCCGCTGTTCGCCATCGGCGTCTTCGTCGGCTTCACCATCGCCCAGGTCGGCATGGTCCGGCACTGGCACCTCGAACGCGGTCCGGGATGGCGCGGCAAGGCGCTGCTCAACGGCTTCGGCGCCGTCCTGTCCGGCGTCGCGGCGGTCGTCGTCACGGCGAGCAAGTTCACGGAGGGCGCCTGGCTGATCGTGGTCGCCCTGCCGCTGCTCGTGGCGGCCTTCCGCACCGTGCACCGCGCCTACGTCCGCATCGGCGAGCGACTGCGCCTGGGCCGCGTCCCCGAGGCCCCGCACCGCGAGCGGTCGGTCGTGATCGTGCCCGTGTCCTCGATCTCCCGCCTCACCTCCAAGGCCCTGAGCGCGGCCACCTCCCTCGGTGACGAGGTCCGTGCGGTCACCGTGTGTCACTCGGACCCGGAGGACCACGCCCAGCTGCACGACCTGGAGCGCGCCTGGGCCGAGTGGGACCCCGGGGTGCCGCTGATCCGCCTGTCCTGCGCCCGCCGCACCCTGGGCCGCCCCATCGCCGCGTACGTCCGCGAGGTCGCCGCGGCGGAACCGGCCACCCAGGTCACCGTCCTGATCCCGGAGGCGGAGCCCGAGCGGCTGTGGCAACGACTCTTGCAGAACCAGCGGGGAGCCGTCGTCGCGCACGCCGTCCGGCGCGAGACCGACGCGGTGATCTGCAGGCTGCGGTTCCGGTTGCACTGATGGCCGGATTCCGGCCCCGCGCTGGTCAGGAAGCGCCGTAAGAGTCCCGTCAAGGGCGCGCAGCCAGCCGTAAGGGACCCGTCAACGGCGGTCATGTCCCGCCGGAAAGGCGGTTTCCTACAACCGTCCTTGTTCCACCCCGAACCTCACTCCAGGAGTTCACGATGGCCGATCTGGCCTTCGTCGTCATCACGATCGCGGTCTTCGCGCTGATGGCTCTCGTCGCCAAGGGGGTGACGAAGCTGTGACCGTCGAGAACATCGTCGGCCTTGTCGTGGCCGTCGCCCTGCTGGGCTATCTCGTCCTCGCCCTGATCTTCCCGGAGAGGTTCTGAGAAGCGATATGAGTCCCGTCCTTGCCGGTGTGCTCCAGCTGATCGCCCTGATAGCGGCGCTGGCGCTCGCCTACGTCCCCCTCGGCAACTACATGGCCAAGGTCTACTCCTCCGACAAGCACCTGCGCGTCGAGAAGTGGATCTACAAGGGCATCGGCGCCAATCCGAACACGGAGATGCGCTGGCCCGCGTACCTGCGCGGCGTCCTCGCCTTCTCCGCGGTCAGCGTCCTCTTCCTCTACCTGCTGCAGCGTCTCCAGGGCCACCTGCCCGGCTCGCTCGGCTTCTCCGCCATCGACCCGGACCAGGCGTTCAACACCGCCGCGTCCTTCGTCACCAACACCAACTGGCAGTCGTACTACGGCGAGCAGGCCATGGGCCACGTCGTGCAGACCGCCGGTCTGGCTGTCCAGAACTTCGTCTCCGCGGCCGTCGGCATCGCCGTCGCCGTGGCGCTGGTGCGCGGCTTCGCGCGCTCGCGCACCGGTGAGCTGGGCAACTTCTGGTCCGACCTGGTGCGCGGCACGATCCGCATCCTGGTGCCGCTCTCCGTCGTCGCTGCCGTGGTTCTGGTGGCGTGCGGCGCGATCCAGAACTTCTCCGGGATCCACGAGGTCGGCCAGTTCATGGGCGGCCACCAGCAGTGGAACGGCGGCGCGGTCGCCTCGCAGGAGGCCATCAAGGAGGTGGGCACCAACGGTGGCGGTTACTTCAACGCCAACTCCGCTCACCCGTTCGAGAACCCCACCCCGTTCACGAACCTGTTCGAGATCTTCCTGCTCCTGGTGATCCCGTTCGCGCTGACCCGCACGTTCGGCATCATGGTCGGCTCGGTCAAGCAGGGCTACGCGATCCTCGCGACCATGGCCACCATCTGGGTCGGCTTCACCGCGCTGATGATGTGGACCGAGTTCGCCCACCACGGCCCGGCGTTCCAGATCGCCGGCGGCGCGATGGAGGGCAAGGAGCAGCGCTTCGGTGTCGGCGCCTCGTCGATCTTCGCGGTCTCCACGACGCTGACCTCGACCGGTGCGGTGGACTCCTTCCACTCCTCGTTCACCGGGCTTGGCGGTGGCATCACCATCCTGAGCATGCAGCTCGGTGAGATCGCACCCGGTGGTACCGGCTCCGGCCTCTACGGCATGCTGATCATGGCGGTCATCGCGGTGTTCATCGCCGGTCTGATGGTCGGCCGTACGCCCGAGTACCTGGGCAAGAAGATCGGCACCCGCGAGATCAAGCTGGCGGCCTGCTACATCCTGATCACCCCCGCGCTGGTGCTCATCTTCACCGCGTTCGCGATGGCCCTGCCGACCCCGGCGAACTCGATGACGAACAGCGGGGCGCACGGCTTCTCCGAGATCCTGTACGCCTACTCCTCGGGTGCCAACAACAACGGCTCGGCCTTCGCGGGTCTGAACGCGGACACGCAGTGGTTCAACAGCACGATCGGCATCGTGATGCTGCTCGGCCGCTTCCTGCCGATGGTGTTCGTGCTGGCGCTGGCCGGTTCGCTCGCCGAGCAGAAGCCGGTCCCGGCGACCGCCGGCACCCTGCGCACCGAGAAGCCGCTGTTCACCGGTCTCCTCGTGGGCGCGATCCTGATCATCACCGGTCTGACCTACTTCCCGGCCCTGGCGCTGGGACCGCTGGCCGAGGGGCTGGCGTCATGACCACCCGTACACAGAACGCAGAGGACTCGATGTCCACAGCCACTCCGACCCGGGCGCCGCACAGCGACGTACCCACCGGACACAAGCCCGCAGAGGGCCGTGTCGGTGCGGGCCTCTTCGAACCCAAGCAGCTGGTCAAGTCGCTGCCGGACGCGTTCCGCAAGCTCGACCCGCGGGTGATGATCAAGTCGCCCGTGATGTTCGTGGTGTGGATCGGCTCCGTGCTGACCACGGTGTTTTCCTTCAAGGACCCGGGCGACTGGTTCGGCTGGGCGATCAGTGCCTGGCTGTGGCTGACCGTGGTCTTCGCCAACCTGGCGGAGGCCGTCGCCGAGGGCCGCGGCAAGGCGCAGGCCGACACCCTGCGCAAGGCCAAGACGGACACGGTGGCGCGTCGGCTCCTCAAGGACGGCAGGAGCGAGGAACAGGTGCCCGGCACCGAACTGGGTGTCGGTGACCTGGTCGTCTGTGAGGCGGGCGACATCATCCCCGGCGACGGTGATGTCATCGAGGGCGTCGCGTCGGTCGACGAGTCGGCGATCACGGGTGAGTCGGCTCCGGTCATCCGTGAGTCCGGCGGCGACCGCTCGGCGGTCACCGGCGGCACGAAGGTACTGTCCGACCGGATCGTCATCAAGATCACGACGAAGCCGGGCGAGACCTTCATCGACCGGATGATCAGCCTGGTCGAGGGCGCGGCGCGGCAGAAGACGCCGAACGAGATCGCGCTGAACATCCTGTTGGCGTCGCTGACGATCGTCTTCCTGCTGGCCTGTGCCACGCTGCCGCCGCTCGCCGACTACGCGGGCACGCACCTGACGATGGTCGTGCTGGTCGCGCTCCTGGTCTGTCTGATCCCGACGACGATCGGCGCGCTGCTCTCCGCGATCGGTATCGCGGGCATGGACCGGCTGGTCCAGCGCAACGTCCTGGCGATGTCGGGCCGCGCGGTCGAGGCCGCCGGTGACGTCTCCACCCTGCTGCTCGACAAGACCGGCACCATCACCCTCGGCAACCGACAGGCTTCGGAGTTCGTGCCGGTGAGCGGCACCACCGAGGCCGAGGTGGCCGACGCCGCCCAGCTCTCCTCGCTGGCCGACGAGACGCCCGAGGGCCGCTCCATCGTCGTCCTGGCGAAGGAGAAGTACGGGCTGCGCGAGCGCCACCAGGGCGAGCTGGCGCACGCCGAGTGGATCGCCTTCACCGCCCAGACCCGTA
The DNA here is from genome assembly GCF_042889305.1 of Streptomyces sp. NPDC002619. NCBI lineage: Bacteria > Bacillati > Actinomycetota > Actinomycetes > Kitasatosporales > Streptomycetaceae > Streptomyces > Streptomyces sp. NPDC002619. The sequence goes on along the minus strand of NZ_JBIAQV010000004.1, from coordinate 328,528 downwards.
TGTCGGGGGTGGACGTCGACGGGCGCAAGATTCGCAAGGGCGCGGCCGGTTCGGTCGTCGCCTGGGTTCAGGAGCGGGGCGGCACGGTCTCGGACGACGCCGGCACCTTGGCCGGCCGGATCTCGGAGGCGGGCGGTACGCCGCTGCTGGTGGCCGTGGAGGACACGGACGGTGCGCGCGTCCTCGGGGTGATCCATCTCAAGGACGTCGTCAAGGACGGCATGCGGGAACGGTTCGACGAACTGCGCCGCATGGGCATCAGGACCGTCATGATCACGGGCGACAACCCGCTGACGGCGAAGGCGATCGCCAACGAGGCGGGCGTCGACGACTTCCTCGCGGAGGCCACTCCCGAGGACAAGATGGCGCTCATCAAGCGGGAGCAGGCGGGCGGCAAGCTCGTCGCGATGACCGGTGACGGCACCAACGACGCCCCGGCGCTCGCGCAGGCGGACGTCGGCGTGGCGATGAACACGGGTACGTCGGCCGCCAAGGAGGCCGGCAACATGGTCGACCTCGACTCCAACCCGACCAAGCTCATCGAGATCGTCGAGATCGGCAAGCAGTTGCTGATCACGCGCGGCGCGCTGACCACGTTCTCCATCGCCAACGACGTGGCGAAGTACTTCGCGATCATCCCGGCGCTGTTCGCGGCGGTCTACCCGGGCCTGGACAAGCTGAACATCATGGGCCTGTCCTCGCCGGACTCCGCGATCCTGTCCGCGGTCATCTTCAACGCGCTGATCATCATCGCGCTCGTGCCGCTCTCCCTGAGGGGCGTGCAGTACCGGCCGGTGAGCGCGGACAAGATGCTGCGGCGCAACCTCGGGATCTACGGCATCGGCGGGCTGATCGCCCCCTTCATTGGCATCAAGATCATCGACATGCTCATCTCCCTCATCCCCGGAATCGGCTGAGCCATGAACAACTCCGTATCCAACACCGCCCGGTTGCTCGGGGCGGGCCTGCGCGCCCTCCTCGTGCTGACCCTGGTGACGGGCGTCATCTACCCGCTGGTCGTCACCGGCATCGCCCAGGGGCTGTTCAACAACAAGGCGAACGGCTCCGAGATCAAGTCGGACGGCAAGGTCGTCGGCTCCTCGCTGATCGGCCAGGCCTACAACCTGCCGCTGAAGAAGGGGCAGGAGACCCCGGACCCCGACCTGAAGTGGTTCCAGGGCCGCCCACAGAACGGCCTGGGCAGCAACAGCGTCAACACCCAGTACAAGCTGATCCTGTCCGGCGCCACGAACCGTTCCGGTGACAACGCCGACCTGATCAAGTGGGTCAAGGACGCCAAGGCCGCCGTCGTCAAGGACAACTCCGTCGCCGGCTACACGGTCGAGCCAAGCCAGGTGCCCGCCGACGCGGTGACCTCCTCCGGCTCCGGCCTGGACCCGGAGATCTCCCCGCAGTACGCGGAGATCCAGGTCCACCGGGTGGCCGAGAAGAACAACCTGCCCGTCGACCGGGTGGAGAAGCTCGTGAAGGAACACACCCAGGGCCGCACCCTCGGCTTCATGGGTGAGCCTCGCGTGAACGTCCTCGAACTCAACATCGCGCTCAAGGAACTGATCAAGGGCAACTGATGACCCGAGTGCTGGTCGTGGAAGACGACCCACAGCTCGTACGGGCACTCGTGATCAACATGCAGGCACGCCGGTACGGAGTGGACGCGGCGCCCGACGGCGCCACGGCCCTCCGGCTGGCGGCCGGGCGGCAGCCGGACGTGGTGATGCTCGACCTCGGACTGCCCGACATGGACGGGGTCGACGTCATCAAGGCACTGCGCGGCTGGACCCGGGTACCGATCCTGGTGCTGTCGGCGCGTCAGGCATCCGAAGAGAAGGTCGCCGCGCTGGACGCGGGTGCCGATGACTACGTCACCAAGCCGTTCAGCATGGACGAGTTGATGGCCCGTCTCAGGGCCGCCGTGCGCCGTACGGAGGACGCGCCTGCGGCCCCCGGGACGACCCTGGTGGAGACGGACGACTTCACCATCGACCTGCTCGCGAAGAAGGTGGTGCGGTCCGGCCGCGACGTTCGCCTCACCCCCACCGAGTGGCACCTTCTCGAGATCCTGGTCACCAACCCGGGCCGCCTCGTCACCCAGAAGCACCTCCTTCGGGAGGTGTGGGGCGGACCGCAGAGCAACAAGACCAACTATCTGCGGGTTTACATGGCCCAGCTCCGCCGCAAACTGGAACCGGACCCCTCGCACCCCAGGTATCTGATCACCGAGCCCGGTATGGGCTACCGCTTCGAAGGATGACATGGCACGCGGCAGACTTCGGATATATCTCGGCGCGGCGCCCGGCGTGGGCAAGACCTACGCGATGCTGTCCGAGGCGCACCGCCGGATCGAGCGGGGCACCGACTGCGTGGTGGCCTTCGTGGAGCACCACGACCGGCCGCGCACCGAGGTGATGCTGCACGGCCTCGAACAGGTCCCGCGCAAGGAACTCGAGTACCGCGGCGCCGTGTTCACGGAGATGGACATCGACGCCGTCCTCGCGCGCCGCCCCCAGGTCGCGCTGGTCGACGAACTGCCGCACACCAACATTCCGGGCTCGCGGAACGCCAAGCGGTGGCAGGACGTGGAGGAGTTGCTGGCGGCCGGGATCGATGTGGTGTCGACAGCCAACATCCAGCACCTGGAGTCACTCGGTGATGTCGTCGAGTCGATAACCGGGGTGCGGCAGCAGGAGACGGTGCCGGACGAGGTGGTGCGGCGGGCGGACCAGATCGAGCTGGTCGACATGTCGCCCCAGGCGCTGCGGCGCCGTTTGGCGCACGGCAACGTCTACAAGCCGGACAAGGTCGACGCGGCGCTGTCGAACTACTTCCGGCCCGGCAACCTGACCGCCCTGCGCGAACTGGCGCTGCTGTGGGTGGCGGACCGGGTCGACGAATATCTGAAGCAGTACCGCAGCGAGCACCGCGTCTCGAAGATCTGGGGCTCGCGCGAGCGGATCGTGGTGGGCCTGACCGGCGGCCCGGAGGGCCGGACACTGATCCGCCGGGCCGCGCGGCTCGCGGAGAAGGGCGCCGGCGGCGAGGTGCTGGCGGTGTACATCGCCCGCAGCGACGGGTTGTCGGCCGCTTCGCCGAAGGAGTTGGCCGTCCAGCGCACCCTGGTCGAGGACCTCGGTGGCACCTACCACCACGTCGTCGGCGACGACGTACCCGCGGCCCTCCTGGACTTCGCGCGCGGGGTGAACGCGACGCAGATCGTGCTGGGCGTGTCCCGCCGCAAGGCCTGGCAGTACGTCTTCGGACCCGGCGTCGGCGCCACCGTCGCGCGGGAGTCGGGACCCGACCTCGACGTCCATCTGATCACGCATGCTGAAGTGGGCAAGGGGCGCGGACTGCCCGTGGCCCGGGGTGCGCGGCTCGGCCGCTCGCGGATCGTCGCGGGCTGGCTGGTCGGTGTGCTCGGCCCCGCCCTGCTCACCCTCCTGCTGACCAGTGTGAGCCCAGAGGTCGGACTCGCCAACGACATGCTGCTGTTCCTCGCGCTGACGGTGGCGGCGGCCCTGCTGGGCGGGCTGGTGCCGGCGCTCACCTCGGCCGTGGTGGGTTCCCTGCTGCTCAACTGGTACTTCACGCCACCCATCCACACGCTGACAATCGCCGACCCGAAGAACATCGTCGCGATCGCGATCTTCGTCGGGGTCGCGGTATCGGTGGCCTCGGTGGTCGACCTCGCGGCCCGGCGCACCCACCAGGCCGCCCGGCTGCGCGCCGAGTCGGAGATCCTGTCCGTCCTGGCGGGCAGCGTGCTGCGGGGCGAGACCAGCCTGGAGGCACTGCTGGAGCGGGTCAGGGAGACCTTCGGCATGCAGTCGGTGGCCCTGCTGGAGCGGAACGGAGACACCGCGCCGTGGACCTGCGCGGGCAGCGTGGGGCTGCGGCCCTGCCAGTCGCCCGAGGACGCCGATGTCGACATGCCAGTCGGCGACCACATGGCGCTCGCGCTGTCGGGGCGGGTGCTGCCGGCCTCCGACCGGCGGGTGCTGGCGGCGTTCGCCGCCCAGGCGGCTGTCGTGCTGGAGCGTCGGCGCTTGCAGGAGGAGGCCGACCAGGCCAAGGAGTTGGCCGAGGGCAACCGCATCCGCACGGCGCTGCTGGCCGCCGTCAGCCACGACCTCCGTACCCCCTTGGCGGGGATCAAGGCGTCCGTCTCCTCGCTGCGTTCGGACGACGTGGACTGGTCGGAGGAGGACCGGGCGGAACTCCTGGAGGCGATCGAGACGGGCGCCGACCGGCTCGACCATCTGGTGGGCAACCTGCTCGACATGTCCCGACTGCAGACCGGCACGGTCACGCCCATCGTCAGGGAGGCCGACCTCGACGAGGTCGTGCCGATGGCGCTGGGTGGGGTGCCGGAGGGCAGCGTGGAGCTGGACATCCCCGAGACGCTGCCGATGGTCCACGTGGACAAGGGGCTGCTGGAGCGGGCGGTGGCCAACATCGTCGAGAACGCGGTCAAGTACAGCCCCGAGGGCTCGCCCGTGGTGGTCAGGGCGAGTTCCATCGCCGACCGGGTGGAGGTGCGGGTCGTGGACCGCGGGCCGGGCGTCCCCGACGAGGCCAAGGACCGTATCTTCGAGCCGTTCCAGCGCTACGGCGACTCTCCGCGCGGCGCCGGAGTGGGCCTCGGCCTCGCGGTCGCGCGCGGCTTCGCCGAGGCGATGGGCGGCACCCTGAACGCGGAGGACACACCCGGCGGCGGCGTCACGATGGTGCTGAGCCTGCCTCTGGCACCGGGCCGACTGCCTGAGCGGCCGGAACTGCCGGCGGCGGTCACCTCGTAGGCCGACACGGCCTCGTGGGCGGCTCACGCCTCCGGTGGCACCTTCTCGGTCTTCTCCAGCAGGTGTCGGGGGTCCAGCCGCAGCCGCCAGGTGTTGCGACGGTGTACGGCGGCCAGTTCGGACTCCAGTGGGGACGGCGGTACCGCGAGGACCGGGCAGGTGGCGTGGGCGAGGCAGTAGCGGGCGACCCAGCCGGAGAAGGCGCGGTGCCAGCCGCGCTGCCCCGCGCCGACGACCAGTACGTCGTCGTCGCGGCACGCGGTCTCCACCAGGGCGCGGCCGGGCGTGCCCCGGACGATGAGGGCGCACATCGGCACCCCCGGGCCGGCGTCGCCGAAGACTTCGTCGAGCACGTGGACCAACTGCTGCCGGGCCAGCCTCTGCCACTCCTCGACCATGAGGGCCGAGGCCGGCGAGCGGCGTGCCGCGAGGTCTCCACCGGGCGGCTCCCAGGCCAGCACTGGCCACAGCTCCCCGCCGCGCCGCCGGGCCTCGGCGGCGCCCCGGCACAGGGCCGTGACGCTGCCCAGCGAGCCACTCACGCCGACCACGACACGCGCGGCCGCGGAGGCGTCGTAACCGGACATGACGTTCACCGTTCTTCGCACCTGCCCACGGGCCCGGCCCGCGGGCGGCTCTGGATACAGGGCCTCTTCCATGACACTCCCGCCGCGCCGCTTCGACCAGTCCGCGGAGCACTTCTTGGCGCGCCCCTGATGGCGTGCCACCAGCGCCGACGGCCCTGACCGTCAGCATCACGTCAGCGTCGCCCGTATCACCGTCAGCATCGCGTCATGAGGCTTGGGAAAGCCGGTGGCGCCGGGGATAGCGTCGATGACGAGCCCCGGTCCCGCCTCCCCGCGTCCGGGGCACATCAGCCACTCGTGCAGTCGATCCGTCGACGCACACCCGGATCCTCATGGAGGCATCCCATGAAAGAACTCTTGTGCGGTGAAGACCCGGAGCCTTCCCATCGCTCCCCGGCCCGACCTCTGTACGTACCGGTCCGGTCGGGGCCGGCGGGGTACGCGGCCCGGCTGTTCCGCACCCCGCTGGGCGACCGCACGGCCGTCGGTTTCACCTCCGCGCACAGGCTCGCCGCGACCCTCGGCCCCGACCAGGCCTGGATCCGGCTCGCGGAGCCCGCGCTGCGTGCGCTGACCGCTCCGCTCGGCATCACGGTCGTCACGATCGACCCCCAGTTCTCGGCGCCGTCGCCGTCGCCGTCGCCCGTCGCCCCGTTGCCGCCCGTCGCGCCCGCCGCGTTCCTGCGGGCCGCGTGAGAGGGGGAGTTCCCGATGACAACCCTGCACGAACCCGCGCTCACCACCGCCGCCGAACTGGCGGTGTGGCCCGCCTCCACCACCGAGCCCCGGCCCGGCGACCTGACCGTGGGCGGCGTGTCCCTCGCCGAGGTGGCGGACCGCTTCGGCACCCCCGTCTACGTCCTCGACGAGAGCGAGATCCGCGAGCGCTGCCGGACCTACCGGCACGCCTTCCCCGACGCCGAAGTCCTCTACGCGGCCAAGGCGTTCCTGTGCCGGGCCATGGTCCACTGGATGGACGAGGAGGGGCTGGGCCTGGACGTCTGCTCGGCCGGTGAGCTGGAACTGGCGGTCACCACCGGGTTCCCGCCCGAGAAGATCGTGCTGCACGGCAACGCCAAGTCGCCGCGCGACCTGGAGACCGCGCTGCGCCTCGGCGTCGGGCGGATCGTGATCGACAGCCCGTCCGAGATCGCCCGGCTGGCCGCTGCCGTCGGCCCCGACGGTCACCAGAAGGTCATGGTCCGGGTGGTGCCCGGCATCGCCGCGGGCGGCCATGAGAAGATCCGCACCGGCACCGAGGACCAGAAGTTCGGCCTGTCCATCCGCGACGGCTACGCGCAGCACGCCATCGCCCGCATCCTGGACCAGCCGCAGCTCGAACTCACCGGTCTGCACTGCCACCTGGGCTCACAGATCACCAGCGTCAAGCCGTACCTCGCCGCGGTGCGCCGGATCGTCGGCCTCATGGCGACCCTGCACCGCCAGCACGGCCTGGTCCTGCCGGAGCTCGACCTCGGCGGCGGACACGGCATCGCCTACCGCCCCGGCGAGGAGGCCCTCGACCTCACCACGCTGGCCCGCAAGGTGCGCGCCGAGCTGACCGAGGCGTGTGCCGCGGCCGGACTCCCCGTACCCCGCCTGATCATCGAACCGGGCCGGGCCATCGCGGGCCCCGCGGGCGTCGCCCTCTACCACGTGCTCGCCGTCAAGAGCACCGGCGACCACACCTTCGTCGCCGTCGACGGCGGCATGAGCGACAACCCCCGGCCCGCGCTGTACGGCGTGCGGTACGCGCCCCGTCTGATCGGCCGGCCCAGCGCCGCGCCCCACACCCGGGTCACCGTCGTCGGCCGCCACTGCGAGGCGGGCGACGTGCTCGCCTCCGACGTCGAACTCCCCGACGACATACGCCCCGGGGACCTGCTCGCCGTGCCGGTGGCGGGCGCCTACCAGCTGTCCATGGCCTCCGGATACAACATGGTCGGCCGACCGCCGGTGGCCGCCGTGCAGGCGGGGATCGCCAGGCTCCTGGTCCGCCGGGAGTCACTGGACGACATCCGCAGTCGCGACGTGGGGCTCTAGCCCAGGCCGTCCCCCGAACCGCCTCCGGGCGAGTGACTGCCCGGCCCTCGCCCGGAGGCGCCCCGTTCACCCGTTTCTATCGCCCTTGTCAGTGTGTCTAGTGAGGGTTGCGTGACTGCCGAGAACATCGTGGGACCGATCGTCGCAGTCGGTCTACTGGCCTACCTGGTGGTGGCCCTGGTCAAGCCGGAGCGCTTCTGATGACCGCGCCTGCCCCCGTGCGGGAGAAACCCGCGGACACCGTGCCACTCCGCGCCACGGACCCATCGCGCCGGATCGGCGCCGGGCTGCTGGACCCCAAGCAGCTGTGGCTGGCCCTGCCCGCAGCCCTGCGCAAGCTCAACCCGGTGACGCTGGCCCGCAACCCGGTCATGTTCGTCACCGAGATCGGTGCGGCCCTGACGACAGGCCTCGCCATCGCGCACCCGTCCGGGTTCGGCTGGCTGATCACCGCCTGGCTGTGGCTCACCGTCATCTTCGCGAACCTCGCCGAGGCCGTCGCTGAGAGTCGCGGACGCGCCCAGGCCGACACCCTGCGCGGGATGCGCCGCCAGACCGTCGCCCGGCGGGTGGTGGGCTGGCAGCCCGGTGCCGCCGAGAGCTCGTACATGGAGGAGAGCGTCGGCGCCGGGGAGTTGCAGCGCGGTGATCTCGTGGTTGTCGAGGTCGGGGAGCTGATTCCCGGTGACGGCGACATCATCGAGGGCGTCGCCAGCATCGACGAGTCGGCCATCACCGGCGAGTCCGCGCCGGTCATCCGTGAGTCGGGCGGCGACCGTTCGGCCGTCACCGGCGGCACGCGCGTGCTGTCGGACCGGATCGTCGTCCGCGTCACACAGGAGCCCGGCGAGTCCTTCCTGGATCGGATGATCTCCCTGGTCGAGGGCGCCAACCGGCAGAAGACGCCGAACGAGCTCGCGCTCAACCTGCTCCTTGTCATGATGACGTTCGTCTTCCTGGTAGCGGTCCTCACGCTCCAGCCGATGGCGATCTTCTCCAAGGAATTCATGGCCGCCGCGCACGACACCCAGGCGCTCAACGCCAACGGCGTCACCGGCATCGTCCTGGTCTCGTTGCTCGTCTGCCTGATCCCCACGACCATCGGCGGCCTGCTGTCCGCGATCGGGATCGCGGGCATGGACCGGCTGGTGCAGCGCAACGTGCTCGCCATGTCGGGCCGCGCGGTGGAGGCCGCCGGCGACGTCAACACCCTGCTCCTCGACAAGACCGGCACCATCACCTACGGCAACCGCCGTGCGAGCGACCTGCTCACGGTCGACTCCGTGACGGGCCGTCGGCTGGCGGACGCCGCGGCGCTGTCCAGCCTCGCCGACGAGACGCCCGAGGGCCGCTCCATCGTCGCGTACGTGCGCGACGAGTTCGGCCGGGAGCCCTCCGCGCCCGCCGGCGCCGCATGGGTGCCCTTCAGCGCCACCACCCGGATGTCCGGAGTGGACCTGGCCGGGGACGCCACCGTGGCGGACGGGGGACCGCGGCGGCTGCGCAAGGGCGCGGCGTCGGCGGTCGCGGCGTGGGTGAAGGAGAACGGCGGCACCGTACCCGCGGCCCTGGACGTCTGCGTGAAGCAGGTCTCGGCCTCCGGCGGCACCCCGCTCGCGGTCGCCGAGCAGTCAGGGGACGGCCCGGCGCGGGTGCTCGGTGTCGTCCACCTCAAGGACGTGGTGAAGCCCGGCCTGAGGGAACGCTTCGCCGAACTGCGCCGGATGGGCATCCGCACCGTCATGGTCACCGGTGACAACCCCGTCACCGCGAAGGCCATCGCGGACGAGGCGGGCGTTGACGACTTCCTCGCCGAGGCCACACCCGAGGACAAGCTCGCGCTCATTTAGAAGGAGCAGGCGGGCGGCCACCTGATCGCCATGACCGGCGACGGCACCAACGACGCGCCCGCTCTCGCGCAGGCCGACGTCGGCGTGGCGATGAACACGGGCACGTCGGCCGCCAAGGAGGCCGGCAACATGGTCGACCTCGACTCCGACCCCACGAAGATCATCGACATCGTCGAGATCGGCAAGCAGCTCCTCATCACCCGGGGCGCGTTGACCGCGTTCTCGATCGCCAACGACATCGCCAAGTACTTCGCGATCCTCCCGGCCATGTTCGGCGGGGTCTACCCGGCGCTCGACGCGATCAACATCATGCGGCTCCACTCGCCGACGTCCGCAATCCTGTCCGCGGTCATCTTCAACGCGGTGATCATCGTCGCGCTGATCCCGCTGGCCCTGCGCGGAGTGCGCTACCGGCCGGGTAGCGCGGACTCCCTGCTCACCCGCAACCTGTGGATCTACGGCATGGGCGGTCTGATCCTGCCCTTCCTCGCGATCAAGTTCATCGATGTCGCCGTCGTCCAGTTCATCCCTGGGATCTGACCATGACCTTCCTCTCCAGGATGCCTGCCTGGGTCGGCCACCACGTGGCGGCGATCCGGGTGGTCATCGTGCTCACCCTGCTCGTGGGGCTCGCCTACCCCCTGGGCATGACCGCCATCGCCCAGATCCCGGGGTTGCGCCAGAGCGCCCAGGGCTCCCCACTCACAGGTGCCGACGGCAAGAAGGCCGGCAGCGAGCTGATCGGGCAGTCCTTCCTCGACAAGAAGGGCAACCCGATCCCGTACTACTTCCAACCCCGGCCCTCCAACGCCGGTACCGGATACGACGCCTCGGCTTCGGCGGCCGGCAACCTCGGCCCCGAGTCGACCGTCGACGTCCTGCCGGTGAAGGGGCAGCCGGACTCCGGCAAGCAGAGCCTGCTCACCCAGGTCTGCGCCCGCAGCAAGGCGGTCGGTGAACTGGACCACGTCGACGGTTCGCGCCCGTACTGCACGGCCGACGGCGTCGGCGCCGTGCTCGGCGTCTTCCGCGACGGCGGCACCACGGGCAAGGCCACCCGCGCGGTCAGCGTCAACCAGGCGTGCCCCGCCAAGCCGTTCGTCGCCACGTACGAGGGTGTGACGGTCGAGTGCGCCAAGCCGGGGGAGGACTACGGCAAGGCTGTGGTCACCCCGATCCGCGGCGACGCGTCCGCCCACCCCAAGGTCCCGGCCGACGCGGTCACCGCGAGCGCCAGCGGGCTCGACCCGCAGATCAGCCCCGCCTACGCCGAACTGCAGACGCCGCGCGTCGCCCGCGAACGCGGTATGAGCGAGGCCGCCCTGCGCAAGCTGACCGACCGGTACACCAGCGGCCGGGGCCTCGGAATCCTCGGTGAACCGGCCGTGAACGTCGTCCAGTTGAACGCGGCCCTCGACCGCACGCATCCCGTGAAGGTGGCCTGAACATGTACGCCTGGCTCCAGGCCACCCTCATCCTCGCGGTCGTCGTCGCACTGCACGTACCGCTCGGCGACTACATGGCGAAGGCCCTCGACGGCGGCCAGCACAAGCGTGCCGAGCGCGCACTGTACAAGGTGTGCGGCATCGACCCGGACCGCGAACAGGACTGGCGTCACTACCTGTTCGCGTTGCTCGCCTTCAGCCTGATGAGCATTGCGGCCCTCTTCGCCCTCTTCACCCTCCAGGGCAAGCTGCCCTGGTCCACCGGCCACGAGGGCATGCCCTGGCGGCTCGCCCTGCACACCGCGGTCAGCTTCACCACCAACACCAGCTGGCAGAACTACGCGGGCGAGTCCACCACCGGCCACCTCGCCGTGATGGCGGGCCTCGGCGTCCAGGCCTTCGCCTCGGCCGCCGTCGGCATCTGCGCCGCGCTGGCCCTGATCCGGGGCCTGGTGCGCCGGGACACCGATCAACTCGGCAACTTCTGGGTCGACCTGATCCGTACGATCTTCCGGGTCATCCTCCCCCTGTCGATCGTCTTCGGAATCATCCTGATCGCCCTGGGGGTTCCCCAGAGCCTGGGCGCCGCGCACACCGTCACCACGGTCGCGGGCGGACAGCAGACCCTGCTCGGCGGCCCGGTCGGCTCGTGGGAGCCGCTGAAGCTGATGTCGGGCGACGGCGGTGGCGTCTTCAACGCCAACAGCGCGCACCCCTTCGAGAACCCTTCGGCGTACAGCAACGCGATCGAGATCGTGCTGATGCTGCTGATCCCGACCGCGTTCATCCGCACCTACGGCCGCATGATCGGTTCCCTGCGGCAGAGTTGGACGCTGCTCGCGGTCGTCGGCATCCTCTTCGGCCTGCTGCTCGCGGCTGGCACTCTCGCGCAGAGTGCCCACAACGGCACGGTGACGGCGGCGGTCGGCGGGCAGTACGAGGGCACCGAGACCCGGGTCGGCGTCCCCGGCTCGACGCTCTTCGGTGTCGCCGCCACGGGCTCGGCTGACGGTGCCGCGAACGCGTCGTACGACAGCTTCTCCAGCCTCGGCGGAGGGGTGCTGCTGTCGGCGATGATGCTCGGCGAGATCGCCCCCGGCGGCACCGGCAGCGGCCTGTACGGCCTGATCATGGCGGTGATGATCGCCGTGTTCATCGGCGGTCTGATGGTGGGCCGTACGCCCGAGTACCTGCGCAAGCGGATCGGGTTCCCGGAGATGCGCTACGTCGTCCTGTACGCGCTGGTCGCCCCGACGGCGATCCTGGGCTTCGCGGCGCTCGCGATCGCACTGGGCGACGGCCAGTCGTCGATGGGCAACCCCGGGCCGCACGGCCTGAGCGAGCTGGTGTATGCCTACACCTCCAACGTCAACAGCAACGGCAGCGCGATGGCGGGCTTCAACGGCGCCACCGACTTCCACAACCTGCTGATGACCGCGGCCATGCTGATCGGGCGCTACGTGCCGATCGTGTTCCTGCTCGCCCTGGCCGGCCGGCTGGCCCGCCAGCAGCCCGGTGTCGTCACCGTCGGCACGCTGCAGGCCCGCGGCGTCAACTTCGTCGCCCTGGCCACCGGAGCGGCCCTCATCCTGGCGCTCCTCAACTTCCTTCCGGCCCTGTCCCTGGGGTCACTGGCGGAAGGACTCATGCGCTCCTGACGGATTGACGGGCCCCTCCCTCGACCGTAACGTTCGCCAAATTGGTCGAAAGTTTCGGATGGGAGGGTCAGACCCACATGAGGACCTACGACAACCCGGTGATCCCCGGATTCCACCCCGACCCCAGCGTGTGCCGGGTGGAGGAGGACTACTACCTGGTCTGCTCCAGCTTCGAGTACTTCCCCGGCATCCCGCTCTTCCACAGCCGGGACCTGGTGCACTGGCGGCAGATCGGCAACGTGCTCGACCGGCCGGGGCAGTGGGAACTGCCCGACGACACCCCGGCGTCCGGCGGCGTCTACGCGCCGACGATCCGGTACCACGACGGCCGCTTCCACGTCATCACCACCGATGTCGTCGGCCTGGGCACCTTCCTCGTGACCAGCGACCGGCCCGAGGGACCCTGGTCGGACCCCGTCCGGATCGACCTGCCCGGCATCGACCCCGACCTCGCCTGGGACGACGACGGCTCCTGCTGGTGCGCCGTCGCCGGAGTCCAGGTGGCCCGCATCGACCCGGGCACGGGAAAGGTGCTCGAAGGCCCGCTGCCCGCCTGGTCGGGGACGGGACTTCGGGACCCGGAGGCCCCGCATCTCTACCGCATCGGCGCATGGTGGTACCTGCTGTTGGCCGAGGGCGGCACCGCGCTCGGCCATGGCGTCTCCATCGCCCGCGCCCGCTCCCCGCGCGGCCCCTGGGAACCCGCACCGGGCAACCCCCTTGTCTCCCACCGCGGTTCGGGATCACTGATCCAGTGCACCGGCCACGCCGACCTCGTCGAGGCGGCCGACGGCAGCTGGTGGACGGTCCTGCTGGGCACACGTCCCAAGGGCTACTTCCCGGAGTTCCACGTCCTCGGCCGGGAGACGTTCCTCGTGCCGGTGGAGTGGGCGGACGGCTGGCCGCGGGTGGGGCCGGTGCGCGAGCGGCATCCGGCGCCCGCCGCCTGGCATCCGGTCGAACCGCCGCCGGTGCGCGACGACTTCGACGCCCCGGCCCTCGCCCCGCAGTGGATCTCCCCGCGCCGTCGGCCCGAGGGTTCCTGGTCACTGAGCGAGCGGCCGGGATGGCTGACGCTGACGGCCACGGGGAACAGTCTCGACCGGCCCGGGCACACCTTCGTCGGCCGCCGCCAGCAGCACCCCGACTGCCGGACGGCGACGCTGGTCGATCCGGGCGCCGGGCGGGCCGGGCTGTCGGTCCGTATCGACGAGGCGCACCACTACGACCTCGAGGTGGGCGGGGGAGCGGTGAGCGTGGTCGCGCGGATCGGCCCGGTCCGGCAGCGAGTTGCGGAACTGGCCGTTCCGGCCGGGCCGGTCACGCTCGCCGTCGACATCCGCACGGCCGACGTACTGCCTCCCACGGTCACGACCGCCGACGGACATGCTCCCGGCCTCCGGGCCGGCGGCCCCGACACCATCGCCTTCTCGGTCGAGGGCCCGTCAGGGACCGTACGGCTGGCGGAACTCGACGGCCGCTACCTGTCCACGCAGGTCGCGACGGGCTTCACCGGGCGCGTCATCGGCATGTACGTCACCGAGGGCGGCGCGGCGTTCGACTGGTTCGACCACGGTCCGAAACCCGTCGCGGCCCGCTGAGCGCAAGCTCCCCCCGGCCGCGCGGAAGTTGTCGGCGGATTCGCCGTGCACGAGGGGTTGTTATCTGTCACCGACTGTCCTTAGGGTGCGGCAGCAGCAGCGAACCTTTCTGGATTTTCTTCGAAACTTTCGACCCGCCGAACAGGCACGCGCCGCCACCGGGCACAAGCTCGGCGGCGGCCGTTCCGCCGGTGCCGTGACGGGATGCCACGCACCGGCGGACGTACCCAAAGACAGGAGTCGCACCATGTCCAAGACCGGAACGCGCCTCAGACTCGCCGGCGCCATCGCCGCCGTCCTGGTGGCCGTCGGCGTCGTGACCGGCCCCGCCGCCCAGGCGCACGACCGGCAACCCGGCCTCGCCGACCTCGCCCACCGGCACGGCCGCTACTTCGGCAGCGCCGTCGACAATCCCGCACTGGCCGACAGTCCGTACCTGAAGATCCTCGGCGACCAGTTCGACATGATCACGCCGGCCAACGGCATGAAGTGGTACGCCACCGAGCCGCAGCAGGGCGTCTTCGACTGGACCGACGGCGACGCGATCGTCAAGCTGGCCCGCGCCAACCACCAGCGGGTCCGCGCCCACACCCTGGTCTGGCACAGCCAGCTGCCCGACTGGCTCACCTCGCGCCAGTGGACCGCCGGCGAACTGCGGTCGATCCTCAAGAAGCACATCTTCGCCGAGGCGGGCCACTACCGAGGCAAGGTCTACTCGTGGGACGTCGTCAACGAGGCTTTCAACGAGGACGGCACCTACCGCGAGACCCTCTGGTACAAGACCCTCGGCCCCGGCTATATCGCCGACGCCCTGCGCTGGGCCCACCAGGCCGACCCGCACGCCAAGCTCTATCTGAACGACTACAACCTCGAGGCGATCGGCCCGAAGAGCGACGCCTACTACCAGCTCGCCCAGGACCTCAAGGCGCAGGGCGTGCCGCTGGACGGCATCGGCTTCCAGGGCCATCTGGCGCTCCAGTACGGCTATCCGACCACCCTGGAGGACAACCTCCGGCGCTTCACCGAGCTGGGTCTCGACACCGCCCTCACCGAGGTCGACGTCCGGATGCAGCTCCCGGCGACCGACGAAAAGCTGGCCCGGCAGGCGACCTGGTACCGGGACCTGACCGAGGCCTGCCTGGCCGTGCGCCACTGCGTCGGCGTGACGATCTGGGACTACACCGACAAGTACTCCTGGGTCCCGGGCGTCTTCCAGGGCGAGGGCGCGCCCCTGCCGTGGGACGACCAGCTCCGGCCGAAGCCGGCGTACTACGCGCTGTACGAGGCGCTCGACTGACGCACCCGATCCGGGCGGCTACAAGGAGTAGCCGTCCCCGGACGCGCGTCGGGGCCGGTGCGCACCGATTCGTGTGCGAGCCGGCCCCTCAAGTCACCGGGCGGAGCGGGGGAACGCCCGGGTGGTACGTCAGGCGGCCGTCATGACCCATTCGGCACCGAGCGGGCGGTGCGGGGCGATGACCTGGCCGTCGGGCAGGAGCTCACCGGTGTCCTCGAAGAGCAGAACGCCGTTGCACAGCAGGCTCCAGCCCTGTTCCGGGTGGTGCGCCACGAGACGGGCGGACTCCCGGTCGGCGGATTCGGCTGACGGACACGGTGGCTGGTGCTGGCACATGGGTGGGATCTTTCGCTGTGTCGTGGTCATGAACGTCCCCCGTTGTGATGAGTAGGTCGGAACCCAGTGTTGCCCTCTGAACGTCAATCCGCAGGGATTTCGCAGCACCGCTTCTTCACAGGTTGATGACGCCTCACCCACGCGGATGGTTCATCCCAACTGGGCGGTCGCTTCGGGTGATTCGTGATGGCCGAGGGGGGCTAGTCCGGTCGGGGCCGGGACGCCGGAAACGCCGAGGTACCCCGCCGCGCGGAACGGGAGACGGGGTACCGGAGGGGTTGCTCTTGGGCGGGTCCTCTCTGGCGGTTTGTCCGGGGCGGGTTCAGGCGGGCGAGCCGAGCAGCGGCGCGGGTGTCACCCGATGGGTCAGGACCGGCAGCAGCTCGGCCACCCGGTGCGTCCGGTGGGCCGCGATGCCGGGAGGTGCCGGGGCCAGCGGCACGAGCAGATCGGTGGCGGCGGGGTGGCCCTCGGCGCCGTCCGCAGCGCAGTCCCCGTGCAGCCACAGCGTCAGCATGTACAGACCGGGAACCGACAGCAGACGTGGCTGGTAAGGCTGTTGCAGGGTCTCGGCATGGCGCAGTGCCTGCTCGGTCGAGGCGATGTACGGGCCTTCGAAGAAGTGCGAGAAGGCCCAGCCGTCCGGGGTCAGCATGGTCTCGGCCGCCGCCACCGCACGGTCGCCGCAGCGGATCAGGAAGCGCCAGCCGGCCAGCCGGGTCGCGGACACGCCTTCGGCGGTGATCCGGTCCAGGACGTGGACGGGCAGCGGGAGTTCGGGAGTGGCAGGCTGCTGGGCGGTGCGGAGGGAGGGGGTTCGGGCCTCGCGGACCGCGGTGGGGGAACCGAGGGCCGTGAGGACGGAGCGCAGTGCGGGCGTGGGCGCAGGGGGGACATGCAGGGGCATGGTGGGTCGCCTCTCGTTCGACAGGCGCAGTGGCGCGAGGGCGTGGGCGGACGGCGCTGTCTGCTCGATGGGGTCAGGGAGGCGGGCCCGGGTCGGTGAACGAGATGCGGACGAGCCCTGCCGCTCGTCACCTTGACGGCAGGACCGAGGACCGGGGCGCCAACCTTCTGCCTTGTTCGCGGAGTTTATACGACTCGTGTTCAGACGATGTTTCATCTAGCTGTTTACGGCTACCCGAACAAGGCGCAATTCAGCCGCTGATTCGCGGGAAACATCCCGATTCCCCGTCCGGGCAGCACCGTTGACCTCGCGTGACGCCGCCGGAGCGGTCGGCCGAATGTCGTCGGCGTTTTTCACGAGGCCCTCGGGGAAAGCGAAGTTGCACCCTGCTTCATGCCCCGTGAATGTGCCCCCGGACTCAATCAAACAGAGTAGCGGGCAACGGGGCCGCGCGGGACGTTATCGATCGCTTCGGATGGGCATCATCCCTCCTGACCCGGGACTCCGGCGGCCGGCTCGTCGGCCCGCCCATCCGAGGAGGGACACTTCGATGGGGGAGAAGGTCGTGGCGGGGCCGTTCGGCCTGTCCGATCGCCAGCGCTACCGGGAGAAGCTCCGGAAGTGCCTGACGGGACTGGAGCGACTCCTGGCTCAGAAGCGGTTCGACCGCCCGAAGAACCTGATGGGCCTGGAGATCGAATTGAATCTCGCCGGTTCCGACGGCATGCCCCGAATGATGAATGCGCAAGTACTGGAACGTATCGCGAGCCGCGATTTCCAAACAGAACTCGCCATGTTCAACCTGGAAGTCAACATAGCCCCACATAGATTGGGCGGCCGGGTATTCGACCGACTCGCCGAGGAACTTCGCACCTCGCTGGCGTACGCCGACCGGAAAGCCGGCGAACTGGACGCCGGAATCGTGATGATCGGCATTCTGCCCACGCTCGAACGCGACGACCTGGTCTCCGCGAACCTCTCCGAGGTCGACCGCTACGCCCTGCTCAACGACCAGATCGTGGCCGCCCGCGGCGAGGAGTTCGTAGTCGACATCGAGGGCGTCGAACACCTCCTCTGCACCTCGGAGTCGATCGTCCCCGAGGCCGCGTGCACCTCGGTGCAACTGCACCTCCAGGTCACCCCGGGCCGCTTCGCCGCCGTGTGGAACGCCGCGCAGGCCGCCTGCGCGGCGCAGATCGCGGTCGGCGCCAACTCGCCCTTCCTGTTCGGCCACGAGCTGTGGCGCGAGTCCCGGCCCCCGCTGTTCCTGCAGTCCACCGACACCCGGCCGCCCGAACTGCAGACCCAGGGCGTGCGGCCGCGCACCTGGTTCGGCGAGCGGTGGATCTCCTCGGCGTACGATCTGTTCGAGGAGAACCTGCGTTACTTCCCGGCGCTGCTGCCGATCTGCGACGACGAGGACCCGCTCGCCGTGCTCGACGAGGGCGGGGTGCCGAAGCTCGCCGAACTCGTCCTGCACAACGGCACGGTGTACCGCTGGAACCGACCCGTGTACGGCATCGCCGACGGCGTCCCGCACCTGCGCGTCGAGAACCGCGTCCTGCCCGCCGGGCCCACCATCACCGACGTCATCGCCAACGCGGCCTTCTACTACGGCCTCGTGCGCGCCCTCGCCGAGGAGTCGCGGCCCGTGTGGACCCGGCTGCCCTTCGAGACGGCCGAGGCCAACTTCGACGCCGCCTGCCGGTACGGCATCGACGCCCGCTTCGTCTGGCCCCGGCGCGGACGGTACGGCGGCACGGCCGAGGTCGACGCCGTGACCCTCGTACGCGACGAACTGCTGCCGCTCGCCGAGGCCGGACTGGACGCGTGGGGCGTCGAGGCCGCCGACCGTGATCTCTACCTGGGCGTCATCGAGGAACGCTGCCGACGCCGCGTCAACGGCGCGTCCTGGCAGGCGGCGACCTTCCACCGCGCTCTGGAACAGGGCCTGTCCCGCGAGGCAGCCCTGGCGGCGACCACTCGCCGCTATACCGAACTCATGCACGCGGGCGACCCGGTACACACCTGGCCGGTGGGCCTGCCGGAACCGGTGCTGCTGGGCTAGGACCGCCACCGAAGGGGAGTGGCCCGCCGTGCCTGCGGCGACGGCGAGGACCAGGGCCGTCGCGTCCGCCACCGCGCGTCGGCGGCCGTGGGGACGGGGGTCGGCCGCGCCTGCCCGGGACTGATCGGGCAAGCTGTGACGTCCCAGGACGGTGGAGCTCCTACCGCCCGTCCGCCCGACCACGGCCTGTCGTGCGCATTCTCGTAACTGCTTTCGAGACCCTGGTGGGGCCGGGACGGGAACGGAGCGGGACGGGGCGACTGAAGGCAGGTGTGCAGGTGGAGGCGGAGCCGGTGGCCGGTTCTTTTCCGCGGGAGCGGCTCTCGCGACGGATCTTCCGGGACGAGACGTTGCTCGTTCTGGGGCTCTCGCTCGGTGCGAGCGGAGTGTCGGCCCTGATCAGCTTTGTCGGATCGGTCACGAAACCGGGCGGCCTCAAGGACCAGGCGGCCACCCTCAACGCCTCGGCCGCACCCGGCCGGCCATGGCTCGATCTGGCCTGGCAGCTCTTCGGGATCGCCACCGCACTGATCCCCGTCGCGCTGGTCGCCCACTTCCTGATGCGTGAGAGCCAGAGCCTGCGCACCCTCGGCTTCGACCGTACCCGCCCCTGGCCCGACCTCGGCCGCGGCGCCGCCGTCGCGGCCGTGATCGGCAGCACCGGAATCGCCTTCTACCTGGCGGCACGCGGCCTCGGCTTCAACCTCACGGTGGTCCCCGAGGCGCTGCCCGACGTGTGGTGGAAGTACCCGGTGCTGATCCTGTCGGCGGTGCAGAACGCGGTCCTCGAAGAGGTGATCGTCGTCGGCTATCTGCTGCGCAGGCTCGGGCAGTTGGGCTGGACGCCGGGCAGCGCGCTGGTGGCCAGTTCCGTGCTGCGCGGCTCCTACCACCTCTACCAGGGCATCGGCGGCTTCGTCGGCAACATGGTCATGGGCGTCGTGTTCGTCTACCTCTACCGGCGCTGGGGCCGGGTGGGCCCGCTGGTGGTGGCCCATTCCCTGCTCGACATCGGGGCGTTCGTCGGCTACGCGCTGCTGGCGGGCAAGGTGGGCTGGCTGCCTACGGCGTGAGCAGTTCGCCGTCGATGACGGTGACCGCGCGCCCGGTGAGCAGCGTACGGTCGCCGCGCAGCCCGGTGCGGACGAGGCCCGAGCGGCGGGAGGCCTGGAGGCCGGTGAGATCCGGGCGGCCGATCCGCTCCGACCAGTAGGGCGCCAAGGCGGTGTGGGCGCTGCCGGTGACCGGGTCCTCGTCGATGCCGACGTTGGGGAAGAAACAGCGGGACAGGAAGTCGTACCCCCGGTCCGGGTCCTCGGCGCGGGCGGTGGCGATGATGCCGCGCGCGGAGTAGGCGCCGAGGGCCTTGTGGTCGGGGGTGAGTGCGCGGACGGTCTTTTCGTCGGAGAACTCCAGCACCAGGTCGCCCACGTTCGGTCCGCTGTCGAACGCGGTGACCGGCTCGGCGCCGAGCGCTTCGGCAACCCCGGCCGGGACGTCGACCCGGGTGAGCGGGGCGGTCGGGAAGTCCAGGGTGATCGAGCCGTCCTCGCCGGGGGTCGCGACGAGCACGCCGCTGCGGGTGGCGAACCGCACAGGTCCCTCGTGGGCGCCGGTGGTGCGCAGGACGTGTGCCGTGGCGAGCGTGGCGTGCCCGCACATCGCCACCTCCGTGACGGGCGTGAACCAGCGCAGCGCCCAGTCGGCGTCGCCGCCCTCGGGCAGCCGGTGCGCGAACGCCGTCTCGGCGTGGTTGACCTCCATGGCGACGTTCAGCAGCCAGTCGTCGTCGGGGAAGGCGTCGAGGAGCAGAACTCCGGCCGGGTTGCCGGAGAAGGGGCGGTCGGTGAAGGCGTCGACGATTCGTATCCGCATGATGCCGACGGTAGAGGTTCCGGCGGGCGGTCGGCCAAGGCCAATTCGGGAGTTCTGGCCCGGCTGAGCGCACCGCACGTCGCTTGCTGTCACAACATGAGCCGGTCTTCGGTCAAAGTGTCATCGAGCGCGGACTCATCGCCTGGACGACCGCCACGGCGGTCGTGCCGGGTGGTGCGATGCGGGACGGAGGACGCCCTATGGACCATCGTGATGCTGTCCCGATCGCCGAGTTGCTCGACGAGCGTCGGTACCTGCTGGATGTCGCCCACGGGATGCTGCGCAGCCCGAGCGCTGCGGAGAGTGTGGTCGATCGGACCTACCGCCGGTGGTACGCCCTGTCGGACGCGGCGCGCGGCAGGATCGCGGTTCCCCGGACCTGGCTGGCGAGGACCGCGGTCGAGGTCTGTCTGGACCGGCTCGCCGTGTCCGACGGGGGTGCGGCCGGCGGCGGGGAGAAGGCCTGCCGGGTCGTGCTCAACGAAGTCTTCGAGACGGCCCCCACGACGCCCCTGGAGCACGACGCGCTCGCCCGCGCGGTCCGTGACGCCTGCATGCGCGAGGACGCCGTACTGCTCGTGTCGCTCCTGCGCCCGGACGTCATGGCGTTCTTCGACGGCGGCGGCAAGGTCCGGACACTCGTCGGGCCGGTACACGGCAGCCGGCAGGTCGCCCGCAGCCTGCTGACACTCCTGGCCCGCCGCCCGCGCTCCACCCTGACCGCGCACTCCGTCAACGGCCGCACCGGACTCGTCGCCCGCTACGACGACCAGGTGGCCGCCGTCATCTGCCTCGACATCGCCGACCACCACGTCGCACATATCTGGGCCGTCCTCAACCCCGACAAACTCCGCCTCTGGAACCAGCCCCACAGCCAGGTGGCCCCCGCCTGACGGCGAGGGCCACCCGAAGGGCTCACTGCTGCCGCGCGAGCCAGTCGGTGAACCGGGTCTCGGCGATGTGCGCGTCCGGGCCGGGCAGGAGCGTGGTCTCCGCCAGTTCGGCAGCGAAGTACCGGGCCTTCGGGTCCGTGACCACGGTGCGGGGATCGTTCGCGGCGGCCAGTCCCGTGCGGATCAGTTCGTCGAGCCCGAAAGTCTCGGGGCCGGCGACCTCCACCACACCGCCCACCGGGCTGCCGACCGCGGCGCGACCGACGGCCGCGGCCACATCGTCCGAGGCGATGGGCTGGATCTTGGCCGGGGCCAGACGCACGGTGTCGCCGTCGGTCGCCTCGGCCGCGATCGCCTTGACGAACTCGAAGAACTGCGTGGCGTGCACGATGGTGTACGGCATCCCGGACGCCTTGATCAGCTCCTCCTGGGCCTGCTTGGCGCGGAAGTACCCGCTCTCCTGCAAGCGCTCGGTGCCGACCACGGACAGGGCCACGTGGTGCGTGACGCCGGCCTCGGCCTCCGCCTCCAGGAGGTTGGTCGTGGCAGTGCGGAAGAAGACCATGACGGCCTCGTCCTCGAACGAGGGGGAGTTGGACACGTCCACCACGACCGACGCACCCTTCAGGACCTCGGCCAGCCCCTCGCCCGTCAGCGTGTTGACGCCGGTGTTGGGCGCGGCGGCGACCGCCTCGTGCCCGTGCTCGGCGAGTTTCCCGACCAGCTTCGAGCCGATGAGCCCGGTTCCACCGATCACTACGACCTTCATGACGGAATCCTCTCGAAGGAGTTCATTCGTTCTGCATTGAAGAGACCGGGCAGCGGCTCCACTTGTGACAGGGTTTCGGGTGGGACAAGGTCATTCGACGAGCTTTCCGTCGGTCGAGACTTCTTCCATCAGCGCGGAAATCTCATCCGGAACGGCCGGAATGCTTTCGTGGGTGATACCGGTCGTCGGGGACCACACGAGATTGACCTGGAGAGCGGGATCCAGGTCGGGGTAGTCGCTGCGATTGTGACAGCCGCGTGTCTCGCGACGTTCCAGCGCCGCTTCGAGCGTGGCCCGGGCCGCCAGGGCGGCGGACTTGAGATCGAAGGCGTGAGCGAGGTCCTGATAGCCCGCGATGTCCGGGTGCACGCCGACGCTCTCCATCCTCTTCTCGATCACCGCGAGTTCCGCGAGCCCGGCGCGAAGCCCCTCCTCGTCGCGTACGACTCCCGCGTGTTCGGTCATGGTGTTGCGGACGGCGCGCTGCAGAGCGCGTACGTTCTCCGGACCGTCGACGGCGAGAAGGTCGTCGATCTCCGCGCGAGCCTCGGCCGTTGCCGACGCCGACCGTGGTTGCGCGGTCAGGGACTGCGAGTAGACGGCGGCCGCCTGAGCCGTGATGCGGCCGTAGACCAGCAGCTCGATGAGACTGTTCCCGCCGAGGCGGTTGGCGCCGTGCAGCCCGCTCGACGCCTCGCCGATGGCATACAGGCCGCGCACGTCCGTGCTGTGGTCCTCGGGACGCACCCACACCCCGCCCATCGAGTAGTGGGCGGTGGGCGCGACCTCGATCGGCTCGCGGCTGATGTCCAGCATCTGCAGGTCCATCAGCGTCTGGTAGACACGGGGCAGCCGCGTCATGATCGTCTGCCGTGGCAGATGGGAGACGTCGAGCCACACGCCGCCGCCCGCAGTGCCGCGCCCTTCCTTGATCTCCGTGTACGAGGCCAGGGCCACGCGGTCGCGGGTGGACAGCTCCATGCGCTCCGCGTCGTAGCGCGCCATGAACCGTTCCCCGAGCGCGTTGCGCAGGATGCCGCCCTCGCCCCGAGCAGCCTCGCTGACCAGGGTTCCGGCCGCGTTCTCCGGCTCGAGGAGCCCTGACGGATGGAACTGGACCAGCTCGGGGTCGCGCAGCCGGGCTCCGGCCTCCACGGCCAGACGGAAGGAGTCGCCCGTGTTCTCGTCGCGCCGCGAGGACGTGCGCCGCCAGATGCGGGTGTGGCCACCCGCCGCGAGAATCACGGCGTCGGCGTGGATCAGGTGGCGCGTTCCGTGCGTGAGGTCGAAGCCGTACGCCCCGAAAACGGCACCGTCGTGTACCAGGAGCCTGGTGATGTAGACGCCGTCCAGCACGGGGATGTCGAGCTGTTCCGCGCGCGTGATGAGCGTGCGCTGGATCTCCAGGCCGGTGTAGTCCCCGGCGAATGCAGTCCGCCGGAACTTGTGGGCGCCGAAGAACCGTTGGGAGATCCTTCCGTCCGCTTCCCTGGCGAAGTTCATGCCGTAGCGTTCCAGGTCGTCGATGCCTCGGGCGGCACCCTGAGTGACGATCTGGGTGGTACGGGGGTCGGCCAGCAGATAGCTCTCCTTGAGCGTGTCCGCCGCGTGCTGCTGCCAGCTGTCCTCGGGATCCATGGTGGCCAGGGCCGCGTTGATTCCCCCGGCCGCCAGTGCTGTGTGGGCGTCGTCCTTGGGGCGCTTGCCGACCGCGAGGACGTCGACCCCGGCCTCCGCCAGTTCGATGGCCGCTCGCAGCCCGGCGCCCCCGGTCCCGATCACCAACACCGTGGTGGAAAGACGTCGTTCGGTGATAGCCACGATCTGCTCCATTCGCCTGGGTTGTCACCTACTACGACCAGGCGGTCCGGAAATCTGTGACAGCTCTCGTCACTGCTGCAACGAGTCCACGTAGGAATCCAGCTTGGCGGGATTCATGACCCACAGGAGGCGTTCGATGCCGCGTGCCGACACGTCGACGGACAGGAGGGCCACCGCGTTGCCACTGGCCGATACCAGGACGGCCGGCCTGCCGTTGGCCTCGACCCAGCGCACCCGTGTCTCGGGCCAGAAACGTGGGGCGAAGGCGGCGACGAACTTGGCGACGTGCTCACGTCCGACGACCGGAATCCTGGCTGCCCCGCGTATACCGTCACCGTCCGTGTAACTGACCACGTCCTCTGTGAGCACGTCCTTGAGCGCCGACAGATCGCCCGTCTGCGCCGCGGTGAGGAACACCTCCAGCAGGCGCCGATGAGCGGCGGAGCTGACCGGCTCCCTGCGCTGCTCCGACAGATGCTTGCGAGCGCGGCTCACCAGCTGGCGCGTGTTGGCCTCGCTCGTCTCCAGCATGTCCGCGATCTGCTTGTACGGGTAGTCGAAGGCTTCTCTCAGCACGTAGGCAGCCCGTTCCACGGGGTTCAGCTTCTGCAGGAGGAAGAGGACCGCCAGGTCGAGCGCCTCGGCCCGTTCCGCGCCCAACTGCGGGTCCTCGCTCGTGTCGACCGGCTCGGGGATCCAGGGCCCGACGTACGACTCGCGGCGCACTCTTGCGGACCGGGCCAGGTTGATCGCCAGCCGAGCAGTGACCGTGGCAAGGAACGCGGCCGGCTCGTGAATGTCCGCGCGGTCGGTCTGCTGCCACCGCAGCCACGCCTCCTGCACGATGTCCTCGGCTTCCGCGGTACTGCCGAGGACGCGGTACGCGATACCGAAGAGTTGGGGACGCGCCGCGATGAAATCGCTCGTCGCCCGGTCAAGGGAGTCGGCGTCGTCCCGAGCACGCATAAATGACCTCCAGCCCTTGATCACCATGCTACAAGCCGTCACAGCAGGATGTGGCGTCGGTGTCCGTGGGCACAGGACGTATCAGCAGACGAGCGTGAAGTGCGCGCGGGGCAGGCCCATGCTCAGGCCGGTCGACGACGAAGAGCCGACCCGGTGCCGGGACCTGCGGGCCTACCGCCCGAGCGCCTGACCAGCCGCCCCTCGGTCACTCCACGAAGTACGAGTCGTGCTTGTCCAAGAACGCGGCGCGCTCCTCGTCCGTGGCGTCGGCCAGCTGTGACAGCTTCTCGAAATACTCCTCACGCGGCGCTCCCGGCGTGAAGAACAGCAGCATCTCGGCCGGGGCGTCGGAGTCGTTGCGGAAAGCATGCAGTCCGCCCTGCGGCACATGCAGGAAGTCGCCCTGCTGTCCGTCGATCCACTGTGCCCCGTCGAAAAGGCGAACGGTGCCGGCAAGAACGTAGAAGGACTCCGAAATACGCTTGTGGAAATGCGTTTTGGGCCCACCCGCCCTCGCGCTCATCTCCACTCGGTAGAGTCCGAACTCGCCCCGTGTGGTATCCGTGCTCGCCAGGTAATGTACGGCGTCCTTACCGGCTTCGCCGACCCCCGGTGGGGTGCTCGCCGGGCGGAAATTCGCGCTGGCCTCACCGCTGTCTCCCCAATACACCCGGTCCGGGTACGACATGTTGACCATTCCTTGTCTGCATCGGTATGCGACATCTCACGACGGCCGGCCGGAGGTCAGACGAGCTCGAGTCCCCCGTCGATCGTCAGCACCTGACCGGTGATGTGCGCGCCCAGGGGATCGGCTATACGCAGGATCCAGTCCGCGACCTCCTCGGGATCACCGAGACGGCCCGTCGGGATGCGCTCACGTTCATGCTTGCGCATCTCGTCGGCGGTGTCCTGAGGGAGCCCGGCCGCCACCAGGACATCCGTCCCGGTGGGCCCGGGGGCGATCGCGTTCACCCGCACCCCTTCCGGCGCGAGTTCGAGCGCCCAGCTCCGCGTCAGCTGTTCGAGGGCACTTTTGGTGGCGGCGTAATGCGCTCCGTCGGCGAGCGGACGGTGACCGTACGTGCTCGACACGTTGACGATGCAACCGGACGAGTCCCGCAGGTGCGGCAACGCAGCATGGGCGAGCATGCTCGGCGCGGTCACATTGAGGTCGAACAGCCTGGTGATCACCGAGCGATCGGTCTCGGCCAGTGGCATCACGGCCGTCGTGCCCGCGTTGTTCACGAGCACGTCGAGCCGCCCCCACCGTTCCACGGCGTCGGCCACCACCGTGTCGGCGGCGCCCTCCTCGCAGATGTCGAGCGGCAGGACCGCGATGGCGGAGTGGGTGCGAGCCGTCTTCTCCAGGGCCGCCGCACGGCGTCCGACACCGAGGACGTGTGCCCCCGACTCGGCCAGGGCGATCGCGGTCGCTCGGCCGATGCCCGATCCCGCTCCCGTCACGATCGCCACACGGTCCACGAAGCGCGGTGGGATGGAGCTGGGCATGGTGCTTGTTCCTCCGTGGGTCGGCTAGCCGAACATGCCGGGCTGGTAGTCCCCGGCGGGCTGCTGGTTGATGACGTTGATGCGGTTGTAGGCGTTGATGACGGCGATGAGGGAGAGCAGCGCGACGAGTTGGTCCTCGTCGTAGTGCTTGGCGGCGTTCGCCCAGGCCTCGTCGGTGACGCCGCCGGACGCGTCGGCGATGCGAGTGCCCTGTTCCGCCACCTCCAGCGCGGCGCGCTCGGCCTCGGTGAACACCGTGGCCTCACGCCAGGCCGCGACCAGGTTGAGACGCTGCTGGGTCTCCCCGGCGTGGGCGGCGTCCTTGGTGTGCATGTCGGTGCAGAAACCGCAGCCGTTGATCTGGCTGGCGCGAATCTTCACCAACTCCTGCGTCGCGGCCGGCAGCGCCGACTCCGAAAGGATCTTGCTCGCCGAGTTGATGTGCCTCAGCACCTTTCCCGCGAGGGGGTTGCCGAAGTAGTCGACACGCGCTTCCACGGTGATCTCCTTGCTGTTGTACGGATACACACCACTGACCGGATGGCCCTGCGACCTGTGACAGACGGCCGGACGTGACGTGTGTCTCTTCCGCTCGGCTGCCGCGCAGTGACGGTCCGATCCATGTCGTGCCGTGACGTGGATGGGCGCACGCGGTGTTCGTCTCGCCGGACCTGTCACAAACCTGACCTGTCACAAATTAGCGAGCTGTTCAGTCAATTACATGAAAGGTGTGGATGGGCAACTAATATCCGCATCTGCCGGGATGGCGTACCGCCCCCGACCCGCCTATCCGAGGGCAGAAGCTCGATGATCAGCATGGACAGGGTGACATCCGGTGGGCACCCGCTGGGCACGCGCGAGACGGCCGACTCGGCCATCGCGATGCTCGACGAGCAGGGGACCGTAGTCGGCTGGACGCAGGCGGCCGAGCGGCTCGTCGGATACTCGGCAGGGGACGTGGTGGGCCGGTCCGCCGCATTCGTCCTGCCGCCCTCCGAGGGTGGCACGACGGTATCGGCGTTCGTCGAGCAGTGCCGTGCCCGGAGCGGCTGGTCGGGCACCACGGGGGTACGCCATCGCGACGGCCGTACGCTCGCCGTCAGTCTGCGGATCTCCATGATGCGCGGGCAGGACGGAGCCGTCGGATGGCTCGTGTCCGTGACCGACGCCGGCCCGCTGTCGGGGGACACGGTGACCGGATCGGTGCGGGAGTCGCTTCTCGCCCACGTGCCGATCGGTATTGTGTTCCGTGACCTGCGGCTGCGGTGTACGTGGGTGAACGACACGATGGAGAGCCACGACGGCATCCCCCCTGAGCGACGTCTCGGCCACCGGCTCACCGACGCGCTGGCCGGCATCGAGGCCGAAACACTCCAGGAAACGCTGCGGCATGTGCTGGACACCGGCACCACCAGGGTCTACTCCTACCGGGCGTGGCTCGCGCAGGGTGCGCGCCGGGACCACACGTTCGCGGCGTCGCTCTTCCGTCTCCAGGGCGCCGACGGCCGAGCGACAGGGGTGTGCGTCATCAGCGTCGACGTCACCGAGATCCGACGGGCGTACGAGCGCCTGGCCATCCTCACCGAGGCCAGTACGCACCTGGGCAGAACCCTGGACGTGGTGCGGACCAGCCAGGAACTGGCCGACCTCGCCGTGCCCTTGTTCGCGGACTACGCCGCCGTCGACCTGGAGCAGTCGGTTCCCGTCGGCGACGGGCCTCCGGCCCGCGTCGGCCCGTTCGGGGAGCGCCTCCCGGTGTTCCGGCGCGCCGGTCTGGCCTCGATCCACCAGGGGGTGCCCGAATCCCCCTGGGTGCGCGGTGACCCGGTCCTCATACCGTCCGCGTCACCCTTCACGGACGTAATGCGCACCGGGAGGTCCCACTTGGAACCCGTCCTGGACACCGCAGAGGGTACCTGGTTCGACGAGGACCCGGCACGGGCGCGGACGGCGCAGGAGAACGGCATGCACTCGCTGATGGTCGTCCCCATCCGCGCCCGGCGCACCCTTCTGGGGGTGGCGCTGTTCGTCCGCACCGAGGACCCGGTGCCGTTCCAGGAGGTCGATCTGCTGCTGGCCGAAGAACTCGTCGGCCGCGCCGCGCTGTCGTTGGACAACGCTCGTCAGTACGCCCGCGAACACTCCGCGGCGCTCGCGCTGCAGCGCAACCTGCTGCCGCACCGCTTGAGGGGTGGGGCGGCGGTCGAGGCGGTCTCGCGGTATCTGCCCGCCGACCTCGACAACGGGGTCGGGGGCGACTGGTTCGACGTGATCCCGCTGTCCGGCGCCCGGGTCGCTCTCGTCGTCGGCGATGTGGTCGGCCACGGGATCGACGCCGCCGCGACCATGGGCAGGCTGCGCACCGCCGTACGCACGCTCGCGGACATGGAACTGGCCCCCGAGGAGTTGCTGACCCACCTCGACGACACGGTCCAGCGACTGGCGGAGGGGGATGCCGACGCTCAGGACCAGAGCCCTGCCGTGCTGGGCGCCACCTGCCTGTACGCCGTGTACGACCCGGTCACGGGGAAGTGCGCCATGGCACGGGCCGGACACCCTCCGCCCGCGATGGTCGACCCGCAGGGCCGGGTCACCTTCCCCGACCTTCCCGACGGTCCACCGCTGGGCCTCGGGCTGGGCATCCCCTTCGAGGCCGTGGAACTGGACCTGCCCGAGGGCAGTCTTCTCGCCCTGTACTCCGACGGCCTGGTCGAGACGCGTGACGACGACATCGAGGCAGGAATGCGCCGTCTGGGCACGGCACTGGCGGGGTCGGGCCGCTCCCTGGAAGAACTCGGCACCCGCGCCATGGAGACGCGTCCGTGGCAGGCGCCGACCGACGACGTGACCCTGCTCCTGGCGCGGACCCGCTCACTCGGCCCGGGTCAGGTCGCCTCCTGGACGCTGCCGTGCGACCGGTCCTCCGTCCGCAGTGCCCGGGACCTGACGGCCGGTCAGTTGGTCGCATGGGGCCTGGAACGTCTTGAGGACGCCACGAAGCTGATCGTCAGTGAACTGGTCACCAACGCCCTCCGCCACGGCTCCGGCCCGATCGGGCTGCGCCTGATCCGGCACCAGGTCCTGACCTGCGAGGTGCTCGACACCAGCGGCTGCTCACCGACGCTGCGTCACGCGAGCAGGGTCGACGAGAGCGGCCGCGGCCTGTTCCTGGTGGCCCAACTGTCCCGCAGATGGGGCGCCCGCTCGGTTCCGACCGGCAAGATCGTCTGGGCCGAGCAGGACCTCACCACCCCGCCCGAGCCCCGTCCGGGCGACAGGGCCGCCTCTTGCTGAAAGCCGTCACTTCTCGCTGAGAGCCTCCTGACCGAGAGGGATGAGTCCGGAAGAGCCCGTCACTGGTGCTCAAGGAGCTGCCGGGAGAAGGCCCAGCGACGCCGTCGCAAGTCCACTGCTGGCAGCGACTAGGGCTTGTTGCGAAAGTCCCGTCGTCCGTCCGAAGGGCGGGCCGGGCGGCGTCAGGTGCATGCTCTCGGCGTGCCGGGTGCAGGCCCTCGTACTGGACGTACTCGGGTCTGTGCCCGGTGCGGCGAGTGGGGGCACCTCCCACGCCCTTCAGGCAGTGGGGGAGCGTGCATGGCGTCGCCGGGCAGGCGGGACTTTCGCAACAGGCCCCAGGCGCCGAGGCCCCACCTTCGCCTCGACAAATGGGGCGGTCAGTGTCGCCGTCGCCCAGCTCGGCGGCGCGTGTGCTCGATGAGACAGGTCACTGACGCCCAGGTCGAAGGGCATTGTCATCCGATCGGTTCCGATATATCGTTGACGCATCGCGACAGATCAACGATGGAATGGAGTGATTGCGATGCGCAGCCACGGATTCGAGCGTGGACATCGGCAGGACGGCCCCCACCGGCACGGCCGGGGTGGCTTCGAGGGGCGGCGTGCCGCCTTCGGGCCCTTCGGGCCGGGTGGTCCGGGCTTCGGGCCCGGTGGGCCCGGTTTCGGACCCGGGCCCTGGGGTCCGCGAGGACGCGGTGGCCCGAAGGGAAGGGCGCGGCGCGGTGACGTGCGGGCCTCGATCCTGGCCCTGCTCAAGGACCGGCCGATGCACGGCTACGAGATGATCCAGGAGATCGCCGAGCGCAGCGGCGGCGTGTGGAAGCCCAGCCCCGGCTCGGTCTACCCCACGCTCCAACTGCTGGAGGACGAGGGCCTGATCGCCAGTGAGAGCGAGGGTGGCAAGAAGCTGTACTCGCTCAGCGAGGACGGCCGCACCGCCGCCGACGAGGGCCCCGACGCCCCCTGGGAGGAAGCCTCCCGCGGGGTCGACTGGGAGGCACTCGGAGAGATCCGGCAGGCCGGCTTCGGTCTGATGGAGGCCTTCGGCCAGGTCTGGAAGGCCGGCAGCAAGGAGCAGCGCGACAAGGCGCTGACCGTCATCAACGACGCCCGCAAGAAGCTGTATCTGATCCTCGCCGACGAGGACTGACGACCGTACGACCACCTATGGCCGTACGAGTGTGAAGGCGCCCCGTGGAGTTGCCGCGGGGCGCCTTCGTGTGTGCGTGCGGCGGCTCAGGCCACCAGTCCGTCCAGCTTGCGCAGCGACTCGGTCAGGGCGGCCGTCGCCGAGTCCTTGAGCTTGCCCGCCATCAGGGACACGGCGGCGCCCGTGAATTCGCCGTCGATGCGCACCGTCGTGGCGTCGCCGTCCGGGGTGAGGGTGTAGCGCGTGGCGACGGTGACCGCCATCGGGCCCTTGCCGCGAATTGCGAGCACCCGGGCCGGCTCCACCTCCTCGACGGTCCACTCGACCTCCGCCGGGAAGCCCATCAGCTTCATGTTCTCCTGGAAGGTCCCGCCCACCGCCAGGGTCTCCGGGCCGCCCTTGGGGAAGTTCGTGTGGGTCGCGTTCCACTCCCCGTACGCCGGCCAGTCCGTGAGCTGCGCCCACACCTTCTCGGCCGGTGCCTGGATGCGTGCCTCCGCGCTGACTTCGGCCATGGGGCCACCCCTTCGTGTCGGGCTACGGTGTCGCGGAACGTAGCCGCAGGGGCCTGAACATTCAATACTGATGAACCGTCAGAAAATGTGGAAGGTGGCGGCTCAGCCGACCCTTCGTATGAGTGCCGCGTCGAACAGGTCCCACGCGCGCGGGAACGTGCTCTCGTCGTGCGTGTGCCACGCGTCCCAGAACAGGCCGGCTGGCAGCGCGTCCTGCGAGGCGTACGCCCGGTGCACGTACTGTCTGCCGTCGATCGCCGGCAGGGCCACCAGCCAACACTCGTTCCAGCACTTGTTCTTCACGCCGTGGTGACGCAGGAAAGATGCGTGGGGGGTTGCATCCGGGACGCGAGGCAAGGCGGCGCGCGCCCCTTGTGGAAATTCGGCCTGATCTCATCCGTAAGGAGGAGATTCCTGCCCGCGACGTCCACTCTGTGTGGGACTCGAAGATGCTTCCGCCCGGGGATGACTCGAGCCCGAGGGGCTGATGAGGTAGAGGATGTGCAATCCCGTATTCCCCGCCAGCCCGCCGATGACCAGGGCCTGCGCAAGGCGGACGACGATGCCGGGCTCGGTGCCGAGCTGGCAGCGGTGGTCGCCGGTGCCCGCCGGAGGGCCGTCCGGGACGGGGACCGGCAGATCGACACCGCCCATCTGCTGCACTCGCTCCTGGAGTCCGACCCCGGCGTGTGCGCCGTGATCGGCGACGCCCCGCAGATCGCCCGCCTCCTCGGCTATCTCGTGCAGCGCAGCATCGGCTACGGGCTGCGTTGGCAGAGCACGGTCGAGGACTCGGGCGCGATGGCCGTGGTGTCCGACCCCAAGAGCGCCGAGGCGAAGGACGTGGGCGGCTGGTCGCCGCTCGCCGCGACCGCCATGGAGCACGCCCGCGGACGGGCCTGGCGGCGTGGCGTGGGGCGGGCCGTGGGCACCGATCTCCTCGCGGCGATCGTCGCGGACCCCGAGGCCCGGGCCGTCGAGGTGCTGGCCCGCGCCGGAGTGCGCCCGGCCGACCTGCTCGCACGGATCGACAACCACACGGGGGAGTACGCCGGCGACGGCGGTGCCGCCTGCTGAGGGCCGAGGGCAGAGGGTGGTTCCGTCCAGTCGGCGAGACAGGTGTCAACGGGGGTGACGGTCATGTCGTCGCCTGTCATCATGTGCCGGTGCGTATGTCAGAGAGCAGTCACGGCAGCCGTGGGAAGGGCGTCGGGCTCGGCCTCGCGCTCGCGTCCGCGCTCGCCTTCGGGGGATCCGGTGTCGCGGCCAAGCCGCTGATCGAGGCGGGCCTCGGCCCGCTGCACGTGGTGTGGCTGCGGGTGGCCGGGGCCGCCCTCGTGATGCTGCCGCTCGCGGTGCGTCACCGTGACCTGCCGCGCCGCCGGCCCGCGCTGCTCGCCGGGTTCGGACTGCTCGCCGTGGCCGGAGTCCAGGCGTGCTACTTCGCCGCGATCTCGCGCATCCCGGTCGGCGTGGCCCTGCTCGTCGAGTACCTGGCCCCTGCCCTGGTCCTCGGCTGGGTGCGGTTCGTGCAGCGCCGGCCGGTGACGCGCGCCGCCGCGCTCGGCGTGGTCCTGGCCGCCGGCGGTCTCGCCTGTGTCGTGGAGGTGTGGTCCGGACTCGGCTTTGACGCCCTCGGACTGCTCCTCGCGCTGTGCGCGGCCTGTTGCCAGGTCGGATACTTCGTCCTGGCCGACCAGGGCAGCGATGCGGGCGCCGAGGCCCCTGACCCGCTCGGCGTCATCGCGTACGGCCTGCTCGTCGGCGCCGTCGTCCTGACCGCCGTCGCCCGCCCCTGGGCCATGGACTGGTCCGTGCTCTCCGGCACCGCGCAGCTGAACGGCAGCCCGGTCCCGGCCGCCGCCCTTCTTCTGTGGATCGTGCTGGTCGCCACGGTCGTCGCGTACGTCACCGGTGTGCTGTCGGTACGGCGGCTCTCCCCGCAGGTCGCGGGCGTGGTGGCCTGTCTCGAGGCGGTGGTCGCGACCGTCCTCGCCTGGGTGCTGCTCGGCGAGCATCTGTCGGCGCCACAGGTCGTGGGCGGTGCGGTCGTCCTGGTCGGCGCGTTCATCGCGCAGTCCTCGACGCCCGCCAAGGGCTCCGCCGAGCCGGTGGCGAGCGGCGTCGCCGAGAGCGAGTTGTCCGTCCGGGAACCCGTCGCCTAAGGTGTCGAACATGCCGTCGAACGCACTCGTCCTTCCGCCTCCGGCCGCCTGAGGCGGGCCTCCGGGATTCACGCCTGGTCGAGCTGATCGCCGGGCGGGACGGTGCTGCCCGCAGACGAAGTCCGCGCGCCCCGCTGGGAGCGGGTCGCCTCCCGTACTTCTGCACCTCTGCGGAGAGAATTCGTGTCGAACGACGCTTTCGGCCTGCCCGTCGGGCGTGGCCTCCTCTATCTGATCGTCGCCGGTGCCGCCTGGGGCACCGCGGGCGCCGCCGCCTCACTGGTCTACCGGGCCAGTGACATGGGCGCCGTCACCCTTTCCTTCTGGCGCTGCGCCGCGGGACTCGTCCTGCTGCTCGCCGGCCGGCTGCTGCGTTCCGGCGCCCGCCGTGCGGTCGTCCCGGAGCCGTTGGGCCGCAGGGCGGTGAAGGCCGTGACCACCGGCCTCGGCCTGGCGGTGTTCCAGACCGCCTACTTCGCGGCCGTCTCGGCCACCGGACTCGCCGTGGCCACCGTCGTCACGCTCGGCGCCGGACCCGTCCTCATCGCGCTCGGCGCCCGCCTCGCCCTGGGCGAGCGGCTCGGGCGCGGCGGGGCCGCCGCCGTGGCCGGGGCGCTCGCCGGTCTTGCGGTGCTCACGCTCGGCGGCTCGGGCGCGACCGTACGCCCGGCGGGTGTCCTGCTGGCGCTGGCCTCGGCGGCCGGCTACTCCGCCATGACGCTGCTCACCCGCTGGTGGGGGCGCGACGGCGGCACCGACAGCTCGGGTACGACCGTATGGGCGTTCGCGGTCACCAGTGCCTGTCTGCTGCCGTTCGCCCTGTCCGACGGCCTCGTGCCGCACGCCGCCGACCCGGCCCGCATCGTGTGGCTCCTCGCCTACATCGCGGCCGTGCCCACGGCCGTCGCGTACGCCCTCTACTTCGCGGGCGCGGCCGTCGTACGCTCCGCCACCGTCTCCGTGATCATGCTCCTTGAACCGGTGAGCGCGGCGGTCCTCGCCGTCGCCCTGCTGGGCGAGCACCTGACGGCCCCCACGGTCGCGGGCACCCTGCTGATGCTCGGGTCGGTCGCCGGGCTCGCGCTGGCCGAGGCGCGCGCGGCGCGCAACCCGGAGCCGATGCCTGCTTGACCTGCGGGGGAGGGGCCGCCCGCCCCGGTCGCCTCGGCGGCCTCAAGGCGCCCGGTCGCGGGGCCGGGCGGCCCCTCATGCCCTGCGTCGCCGCGCCATGTGGCCCGTCACGCCTCGCGTCGTCGAGCTCGGTGGCGCCTTATGCCCTGTGTCGTCGGGCCGGGTGGCCTCTCCATGCCCCGTGTCGCCGGCCGGGTGGCCCGTCACGCCCCGCGTCGCCGCGCCAGGTGGTCCCGTGCCGCCCCGTCGCCCGGTCCGCCCCGCAGCGCGAGGCCCGCGGCGATCCTGTCCTGGACCTCTGCCGGCTTGTGGCTCGCGTACTTGAACTTGGCCCGGACGCCGGTCACTTCGAGGCGCAGCCCGCGGATGCCGGACAGCATGCGGCCGTACGGCGCCTCGCCCGGCGCCGCGCGGGACGAGTCGCCGTCCGGCTGGAAGTGGCCGAGCTGGCGGTTCAGGAGCTCAGCCTTGGCCGCCGGGTCGTCCATGACATGGGCCGTGCAGCGCAGTTGGACGGCGGTGTAGAAGCTCGTGGGGACGCCGTGCTCGGGCGGGACGTCCGGCGGGGCCTGCCAGGGACCGGGGACGTACACGTAGTCGTCGACCACGCTCAGCAGCACGACAGGGTTCGCCTCGAGGGCCGGCCACAGCGGGTTGGGGCGGGCGAGGTGGGTGACGGCCTCGCCGCGCTCGGGGTCGTAGGCGAAGTGCAGCGGCTGGACGAACGGCGGCTCGCCGGCCGGGCCGTTGACCGCGAGCTGACCGAAGTCGTGGGCGGCCAGCCAGGTCTGCCACTCGGCGTCGTCGCGGGCCGCGTCCCAGGGGTGGATCAGCATCACAGGCCTCCGAGGTAGTCGGGGAGCGCGATGCCGGGCGCCAGGTCGGCGTTGGCGACCGGCACGTCGTACCCCTTGCGCAGCGGGACGACCCCGGCCCAGTGGGGGAGTTCCAGGTCCTCGGGCTCGTCGTTCGCGCCGCCCGTGCGGACCTTGGCCGAGACCTCGTCCAGGTCGAGGCGGATCACCGCGGTGGCGGCCAGCTCCCTCTTGTTCGCGGGCCGGGAGTCGGCGGAACGGCCCGGCACGACGTGGTCGACCAGCGCGTCCAGGGCCACCCGCCGCTCCTCCGGGTCGTCGATCTGATGGGCGGTGCCGTGGACCACCACGGAGCGGTAGTTGATCGAGTGGTGGAAGGCCGAGCGGGCCAGCACCAGACCGTCGACGTGCGTCACCGTCAGACACACCGGGAGCCCCGGGTCGGCGGCGCCGGTCATGCGCAGCGGGCGCGAGCCCGTCGAGCCGTGGACGTACAACCGCTCGCCGACCCGGCCGTACAGCGTCGGCAGCACCACCGGGGCGCCGTCGCGGACGAAGCCGAGGTGGCAGACGTAGCCCTCGTCGAGTATCGCGTGCACCAGGTCCTTGTCGTACGACGCCTTCTCGGCGGCCCGTGTGGGGACGGTGCGGTCGGTCGGGGTGTAGGCGGCGGGCGGCGGCGACGTCCGCTGGATCCCCTGCATGGCGCTCTCCCATTGCACTAGTGCATAATCGACTTTGTGCTAGGAGAGTATCCGATCAGTGGCCGTGGTGCAGCAGAGATCGCGGCGAGCGTCGAACGCGCGGTGGGCGCCGGAGAGCTGGAGCCCGGCCAACTGCTCCCACCCATGCGGGAGTTGGCGACCCGGCTGGGAGTGAATCCCAACACCGTCGCGGCCGCCTACCGCACCCTGCGCGAACGTGGGGTCATTGAGACCGCCGGACGCCGGGGCAGCCGTATCCGCTCCAAACCCGCCACCACCGGACGCGAGCGGCTGCACGTCGACGTGCCGGCCGGGGTCCGCGACCTGTCGGACGGCAACCCCGACCCCGCGCTCCTCCCACCCCTCGCGCCAGCCCTCGCCGGCGCGGCCGAGGCGGGCGACCGGGAGCCGGTGCTGTACGGCGCCGAGGCGGTGGAACCGGAGCTGGCGCGGATCGCGCGGGCCGCACTCGACGCCGACGGAGTGCCCGCCGGACCGCTCGCCGTGCTCTCCGGCTCCCTGGACGCCATCGAGCGCGTGCTGGCAGCCCATCTCAAGCCGGGCGACGGCGTCGCCGTCGAGGACCCCGGCTGGGGCCGCACCCTCGACCTGGTGCCGGCGCTCGGACTGCGCACGGTCCCTGTGGGCGTCGACGACGAGGGCCCCCGCGCCGACGACCTGCGCCGCGCCCTGGAGTCCGGCGCCCGCGCCCTGATCGTCACGGACCGCGCGCACAACCCCACTGGCGCCGCCGTGAGCGCCCCACGCGCGCGTGCCCTGAGCGCGGTCCTCCGTAACCATCCGCAGACCCTGCTGATCGAGGACGACCACGGCCACGGCATCGTCGACCTCCCGCTGCACCCCCTGGCGGGCGTCACCCACCACTGGGCCTTCGTCCGCTCCGCGGCCAAGGCGTACGGCCCCGACCTGCGCCTGGCCGTCCTCACCGGTGACTCGGTCACGGTCGACCGGGTGCGGGGGAGGCAGCGGCTGGGGCCTGGCTGGGTGAGCCGTCTGCTGCAGCGGGCCCTGGTCCGGCTGTGGACGGACGGCGCCGTGGACGGCCCCGCTGTGGCGGCGGCCTACCGCACCCGCCGCACCCTCCTCATCGACGCCCTCGCCGAGCGCGGAGTCCCGGCCCACGGCCGCAGCGGCATGAACGTCTGGGTCCCGGTCCCCGACGAGACGGCCGCGGTGGCCCGCCTCCTCCACGCGGGCTGGGCGGTCTCCCCGGGCGCCCGCTTCCGTCTGAACGCCCCGCCGGCGATCCGCGTCACGATCTCGACGCTGCGAGCGGAAGAGGTCGACCCTTTGGCAGACGCCGTGGCAAAAGCGGTGGGCACGGTACCGGTGAGGACTTATGTGTAGCTGTGGCCGACCTACCTGGACGCGCGGGGAGCTGCGCGAACTTGGGTGAGGGCCGCGCCCGCAAGAACCACCACCGCCCCCACCGGAGTGGTCCAGCGGAGCGACTCCCCAAGAATGGCAACCCCCGCCCCGGTGGCGATGACCGGAATGAAGTACGTGACCATCTGCGCTGTCGTGGGCCCGACTTCGGCGACGAGCCCGTACTGAACGAGAACGGCCAGCCCCGTCCCGAGCGCCCCCAGCGCGGCGATCGCGAGCAGCGGAGCCAGGGAGAAGTGTCCCGGAAACGAAGTGAACAGCGGTGTCACAACAGCCAGTTGAACCGTCGCCAACAACAACTGCGCCCCGGTCATGGACAAATGCGAACCCCCCGCCCCCGCCAGCGTCCGCCGCACATAGATCCACCCGACCGGATAGCTCAGCGAGGCCAGCAACGCCATCGCCGTCCCCCTCGCGTCCAGCCCGTGAAATCCCTGCCACGCGCCGAGAACCGTCAGCACCCCGAGGAAACCGAGGCCGAGGCCGGCGAAGCGGACCCGCGTCGGGCGGTCCTCGGACAGCGCGACCAGGGACAGCGCCATCCCCCACAGCGGCGACGTGGCGTTGCAGATACCGGCCAGCGTGGACGGGATTGTCAGCTCGGAGTACGCGAACAGCGAGAAGGGCAGGGCGTTCAGCAGGAACGCGGCGACCGCCAGGTGCCCCCAGGTGCGCGCCCCGCGCGGCAGCCGCTCCCGCCTCACCGCCATCGCCGCCGCCAGCACCGCCGTACCGAACACCAGCCGCCCCGGGGTGACTTGGAAGGGCGCGTAGCCATGGGTGCCCACCTTGATGAGGAGGAAGCTGAAGCCCCAGGTCAGGGACAGGCCGGCGAAGCGGAGACGCCAGTCGAGGCGGGCGCGGAGGCGCGGGTCCGCGCCGACCGGGGTGCTGGTGGTGACGGTGCTCATGGTCGTAACGATGCAGCAGGCAACCTCGTAGCACAATCGAGATTTCTCACGGGATACCTCGTAGGATCGCTTATATGTTGAACCTGGAGCGACTGCGCACCCTCGACGCCCTCGCCCGGCACGGCTCGGTCAGCGGCGCCGCCGAGGCGCTGCACGTCACCACGTCAGCGGTCTCGCAGCAGCTGGGCAAGCTGGAGCGGGAGGTGGGGCAGCAGCTCCTCGCCAAGAACGGCCGAGGTGTACGTCTCACGGACGCGGGCCGTCTGCTGTCCGAGCACGCGGCGCGAATCCTCTCCCAGGTGGAGCTCGCCCAGTCCGACCTGGAGGCGCACCGCGGCCAGGTCGTCGGCGAACTCAGGCTGTCCGCCTTCCCCACGGCCGCCCGCGGTCTGTTCCCCACCGCGCTCGCCGCGCTGCTGACCCGGCACCCGGCACTGCGCGTGCGCTCGTGCGAGCTGGAACCGGAGAACGGTGTCGCCGGAGTCGTCCGCGGCGACCTGGACCTCGCCGTCGTCCTGGACTGGTACAACAAGCCCATGCCGGTCCCGGACGGACTGGTCAAGGCGCCCCTGCTCGACGATCCCGCCGACGTGGCGATGCCGGCCGGCCACCGGCTCGCGCACCGGGACGAGGTGGACCTGGGGGAGTTCGCCGAGGACGAGTGGATCACCTGGGGCGAGGGCGAGTTCTGCCACGAGTGGCTGATGTTCACGCTGCGCTCGCGGGGCGTCGAGCCGATCGTCGGCCACCGCGCCGCCGAGACCCACACTCAACTCGGCCTGGTCTCCGCCGGGTTGGGTGTCTGTATCGCGCCGCTCCTGGGCCGCCGGCCGGTGCCGCCCGGCGTCGTCATGGTCCCGCTCAAGCAGCGGGTGCGCCGCCATGTGTACGTCGTCTGGCGCGCCGACGCCGACCGCCGTCCCTCGATCCGCGCGGCGGTGGAGGCACTGCGCGAGGCGGCACAGCAGGTCGGCTGAACCGCCTTACAGCGAGCCCAGCTTGCGGAAGTCCCAGGAGACGATCTTGTCCGGGGTCAGCCGGAGCCAGGCGTGCCTGCCGTCGTACGGCATTTCCTCGATGCCGAAGTTCTTGCGCGCGAACAGGGCCTCCGGAGCGTCGAGTTCGGCGCACAGCTCCCCGGTGCGGGGAAGCTCGCCCACGAACTCCACGGTGCCGGACAGTTCGACGCCCTGCAGCTGGTCGTACTCCTCGCCGGAGTCCACCACGACCGCCACCCGCGGATCGCGACGCAGATCGGCCCAGCGCCTGCTGCGCACCACGGAATACAGCCACAGCGACGTGCCGTCCCAGACGAACCACAGGGCGCTCACGTGCGGAGCGCCGTCCGTGGACACGGTGGCGACCCGGCAGGTGCGCTCGCCGGCGAGGAACTCGTCCAGCTCGCCCGGCGTCATCATGATCTTCCGGCCCCGGCGCTGAGTGACGGTCATACGACGCGCCCCCTCCCTGGTTGTTCCGCTCTCGCGCAATGCTGGCTAGTCTCGCCCGCCCCGCATGTAGGCGATAGGGGGCGTCATGGCGTCGTACGAGCAACTCGCCGAACTTCTCGATCCCGTCAACACCGTCCTGCTCACCGTGGAGTGCCAGCAGGGAGTGGTGGGCCCCGACAGCGCGCTGCCCGAACTCGCCAACGAGGCCCGTGCCTCCGGCGCCCTCGGCAATGTCGCCCGGCTGGTCGCCGCCGCCCACGACACGGGCGTCCAGGTGAT
This sequence comes from Streptomyces sp. NPDC002619, assembly GCF_042889305.1. Classification (NCBI taxonomy): domain Bacteria; kingdom Bacillati; phylum Actinomycetota; class Actinomycetes; order Kitasatosporales; family Streptomycetaceae; genus Streptomyces; species Streptomyces sp. NPDC002619. Next base: position 288,261 of record NZ_JBIAQV010000004.1, on the reverse strand, counting down.
CCACGCCGTCGCCGAACGCCGCCCCGACGGCAGGGGCGCCAACCGCAACGCCCGGCTCTTCCGTGCCGCCGCACGGCTGCCTGTCCAGCAGCTGACCGGCACCACCGCCGTCCGGATCGCGCCGCCCATCGAGGTCGCCGAGCAGGACCTCGTCGTACGGCGGCTGCACGGCCTCTCGCCCATCCAGGGCACCGACGCCGACGCCCTGCTGCGCAACCTGGGCTGCCGCACGCTGATCGTCACCGGGGTGTCGGCCAACGTCGCCGTCCCCAACGCGGTGTTCGACGCGGTGAACCGCGGCTACACCGTCGTCGTCCCCGCCGACGCCATCGCGGGGGTGCCCACCGACTACACCCCCGCGATGATCCGCAACACCCTCGCGCTGGTCGCCACGGTCGCGACCACCGACGAGGTGCTCGGCTGCCTCAAGAGGCCGCGCCGACGGTCCTGACACTCAGGCGAGCTTGATCTCGTCGCCGGACACGGTGACGTTCTCGGACGGCAGCGGCTGGGTCGCGGGACCCTTCTTGACGCTGCCGTCCGCGACGGAGAACTCGCTGCCGTGGCACGGGCAGACGATCGCGCCGCCTGTGATGCTGGTCACCGCGCACCCCTGGTGGGTGCACTTCGAGGAGAACGCCTTGTACGTGCCGGCCGTCGGCTGGGTGACGACCACGCCCTGGTCCTTGAAGATCTTGCCGCCGCCCTCCGGGATCTCGGAGGTCTTCGCAAGTGCGGTGCCACCGGCCGCGGCGGCACCGCCCGAGCCGTTGCTGTCCTGCGTGGTACCGGAACCGGACACATTGGAGGAGTCCGACGAACTGTCGTCCGACCCGCAGGCGGTCAGCGCGACGGCTAGGCCCGCCGCTCCGGCCGCCGCCATGACGGTTCGGCGGGCCGGTCCCGATGCGGGCTTGAACGATGCGCTGGTCATGAGGGTGTTCCCTTCCGCGGAGCGTTTCGTGATCCGTACAGGAGTACGGCCGGCGGGCGCCACCTGTTCAGACGATGGCGAGATCCTGACGTCCGCGCCGTCGGACGGCCATAAGCCACAGCTGTCGTTCCGCTGTCGGCGCCCCCGGGAACGCCCAGTAACCTGGGGCGATGCTCAAGGAAGTCATCGCCACCCGTTACATCACGCCCCTGCGTGAGGGCGGCTCGCTGCCGGGGCTCGTCGAGGCCGACGACTTCGGGACGTACGTCATGAAGTTCACCGGCGCAGGACAGGGCCGCAAGACGCTGGTCGCCGAGGTCGTCTGCGGGGAACTGGCCCGGCGCCTCGGTTTTCGGATGCCCCGCCTTGTGACGATCGGACTCGACCCCGTGCTGGGCCTCGGCGAACCCGACCAGCAGGTGCAGGAGCTGCTGCGCTCCAGCGGCGGCACCAACCTCGGCATGGACTTCCTCTCCGGCTCCCTCGGCTTCGACCCGCTCGCTTTCACCGTGAGTGCGAGGGAGGCCGGCCGGATCGTCTGGTTCGACGCCCTGATCAACAACGTCGACCGCTCCTGGCGCAACCCCAACCTCCTGATGCACCACGGCGATCTGTGGCTCATCGACCACGGCGCCACCATGATCTGGCACCACAACTGGCCCGGCGCCGAGGCCTCCGCGAACCGCCCCTACGACGCCGCGGACCACGCCCTCGCCGGCTTCGCACCCGATGTCGCCGCGGCCGCAGCCGAGTTGGCCCACCTGGTCACCGAGGAACTGCTCACCGAGGTGACCGCCGAGATCCCCGACGCCTGGCTGACCGGCGAGCCAGGCTTCGACACCCCGGACGACCTGCGCCAGGCCTACGCGCGACCGCTGCTCGCGCGGGCCGCCGTTGTCCACGAGCGCGTCACCGGCCTCGAGGAGGGCACGTGAGCGAGACCCATATCCACATGGCCGGTCATGTGACCGAGCGCCACATCACCCGGGCCGGCCAGGGCGGCGACCGCGACGTCTTCGAGTACGCCCTGCTGCGCGTCGTACCCCGCGTCGAGCGCGGCGAGAGCATAAATGCGGGCGTTGTCGTGTACTGCCGGGCCAAGGCTTACGTCGGCGCCCGCACCCACCTCGACGAGGGGCGGCTGCTCGCCCTCGACCCGGCCGCGGACGTGGCCGGCGTGCGGGCTGCCCTGGACGCGGTCGAGAAGGTGTGCGTCGGCGGCGCCGCGGCCGGGCGGGCCGCCGAGGACGACCCCGGGCGGCGCTTTCGCTGGCTGATCGCGCCCCGCTCGACGATCGTGCAGCCCGGCCCTGTCCACACGGGGCTCACCACCGATCCCGCGGCCGAGGCGGAGCGGTTGCTCGACCTCCTGGTGAGGTAATGGATCACATGCGCCGGGTGTGCCGTTGACACCGGGTGCCAGGGCTTCTAGCGTCACACCCGCTGAAGGTACTAAGCGGTCGCTCACCGCAGTAGGTTCTCTCAAGGGCGAGGAGAAGCAATGTCCACCACTGAACAGCGGGTCGCCGTGGTCACCGGCGGTGCGCGAGGCATCGGCGCCGCCACCGCCGTACGACTGGCCGCCGAGGGTCGCGCGGTCGCGGTCATCGACCTCGACGAGGCCGCCTGCAAGGACACCGTGGAGAAGATCACCGCGGCCGGCGGCAGGGCCATCGCGGTCGGCGCCGACGTCTCCGACGAGGCCCAGGTCGAGGCGGCCGTCGCGCGGATCGTCGAGGAGCTCGGCGCGCCGACGATCCTCGTCAACAACGCGGGCGTCCTGCGCGACAACCTGCTGTTCAAGATGACGGCCGCCGACTGGGACACCGTCCTCAACGTGCACCTGCGCGGTTCCTTCCTGATGACCAAGGCCGTCCAGAAGCACATGGTGGACGCGGGCTGGGGCCGGGTCGTCAACCTGTCCTCGTCCTCCGCGCTCGGCAACCGCGGCCAGGCCAACTACTCGGCCGCCAAGGCCGGTCTGCAGGGCTTCACCAAGACCCTCGCCATCGAGCTGGGCAAGTTCGGCATCACCGCCAACGCCGTCGCCCCCGGCTTCATCGCCACCGAGATGACCAAGGCCACCGCCGAGCGCGTCAAGATGGGCTTCGAGGAGTTCAAGGCTGCGGCCGCCACGCAGATCCCCGTGCAGCGGGTCGGCGAGCCCGAGGACATCGCCAACGCCATCGCCTTCTTCACCGGCGAGGCCGCCGGCTTCGTCTCCGGCCAGGTGCTGTACGTGGCCGGTGGACCGCTCGACTAACCAAGACCCAGGGATCACGGACATGACTGAACTCCCCGAGCTTTCGGGAAAGGTCGCCCTCGTCACGGGCGCCAGCCGCGGCATCGGCTACGGCGTCGCCGAGGCGCTGGTCGCGCGCGGTGACCGCGTCGTCATCACCGGCCGTAACGAGGACGCCCTCAAGGAGGCCGTCGAGTCGCTCGGCTCCGACCGGGTCGTCGGCGTCGCCGGCAAGGCGCACGACCTCGACCACCAGGCCACGGTCGTCGAGCGCGCCATGGAGGCCTTCGGCCGCGTCGACTTCCTCGTCAACAACGCCGGTACGAACCCGGTGTTCGGGCCCATGGCGGACCTCGACCTGAACGTCGCGCGCAAGGTATTCGAGACCAACGTCATCTCGGCGCTGGGCTTCGCCCAGAAGACCTGGCACGCCTGGCAGAAGGACAACGGCGGCGCGATCGTCAACATCGCCTCGATCGCGGGCCTCGCGCCCTCGCCGTTCATCGGCGCGTACGGCGTCAGCAAGGCCGCGATGATCAACCTGACCCAGCAGTTGGCGCACGAGTTCGCGCCCAAGGTGCGGGTCAACGCGATCGCCCCGGCCGTCGTGAAGACCAAGTTCGCGCAGGCCCTGTACGAGGGCCGGGAGGAGGAGGCCGCCGCGAGCTACCCGCTGGCCCGGCTCGGCGTGCCCTCCGACATCGGCGGCGCCGCCGCGTTCCTCACCTCGGAGCAGTCCGACTGGATCACCGGGCAGACGCTCGTCGTCGACGGTGGCATCTTCCTGAACGCGGGCGTGGGCTGACGCTCCCTCGGCCACGATCGAGGGGCGCCGTTCCCCGAGGGGAGCGGCGCCCCTCGTCGTAAACCACGAAATTCCGCGCACAGCATCCGCACAGGCGGATGACAACGTCGTCATCGCTCATTCGATCAACAGGCCTGCTCCACAACGGGTTCAGGGGCCGCGACGCTGCGATATCGTCTGCCGACCTTTGGCACGGCGGATCGAGGAGCGTGCGCGTGTTCAACCGGAACCGATGCCTGCAGAAAGTAGCGGCGATCGCGTCCATATCCCTTGTGGCAGGGTGCAGCGTCTTTTCCGACGGCAACTCCGACAGCGAGGGGCCGATCGTCGTGGGAACCACCAGCGCGCCCAGCACGCTGGACCCCGCTGCCGCCTGGGACGGCTCGTGGGAGCTGTTCCGCAACATCTACCAGACGCTCCTCGCCTATCCCAGCGGTGCCACCACCCCCCAGCCCGATGCCGCCGAGAAGTGCCGCTTCACCGACAGCTCGAACCGCACCTACCGCTGCAAGCTGCGCTCGGGCACGAAATTCGCCGACGGTCACGCGCTGAACGCGCAGGCGGTCAAGTACTCGATCGACCGCATCAGGGACATCAACGCCCCCAGCGGCCCGGCCGGACTGCTCGGCAGCCTCGACCGCGTCCAGGCCCTCGGCGACGACGAGGTCGTCTTCCACCTCAACAAGGCCGACGCCACCTTCCCGTTCGTGCTCGCGACCCCGGCCATGTCGATCGTCGACCCCGACGAATACCCGGCCAAGAAACTGCGCGAGGACACCAAGGTCTACGGCTCCGGGCCCTACCGGCTCAAGTCGTACGAGGAGGGCAAGCAGGCCGTCCTCGTCCGCAACGACCAGTACAGCGGGTTCGCTGACCGCAAGAACAACGCGGTGACCATCCGCTACTTCCAGGACTCGGCCACCATGGTCAAGGCGCTGCGCGCGCGGCAGATCGACGTGACCTACCGCGGACTCGCCGCAAAGGACATCATCGCGCTCCAGGGCCACGACTCGACCGACCTCCAACTGGTCGACGGCGCCGGCACCGACATCAGCTACCTGGTGTTCAACCCGAAGGACCGGTGGTCCAGGAACCCCGCCGTCCGCAAGGCGATCGCCCAGGTCGTCAACCGCGGCGCGATCGCGCACAAGGTGTACGACGACACGGTCGACCCGCTCTACTCCATGGTCCCGAAGGGCCTGACCGGGCACACCACCGGCTTCTTCGACACCTTCGGCGACCCGAGCGTGCCGAAGGCCCGCAAGATCCTCTCCGACGCCGGCATCACCCAGCGGGTCCCGCTCACCCTCTGGTACACGACCGACCGCTACGGCTCCGAGACCGCCCAGATGTTCCAGGAGCTCAAGTCCCAGCTCGAGGACTCCGGTCTGTTCACCATCACCCTGAAGAGCCGGCCCTGGAAGACCTATGTGGTCGGTTACCAGAAGGGCGAGTACCCGGTCTTCGGCCGCGGCTGGTTCCCGGACTTCCCCGACGCCGACAACTTCATCGCGCCGTTCGTGGGCGAACAGAACGCGCTCGGCACGCCGTACAAGACGCCGACGATCACCGACCATCTGCTGCCCGACTCGCGCGGGGAGAGCGACCGGGCCAAGGTGATCAAGGAGTTCGAGGAGGCGCAGCAGATCCTGGTGGACGAGGCCCGGCTGCTGCCGCTGTGGCAGGGCCGGCAGTACGTCGCGGCCAGCGACGACGTCTCCGGCGGCGAGCGGGCCCTCGACCCGTCGACGATCATGATGATGTGGGAGCTGCACCGCAAGACCAGCTGGTGACGGCCGCCGATCAAGGCCGCGGGCGGCGATTGTCAGTGGCCGCCTGTAGGTTCTGAGATCTGCAAGTGACCGCACACGCTAAGGATGTTGACGTGACCGACACCGCCATGCTGCCCCAGTCCTGGCGCGGGGTTCTGGGCGACGAGCTGCAGCAGCCCTACTTCAAGGAGCTGACCGAGTTCGTCGAGGAGGAGCGGGCGAAGGGTCCCGTCTATCCGCCGCGCGAGGAGGTCTTCGCCGCGCTGGAGGCGACGCCGTACGACAAGGTCAAGGTGCTCGTCCTCGGCCAGGACCCGTACCACGGCGAGGGCCAGGGCCACGGCCTGTGCTTCTCGGTGCGCCCCGGCGTGAAGACCCCGCCCTCCCTGCGGAACATCTACAAGGAGATGAAGGAGGAGCTGGGCACGCCGATCCCGGACAACGGCTTTCTCCTGCCGTGGGCCCAGCAGGGCGTGCTGCTGCTCAACGCGGTGCTCACGGTCCGCTCCGGTGAGGCGAACTCGCACAAGGGCAAGGGCTGGGAGAAGTTCACCGACGCGGTGATCCGCGCGGTGGCCGAGCGGCCCGACCCGGCGGTCTTCGTGCTCTGGGGCAACTACGCGCAGAAGAAGCTCCCCCTGATCGACGAGACCAGGCACGTCGTCGTCAAGGGCGCGCACCCCTCGCCCCTGTCGGCCAAGAAGTTCTTCGGCTCCCGCCCGTTCACGCAGATCAACGAGGCGGTCGCCCGGCAGGGCCACGAGCCGATCGACTGGACGATCCCGAACCTGACCTGAGCGCCCACTGGGGCGGCCCCGTGTCGTACGGGGCCGCCTGACGGGGATTGTCGGTGCCGCCGGTTAGCGTCGGGAGTGACAGCCGACGAGTGCCCGGAGGACGCGGTGGCGGAGCGACGAGAGCAGGCGGCACCGGATGCCGTGCTGACGCGGATCGGGCAGGTCGTCATGCTGCACCACGGCGGCGACCGCGAGGAGGCCCGCCGCCGGCTGCTCGACCTGTGGGCGGAGATCGGTGAGGACGGCGACCCGTTGCACCGCTGCACCCTGGCGCACTACCTGGCCGACACCCAGGACGACCCGGCGGACGAACTGGCCTGGGACCTGCGGGCGTTGTCGGCCGCGGACGAAGTGACGGGCGGCCGGACCGGCGGCGACCCCGCGATGGTTCGGGGCTTCTACCCGTCCCTGCACCTGAATCTGGCCGCGGACTATGTGAAGCTGGGCCGCGCCGAGGCCGCCCGCACCCATCTGAGCCGGGCACGAGGCGCCGCCGGCGCTCTGGCCGACGACGGTTACGGGAACGGGGTACGGGCGGCGATCCACCGCCTGGAACTGCGGCTGGCGGACGAGGGCTTCCCGGGCGGTGAGTCCTGGGGACCGCCGCGGCAGCGGCCCCTGTGACCGGGGCGAGACCGACGGGGGTGTCAACGCCCGTACGTCTGCTCGCAGATCGTCGCCTCGGGGCTGCCCGGGTGCCAGCCGCCGTACCGCTTGCCCAGCGCGCACACGTCCGGCTCCGGGGGCACCGCCCGGGGTACGTCGGGGACATGGACGCGGGGTAGCCGCGAGGGCTCCCGGTGCGGCTGGGGACGGGGGTGCACCCGGGGTGACGGGGGCGGCGGCGTCACAGGAGTCACCGCCGGCCGGCTCCGTGCGGGCGGCTCGGGGGAATGGGACGGACCGACCATCTCCAGCGCCTCCCGGGCCGGTGCCTGGACGGCCTTCGGTTCCGCGCTGCCGTCCGGCCGGGGAACCGTCGGCTGCGACGGCACTGTGTCCGTCGGCCCCGGCGCCGGCGGGCGCTGGACCGTCACACAGCCGGAGAGGGCCGAGACGGCCAAGGTGACCAGGAGCGTTGCGGTGGTCGTCGTTCGATGCACCCGCGTCACTCTGCTGGGTCGCTCCCGCCCATGGGACCACGGACCGGTGATTCATGCCCCGCTCGGGTGATCTCCCGCACCCTACGGGGGGTAGCGGGGCGCGGAGGCTGACGTCAGTCGCCGGTGGCGCCATCTATCCGCTCCCGGATCAGATCGGCGTGGCCGTTGTGCCGGGCGTACTCCTCGATCATGTGGGTGTAGATCCAGCGCAGGTTGAACGGCTCCTCGCTGTGGGGGCTCTTCCTGTGGGAGAGGTCGTCGAGCCCGAAGTCCGCCGCGTGCCGTCGGGCGGCCTCGATCTCGGCCTGCCAGGTGGCGTACGCCTCCTCCCAGGTGTCCGCCTCCGTGGTGTGGAAGTCGCCGTCGTCGTCCGCCTCGGTGTAGTAGATGGGCCCGCGATCGTCGCCCGCCAGCACCCTGCGGAACCAGCCGCGCTCGACCTCCGCCATGTGTCGCACCAGGCCCATCAGGGACAGCTCGGAGGGCGCTACGGACGCGGTCCGCAACTGCTCGTCGGTCAAGCCCTCGCACTTCCAGGCCAGGGTCTGCCGGTGGTAGTCGAGCCAGCCCTCGAGCATGGCGCGTTCGCCGGCGTTCTGTGCGGGTTCACTGCGTTCGGTCGTCATGCCCGCATCCTGGCTCAACTCACCTTCTGCTTCCAGCGAATTCAGCGGCCCAGCATCCCGGTCAGCAGCTCCCGCAGCCCGGCGCGGACCTCGTCCAGGCTCGGCACCTCCGCGTGGAACGAACCCGCCGCACACGAGAACATCAGCCCGTCCGCCCAGGCGACCAACGACAGCACGTGCCGGGCCGGTTCGGTCGAGCCCAGCGCGGTGACCATGGCTTCCAGTTGGTTGCGGAAGACGGCGCCCGCGGCGTCGTAGAAGGAGCGCAGCTCGGGCCGGCGCGTGGCCTCCAGTGCCAGTTCGTAGCGGGAGACGAGCAGTTCGCGGTCGCGGGTGACCGAGCGGTGCGTGGCCAGCGAGAGGGCGTCCACCAGGGAGTCGAGACCGCCGCGCGGATCGGGCATCTCGGCCGGCGCCAGCACCCGGGCCTCGCGCTCGGCGTGCCGCCGTACCACCAGCTCCAGCAGGGCCTGGCGGGTCCGGGCCACGTTCGAGGTCGAGCCCAGCGGCAGTCCGGCCGCCTCGTCGACCGCCCGGTGCGTCAGCCCTCGCATACCGCGCTCGGCGAGCAGCGTGATCGCGGTGTCGGCGACGAGGTCCGCGCGGGAGGCGGCGGCCGGAGTGTGTACGGACATGGGACGACTCTATCGGTGACACTACGGCTGTAGTACAGTCGAGGCGACGTCGCACTACATCTGTAGTGACCATTGCTTGGAGGAGTCATGCCGCACACGTCACGCGCCGTCGTCATCGGCGGCGGCATCGGAGGCCTGACCGCGGCGGCAGCCCTGCTGCGGTACGGCCGGGAGGTCACCGTCCTCGAACGGGCCCGCTCCCTGGAGCCGGTCGGCGCGGGCATCTCGCTGGCCCCGAACGCGTTGCGCGCCCTGGACGTCCTCGGCATCGGCGACGAGATCCGCGACCTCGCCGCCTGGCAGGGCGACGGCGGGCTGCGCACCCCCGGCGGACGCTGGCTCTCGCGCTCCAGCGCCGAGGCCGCCGCGGCTCGCTTCGGCGGCCCCCTCGTCCTCCTCCACCGGGCCACCCTCATCAACAGCCTCGCCACCCTGCTCCCGCCCGGCACCGTCCGCACGACCGCCGCCGCCACCCTCGTCGACCCCGGCGACACCGACCGGCCCGCCCGGGTGCGCACCGCCGACGACGAACTGGAGGCGGACCTGGTGGTCGGGGCCGACGGCATCAACTCCGGTGTGCGCACAGTGCTGTTCCCCGGACATCCGGGGCCGGTGTACGCCGGGTTCACCACCTGGCGGGTCGTGATCCCGCTGCCCGACGTCGAGTTCGCCTCGCACGAGACCTGGGGCCGGGGCCGACTGTGGGGCACGCATCCGCTCAAGGACGGCAGGGTGTACGCGTACGCCGCCGCCATGACTCCCGCCGGGGAGCGTGCCCCCGACGACGAGAAGGCCGAGCTGGTCCGCCGGTTCGGCGACTGGCACGACCCGATCCCCGCCGTCGTCGCGGCCGCCCGCCCCGAGGACGTGCTGCGCCACGACGTCCACCACATCGCCGAGCCGCTGCCCGCGTTCCACCGCGGCCGCGTCGCCCTGCTCGGCGACGCCGCGCACGCGATGCCGCCGACCCTGGGCCAGGGCGGCAACCAGGCCATCGAGGACGCCGTGGTCCTCGCCCTCCCCCACTCTCGGCTCCGCTCGAGCGGGGGAACCCCCATCTCCACCGATCTGCCCGCCTACACAGCGGCCCGGCTGCCCCGCACGACTGCCATCGCCCGGCAGGCCGTCCGGGTCGCCCGCCTCAACATGACGGGCAACCGCGCCGCCATCGCCGTACGCAACACCGCGATCGCCGCGCTGTCGGCGGCCGGACCGGCGCTGCTCATGCGCGGATTCGACGACATCGCCGGCTGGCGGCCCCCGTATCCTTCCGAGGAGGCACGGGTGGGTGAGCGCTAGGGGAGAGCACGTGAAGGTCGGCTGCATCGGACTCGGAGACATCGCGCGGAAGGCGTACCTGCCGGTGCTGGGCGTGCAGCCGGGCGTCGAGCTGCATCTGCACACCCGGACCCCCGCGACCCTCACCCGGGTCGCCGACGGCCTCCACCTCCCGCCCGGACAGCGGCACACCACCCTGGACTCCCTCCTCGCCCAGGACCTCGACGCGGCCTTCGTGCACGCGCCCACCGACGTCCACCCCGAGATCGTCACCCGGCTCCTCGACGCGGGCGTACCGACCTATGTGGACAAGCCGCTGGCGTACGAACTCGCCGACTCGGAGCGCCTGGTGGCCCTCGCCGAGCAGCGGGACGTTTCTCTCGCCGTCGGCTTCAACCGGCGCCACGCGCCCGGGTACGTGCAGTGCGCCGACCACCCGCGCGAGCTGATCCTGATGCAGAAGAACCGCATCGGGCTGCCCGAGGAGCCGCGCACGATGATCCTCGACGACTTCATCCATGTCGTCGACACCCTGCGCTTCCTTGTCCCGGGCCCGGTCGACGACGTGACCGTGCGGGCCCGCGTCGAGGGCGGGCTGCTGCACCACGTCGTGCTCCAGCTCGCCGGGGACGGCTTCACCGCGCTCGGTGTCATGAACCGGCTCAGCGGCTCGGCGGAGGAGATCCTCGAGGTCTCCGGTCAGGACACCAAGCGCCAGGTGCTCAACCTGGCCGAGATGATCGACCACAAGGGACAGCCGACGGTGCGGCGGCGCGGCGACTGGGTGCCGGTCGCCCGGCAGCGCGGCATCGAACAGGCGGCGCTGGCCTTCCTCGACGCCGTGCGCGCGGGCAAGGTGCTCAGTGCCCGGGATGCGCTTGTGACTCACGAACTGTGCGAGCGGGTCGTACACGCGGTCCAGGGGCGCTCCGCCGCGTCCTGAACGCCCGCATTCCCTCCGTGGCGCACAGCGCGGCAAGTATCAGCAGCGCGCCGTGCACCGGCCAGTCGCCGTAGCGGACGTACGGCGTGATGCCGTGCGCCAGCGGGACCTCGTACACCCGGGCGGTGCTCGCGTCGGTGCCGAGCCAGGGGCCGAGGCGCTGTCCGCCCGGGCCGTAGACGGCGGAGACCCCGGTCAGCGTGGCGTGCACCATCGGGCGGCCGGTCTCGGCGGCGCGCAGCGCGGCCAGCGAGGCGTGCTGCTCGGGGGCCCAGCTGTGCTGGAACGTCGACGTGGAGGACTGGCCGAGCAGCACATCGGCGCCGTCCGCGGCGAGGTGCCGGCTCATGTCGGGGAACGCCGTCTCGAAGCAGATCATCGGGCCGATCCGCAGCCCGTGCCCGACGTCCATCACGACCTGCTCGGTGCCCCGTCTGCGGTCCTCGCCAGCCGCCCTGCCGACGGAGGTCGCCCAGCCCAGCACCGAACGCGCCGGTATGTACTCGCCGAAGGGGACGAGCCGCATCTTGTCGTAGCGGGCGCCGGTCGGGCCGTCCGGACCGATCAGCACCGAACTCTTGTAGATGCCGGGCCGGTCGGAGCGGCGGGCGTCCACGTTGACCAGGATGTCCGCGCCGGTCTGCCGCGACAGTACGGCGACCCGGCGGGCGAGGTCGGGGCGGGCGCCCAAGTCGAAGCCGATGCTGCTCTCGCCCCAGACGACCAGATGGACGTCCTGGCCGATCAGCCCCCGGGTGAGCTGTTCCTCGCGGTCGAAGCGCCGGTCCGCGCTCGCCGTGCCGTCCACGATGCCCGGCTGGACGACGGCGATCCTGACCCGGCCGTCGACCTGGGGCCGCGGTGACCACGCCCAGGCCGCCGAGGTCGCGGCGGCCGTCGCGACCAGCGAGGCCACGGCGGGTATGCGCGCCTCGCGCACCGACACGAGCGCCGCGACGGCGACGTTCACCGCCACCACCAGGAAGCTCAGCAGCCACACCCCGCCGACCGAGGCGAGCCGCAGTGCCGGTTCCACCTGCCACTGGCTGGAGCCGAGCATGCCCCAGGGGCCGCCCAGCCCCTGCCAGGACCGGACCAGCTCCACGGCCAGCCATGCCGACGGCAGCACGACCAGCGCGGCGGCGCCCCGGCCCGGCGAGGGCACACCGCCGAGGAACCGGCGCACCAGCCAGCCCCAGGGCGCCCACAGCGCACCGAGGAGTCCCGCGATCAGGAAGATGAAGACGTGCAGGTTCGGCAGCAGCCAGTGGTGCACCGCGAGCATGAAGCCGAGTCCGCCGAGCCAGCCGTCGTACGCCGCCCGTCTGCCGGTCGCGGCGGAGCGGGCGAGCAGGATCCACGGGACCAGGGCGACGTACGCGAACCACCACAGCGAGGGTGCCGGGAAGGAGAACACCGGCAGGGCGCCCGCGAGGACGGCGACCAGGGAGCGCCGCCACGGTGAGGCGAGCCAGCGGTGGAACGTCTTCATGCATCGCCTCCCGGCTCAGCGGCTCCCTCCAGTGTGCGCGCCGGGCGGCCCTCCCCGACAGGGGGAATCGGGTCAGTCGATCACGGGTGCCGCGCGCCGTTCGGGCAGGCGGCGCCACTTCTCCTCGACGACCACCTCGCGCAGCCGCCAGCCGTCGGGCGTCCGCAGCAGCCCGAAGGCGTACCGGCCGCCGCACACGAAGTCGGGCGCCGTGGAGCCGCCGTCGCTTTCCGCCAGCCGCATCGGATTGACGTAGTCCGCCTGCACGCGCGCGGTGTCCCCGGCGTCCTGCTCCAGGATCCCGAACCGCACCCGGCGGTTGACGATCAGATGCTGTCGCATGGCGAACAGCGCCAGGCTCTCGGCGAGCCAGTCGGCGACCCGCCCCGCGTCGCCCTCGACGCCTCCGGCGCCGCGGTAGTCCGCCCGCCCGTCCGCCGTGAACAGCCTTCGGTACGTCCCCCAGTCCCCGTCGTCCACCGCCACCGCGTACTCGGTGACCAGTGCGTCCACGGCCAGTCGGTCCATCACGGTCGCGAGCTCCACACGCTGCGTCATCGCCACAGTGTTGGGCACGGGGCGCTTGGAGCCAAGAGGGAGTGCGGGACATTCAGTCCTGCGTGATGTTCGGCCCTGCGCCCACCCGCCGCTCGCCTCGCTGGCGATGAGGTACGCGTACTTGAGGGTGAACGGTCGCACTCGAAACCTCCACGGATGTACTTACTTTGCGTAGCGGGGTGAAGGGTCGTCACGATTTCCCCACTGGTCACACATCGGATCAGGCATCACAACTGTCACACGGGGTACACGACGTAGTTAGGCCCTCACTCCCGGACGGCGCTCCCGGCCTCTTCGGGCGCGGTACTAGGATCTTGCTGCAGCGAAGTCGGATGTGGAGGTCCCTCATGGCACGCCCGGTCACGGTGGTCACCGGCGGCAGCCGGGGTATCGGCGCCGCCACCTGTCTGCGGCTCGCTGCGGACGGGCACGACGTGGTCGTGGGGTACGTCCATGACGTGGGCGCGGCCGAGGCGGTCGCGCAAGGGGCGCGCGAGGCGGGGGCGCGGTGTGTGGCCGTGCGCGTGGACACGTCCCACGAGGCGGACGTGGAGCGGCTGTTCGACACGGCGGAGGAGCGGCTCGGGCCCGTCACAGGGCTTGTGAACAACGCCGGGGTGACAGGGCCGCTGGGACGGCTCGCCGATGCGGATACGGGCGATCTGCGCCGGGTCGTCGAGGTCAACCTGCTGGGCACGCTGCTGTGTTCGCGCCGCGCCGCGCGGCTGATGACGGCGCGGGGGAGCGGGGCGATCGTGAACGTCTCCTCTGCCGCCGCCACGCTCGGCAGCCCCGGTGAGTACGTCCACTACGCGGCGACCAAGGCCGCGATCGACGCCCTGACCCTGGGTCTCGCCAAGGAACTCGGGCCGGACGGAGTCCGGGTCAACGCGGTCGCGCCCGGCGTGATCGACACCGAGATGCACGCGACGATGGGCGCCCCGGACCGCGCCCGCCGTGCGGCGCCGACGATCCCCCTGCGCCGCCCGGGTCGCACGGAGGAGATCGCCGCGGCCGTTGCGTGGCTGCTGTCGCCGGACGCGTCCTACACGACGGGGGCGGTGCTGCGGGTTTCGGGCGGGCGGTGAGCGGGGCGCCACCGGTCAGCGGTGGGCACGCAGCCGCTCGAACGCCGTCGGTCTGGGCCGGCCGGGCAGAAAGTCCCTGATCAGCTGCGCGCACTCCACCGCATCGGCCCGGCTGGTGTCGCACTCGATGTCGTACACGCCGTGGGCATGGACCTGTTTCGACTGACGTGCGGCGAGCCCGCCGGGCCGGTCGCCGCGCTCCCGCTCCCGGCGCTCCAGCTCCGCCAACGGGCAGCGCACGCCCACCAGGACGACGTCCCGCGGGTCGAAGAGGGCGAGGCAGTCCGTCAACCGCCAGTCCGAGCTCAGCACATGGTCCACGATCACGTTGTTCCCGGCCGCGGCCATCCCGGCGACCGCGCGGTGGAAGCCCATCCAGGTGCGGTGGAGAATTTCGTCGAGCCGGTCCGCGGGGAACTCGCGGCGGCTGCGGATCGCGTGGAACATGTCGGCCGACATGTGGAAGTACGGCTCGTCCAGGACCCGCAGCAACTCGGCCGCGATGCTCGACTTGCCCGAACTCGACGTGCCGTTCAGGAAGATGATGAGGCCGCGACGCGGCGGCACACTGCTCAGGTGCTCCATGTCGCGGATCTCAGGCCGCCTGGATGATCTCGTCGCGGATCGCCTCGGCCCACTCGATCACCAACAGCTCGTACTCCGCGCGGTCCTGGGCCGACAGGTATCCGCCCGCACGCAGCCACAGTGCCCGGATCTGCTCGTTCACCTCGGCAGCAGACCGCACGGAACCAGGGAGCTCGGAATCGGGGGGCATGCGAACAAGCCTAGGGGCAAGTACTGACAGTCCGCTACCGCACCACTACGCGGACCGTATGGGGTTGGTCACCGCCGCCGACACGGTCGTATCGGGCCCCCGACGGACGGCGCTCTCAGTCGACCCAGGCCAGGACGCATATGCCCCGGCGAGTTGCGGAGTGGCGGTACGCACGCCTGGCCACGAAGTTCCGGGTTGGATGTCCGAAACCGCACCGACGTACGGCGGTGTTCCAGGTGCCCGGACCGTCAGTTCGCCGACTCCGCCGCATGGGGACTCAGTCCCCCCGCCGTGACCAGCGCGATGATGACGATGCCGAGGGCGATGCGGTACCAGACGAACGGCATGAAGCTCTTGTTGGAGATCCACTTCATGAACCAGGCGATGACCGCGTAGCCGGACACGAACGCGATCACCGTGGCGAAGAGCGTCGGTCCCCATGCGACGTGGTCGCTCTCCATCGCATCCTTCAACTCGAAGACCCCGGAGGCGAGTACGGCCGGAATGGCGAGCAGGAAGGAGTAGCGGGCGGCGGACTCGCGCCGGTAGCCCATGAACAGCCCGCCGCTGATGGTGGCTCCGGAACGGGAGACGCCCGGGATGAGGGCGCAGGCCTGGCAGAGGCCGAAGATCAGGCCGTCCTTCACGCCCAGATCCTCAAGGGCCTTGCGCTGCTTGGGCGCCCGGTGCCGGCCGCCCGTCTCGTCGCGCGCCGCCAGCCGGTCCGCGATGCCGATGACGATGCCGACGACGATCAGCATCGTCGCGGTGATCCGCAGATCCCGGAACGGCCCTTCGATCTGGTCCTTCAGCGTCACGCCGAGCACGCCGATCGGAATCGAGCCGACGATCACCAGCCAGCCCATCTGCGCGTCGTGGTTCTGACGCATCGCCTTGTCGAACAGCGACCGGAACCAGGCCGAGACGATCCGCCCGATGTCCTTGCGGAAGTAGATCAGCACCGCGGTCTCGGTGCCGATCTGCGTGATCGCGGTGAACGCGGCTCCCGGATCCTTCCAGCCCGAGAAGGCCGCGGTGAGCCGCAGATGGGCGCTGGAGGAGACGGGGAGGAATTCGGTCAGCCCCTGGACGAGTCCGAGGACGAGGGATTCAAACCAAGACATGAAGGTGAGAGGTCCAAGTGCTGATGGGGGGAACCGGGAAATGTGCTGATCATGTGTGTCGACGGGCAGCCTAGCGTCCCGATGTGACGGGCCGGACACAGGGGTTCGACGGGCGGAGGGCGGCAGAGGTGTTGACCGGTCATGAGCCGCCGCTTACGTTGCTGCAGAGGGGAAAGCGCTTGCCGCGTCGATGGATCTCCGGTTCACCGGACCCGCCCGCGCGCGCCCACCGACCGCGAGGAGTGCTGATCAAGCCCATGCCCCGCACCAGCCCCCCGCTCACCGGCCGGCGCATCCGGGCCGCCGTCATCGGCACCGGTGCCATCGCGCGTGGCTCCCATCTGCCGGCGTTCGCCCGGCTCGCCGAGGAGGGCGAGACGGAGGTCGTGGCCGCCGTCGACATCGATGCCGCCGCGGTCGAGTCCTTCTGTACGGAGGCCGGGATCCCGTACGCCTACACCGATCTGGACCGGATGCTGGCGGAGCAGCGGCCCGACCTCGTCTCTGTCTGCACGCCGCCGACGCTGCACCTCGCGCAGACCGTGGCCGCGCTGCGCGCCGGGGCCTGGGTGTGGTGCGAGAAGCCGCCCGTGCCGACGCTCGCCGACTTCGACGCCGTCGAGGCCGAGGAAAGCACCGACGGCGGGCCGTACGCCGCGATCGTCTTCCAGCACCGCTTCGGCTCCGGCGCCCGGCATGTACGCCGGCTGATCGCCGAACGCGCCCTGGGCCGCCCGCTGGTGGCGCACTGCCAGACCACCTGGTACCGGGACACCGCCTATTACGCCGTGCCCTGGCGAGGGCGTTGGCACACCGAGGGAGGGGGCCCGGCGATGGGCCACGGGATTCACCAGATGGACCTCCTCCTCGACCTGCTCGGGCCGTGGAGCGAGGTGCGCGCCATGGCCGGACGGCTGGTGCACGACGTGGAGACCGAGGATGTCTCGACCGCCCTGGTCCGCTTCGAGAACGGCGCCCTGGCGACCGTCGTCAACAGCGTCCTCAGCCCGGACGAGGTCAGCCGCATCCGCGTCGACTGCGAGCGTGCCACCGTCGAACTGACCCACCTCTACGGCCACAGCAACGCCGACTGGCGCATCACACCGGCCCCGGGCGTGCCCGGAGACCTAGCGGCGGCCTGGCAGGACTTCGGACCGGACGTGCCCAGTTCGCATCAGGCCCAGCTCAGGGAGCTGGTGGCCGGCATGCGGGCCGGGCGGCGGCCGCGCAGCAGCGGCGCGGACGGGCGGACGAGCCTGGAACTGGTCACCGCGCTCTACAAGTCCGCGTTCACGGACACCACGGTGAGACGGGGCGAGATCGGCCCCGGCGACCCCTTCCACACCGCCCTGCACGGAGGAGTGCCGGGCTGGGCGCCCGTCGCCGAGACCGCGGAGGTGCCCGCATGACCGGGCTGCGCCTCGTCCACGCCCACGGCGACCGGGTCACCGTGACCGCACCGGCCACCGGCGTCGAGCTGTTCGCCTACGTCCACCGGCCGGAGGCGGCCTGGGAGGCGCCGAAGCCGTACCTCCATCCGGTCCGAACGCTGGCGGGTGACGTCGTCACCGACTACCGGCCCAACGACCACCGCTGGCACAAGGGCCTGTCGCTCACGGCCTCGCATCTGTCCGGAGCGAACCTGTGGGGCGGCAACACCTACGTTCACGGCAAGGGGTATCTCGAACTCCCCGAGCGCGTGGGCTCGATGAGGCATGTCACGTTCGACGAGCTGACCGTGGACGGCGACCGTGCGGTCCTTGCCGAGCGGCTGACCTGGCACCCGTACGGCGGCGAGCTGTGGGCCGAGGAGCAGCGCCGGATCGAGGTGCACGACGTCGACCCGGAGTCCGGCTCCTGGGCACTGACCTGGACCACCGCCGTGACCAACCGCCGTGACGGGCCGCTGAGGTTCGGCAGCCCGACCACCTCCGGGCGTGAACTGGCCGGCTACACCGGCCTGTTCTGGCGCGGCCCGCGCGCCTTCCGGGGCGGGCGGATCATCGGCCCCGACGGCGAGGGGCCGGCGCTGATGGGCACCCAGGCGCCCTGGCTCGCCCTCTGCGGCGAACACGACGGCACCGACGGCCACGCGACCCTCGTCTTCGCCCACGCCCCCGAGAACGACCACTCCGGCGCCCAAGGGACGCACCCCGCACACTGGTTCGTCCGCAACGACCCCTTCGCCGCCGTCGCGCCTTCCTGGGCGTTCTACGACGAGCTCGAACTCGCCCCCGGCGACACGCTCCGCCGTCGCTACCGGGTCGTGGTCGCCGACGGGGCCTGGGAGCGGGAGGAGATCGGCAAATACCTGGAGGCGCACTCGTGGTGAGCGCCGCAGGGTTCGGCGGCCTGCCGGGCGGGGTCGCCGTCTCCGGACTGTGCGTCTACGACTGGCCCGCCGCCGACGGCAGCAGCGGCGGAACACCCCATCTGCACCTGGCCTGTTCGGAGGCGTACGTCGTCACCGGCGGGCGCGGCGCGGTGCAGACACTCACGACGTCCGGCTACGCCGTCACGCCCCTCACGCCCGGCACGGTGGCCTGGTTCACGCCGGGCACCATCCACCGGCTGGTCAACGAGGGCGACCTGCGCATCACCGTCCTCATGCAGAACAGCGGACTGCCCGAGGCGGGGGACGCGGTGCTCACACTGCCGCCCCGGTACCTGACCGATCCCCAGACGTACGCAGCCGCGACCAACGTTCCCGAACCGGCGCCGGAGGAGGAGCGGCAGCGGTTCGCCCGTGCCCGGCGCGACCTCGCGCTGGAGGGCTACCGGGCGCTGCGCAAGGCCCCCGGTCCCGAGGCGCTGGCCGCCTTCCACCGGGCCGCCGCCGCGCTGGTACGGCCTCGGCTCGCCGAGTGGCGTGAACGCTGGCGGCGCGGCGCCCGGGCGGCCGCCGAGGCGACGGGGGAACAGCTCGACCGGCTCGAACGGGGAGATGTATCCCACCTGGCCGAGGCCGTCGTACAGGCCGAACAGCCTTCGGCGTACGGCAGGTTCGGGATGTGCGGGCGGCTGGACGTGTACCGGCAGGGACGGTAGGGACCGGCTACGCCGCGGCCGGGCCCCGGAGCGTCCAGCCGGGGGCCTGCGGGTGGGAGGTCAGGTCCTCGTGGCGTACGGGGTCGCCGCAGGCCGCGCAGGTGAGCACCGGGAGCAGTTCGTTTCCGCAGGCGTGCTCGATCACCATGGGGCGCTCGTCGTCCCCGCGGAGATGGCGGTCGCCCCA
This sequence comes from Streptomyces sp. NPDC002619, assembly GCF_042889305.1. NCBI lineage: Bacteria > Bacillati > Actinomycetota > Actinomycetes > Kitasatosporales > Streptomycetaceae > Streptomyces > Streptomyces sp. NPDC002619. The sequence goes on along the minus strand of NZ_JBIAQV010000004.1, from coordinate 268,854 downwards.
CGCCATCAGGGTGATCAGGACCGGCTCCAGCTCGAGACCTGCCGGTGTGGGCCGGTACTCGAAGCGCTGCGGGCGCTCGCTGTAGGCGCGCTTCGTCAGGATCCCGGCGTCGACGAGGCGGCGCAGCCGGGTGGCCAGGATGTCGCGCGGGGCGCCGATGTTGCGGACCAGTTGGTCGAAGCGGCCGTTGCCGAGGCACACCTCCCGCAGCACCAGCAGGGAGTACTTCTCGCCGACGAGCGCGAGGGCGTCGGCGATGGAGCAGGGGCGCGGATCTTTCGTGGCGGCCATGACGGCCAGTCTAGTGGAGGGTTTGATTTTCCAACTGAGCGAGTTATGGTGAGTTCGGATTTCCTACTCACCGGTAATCGCGTCGGCGGCCAGTGATCGCCCCGGCGGCCAAGGAGGCCCGCATCATGCGTGACGCAGTCATCGTCGAAGCCGTACGCACCCCCGTGGGCAAGGGCAAGCCGAACGGCTCCCTGGCGCACATCCACCCCGTGGAGCTCCTCGCCCACACCCTGCGCACCCTCGTGGAGCGCTCCGGCGTCGACCCGGCCCTGATCGACGACGTCATCGGCGGCACCGTCGACCAGGTCGGCGAGCAGGCCATGAACACCACCCGGTACGCCGTGCTCTCGGCAGGCTTCCCCGAGTCGGTCCCGGCGACCACGGTGGACCGCCAGTGCGGCTCGTCCCAGCAGGCCGTGCACTTCGCCGCCCAGGGCGTCATCTCGGGCGCGTACGACCTCGTCGTCGCCTGTGGCGTCGAGTCGATGAGCCGCGTGCCCATGGGGTCGAACGTGCCCGCCGGCAAGGACCCCTTCGGTCCGGGCGTCGCCGACCGCTACCCCGAGGGCCTCGTCCCGCAGGGCATCAGCGCCGAACTCATCGCCGCCAAGTGGTCCATCACCCGCGAGCAGATGGACGCCTTCGCCGTCTCCTCGCACCGGAAGGCGGCCGCCGCCTGGGACGCGGGCCTGTTCGACGCCGAGGTCGCGCCCCTGGACGGCGTCACCCGCGACGAGTGCGTACGGCCCGGCAGCACCCCGGAGATCCTCGGCGGCCTCAGGCCCGCCTACTTCGACCCCGGGTTCGCCGAGCGCTTCCCGCAGATCGAGTGGAACGTCACCGCGGGCAACGCCAGCCCGATCAACGACGGCGCCTCGGCCGTCCTGATCACCTCCAGCGAGACCGCGGCCCGCCTCGGCCTGCGCCCGCTCGCCCGCCTCCACAGCTTCGCCGTCACCGGCTCCGACCCGCTGCTGATGCTCACCGGCGTCATCCCCGCGACGGAGAAGGTGCTGCGCAGGGCGGACCTGCGCCTCGACGACATCGACCTGTTCGAGGTCAACGAGGCCTTCTCCAGCGTCGTCCTGGCCTGGCAGCAGGAGACCGGCGCCGACCTCGCCAGGGTCAACGTGCATGGCGGAGCGATCGCGATCGGCCACCCGCTCGGTGCCAGCGGCACCCGCCTGACCACCACCCTCGTGCACGCGATGCGCGAGCGCGGCGCCCGCTACGCCCTGCAGACGATGTGCGAGGCGGGCGGCCTGGCCAACGCGATGGTGCTCGAAGCCCTCTGACGCTTCGGCCTCAGCGCGCCCGCAGATGGTGGCGCTTGCGCCACGCGACCACCGCGCCCGCCACGGCCGGTACGGCGATGAAGGCCATCGCGATCAGGAAGGCGGGCGACGTCGGCGCCGAGGCACGGGCGCCCGCGACGACGTACGCGGCGGTGTTCGGTACCGAGCCGAGCGCCGTCGCCAGCAGGAACGGCAGCCAGCGCATGCGGGAGACTGCGGCGCAGTAGTTCGCCACCCAGAACGGCATGCCGGGGAACAGACGTGCCGCCATCATCGAGCGGAAGCCGTGCCGGCTGAGCAGTCCGTCGGCCGCCTTCAGCCAGCGGCCGCGCAGCAGCGGGCGCAGCGCGTCCTGGCCGAGGAACCGGCCCAGGCCGAAGGCGAGGGCGCCGCCGAGCACGGTGCCGGCCAGTGACGTACCGAGCCCCAGCGCGGAACCGAAGAGGGCGCCGGCGGCCAGGCTCAGCAGCGGCCGGGGCACGAACGCCACCGTGCACAGCGCGTACGCCACCGTGAACACCAGCGCCGCCGCGGCTCCGCCGAGCTGCGGTGGCCAGCCGTGGGTGAGCAGCCGTTGCGGTTCGAAGAGCAGCATGGCCGAGGCGGCCCCCGCGAGCAGGACCACCAGCAGCGAAAGACGCGACCAGGGCGACAGCAACACGCGCGTGCAGCGCGCCGCGAAGCCCGCGCGCGCGGGGGGCGGGACCGGTGCCGCCGTGGGCACGGCGGCGAGCTCCGTGGCGGCGGCCGGAGAAGAGGCCGTGGCGGTGCCAGAGCGGTTGGCATCGAGCATTCGGCGACCCTAACTGACAAACATGACCGAACGCCGTATGGAGCGTCTCACGCCCGTCACAGCCGGGAGTCCGGCACAAGTCCCGCGCGGGCCACCGAAAACCATTCGACGTGGGACAACGCGTCGGCGATGATCGGCGTCATGTTCCGGCACGCCTTCCTCCTCGCGGCATCCGCACTCGCGGATGCACCGAAGGCTGCCGTCCTGATCATCGTGGCCACCGTCGACGGCGCCCGAAGCTGACCCTTCCCGGAACGTCCGGCGGACCCCGCAGGGGGAGGGTCGGCGAGTCCCCGGGGTCCCCGTCACCACCCACGACGCTTCGAGGAACAGCCATGCCCAAGACGGCGTACGTGCGCACCAAGCCGCATCTCAACATCGGCACCATGGGCCACGTCGACCACGGCAAGACCACCCTGACCGCCGCCATCACCAAGGTGCTCGCCGAGCGCGGCACCGGCACGTTCGTGCCGTTCGACCGCATCGACCGCGCCCCGGAGGAGGCGGCGCGTGGCATCACCATCAACATCGCGCACGTCGAGTACGAGACCGACACCCGGCACTACGCGCACGTGGACATGCCGGGTCATGCCGACTACGTCAAGAACATGGTCACCGGCGCCGCGCAGCTCGACGGGGCGATCCTCGTCGTGTCCGCGCTCGACGGGATCATGCCCCAGACGGCCGAGCACGTCCTGCTCGCCCGGCAGGTGGGCGTCGACCACATCGTGGTCGCGCTCAACAAGGCCGACGCAGGCGACGAGGAGCTGACCGACCTCGTCGAACTGGAGGTCCGCGAACTGCTCACCGCGCAGGGGTACGGCGGCGACTCCGTACCCGTCGTACGGGTCTCCGGGCTCAAGGCCCTGGAGGGCGACCCGCGTTGGACGGCGTCCATCGAGGCGCTGCTCGACGCGGTGGACACGTACGTGCCCATGCCCGAGCGCTACCTGGACGCGCCGTTCCTGCTGCCCGTCGAGAACGTGCTCACCATCACCGGCCGGGGCACGGTCGTCACCGGTGCGGTCGAGCGCGGCACGATCCGGGTCGGCGACCGGGTCGAGGTGCTCGGGGCCGGCCTCGAGACCGTGGTCACCGGCCTGGAGACCTTCGGCAAGCCCATGACGGAGGCCCAGGCCGGGGACAACGTGGCGCTGCTGCTGCGCGGGGTGCCACGGGACGGCGTCCGGCGCGGGCACGTCGTGGCCGCGCCCGGCAGCGTCGCGCCGAGCCGTCGCTTCTCCGCGCGCGTGTACGTCCTGTCGACGCGGGAGGGCGGCCGGACGACCCCGGTCTCCACCGGCTACCGGCCGCAGTTCTACATCCGCACCGCGGACGTGGTCGGGGACGTCGACCTGGGCGAGACGGCTCTTGCGCGCCCCGGTGACACGGTCGCCATGACCGTGGAGCTGGGTCGCGAGGTGCCCTTGGAGCCCGGCCTCGGCTTCGCGATCCGCGAGGGCGGGCGAACGGTCGGCGCGGGCACGGTGACCTCGGTCGACTGAACGACACCGGTGTCCGCCCCACGGCGGGGCGGACACCGGCGTCGGCCGGTCGTCGGTGCCGTGCGCCGCCCACCTCGCCGACATGAGCGCTCGTCCTCGCAGCCCCCACGCCGCTCACCCCGGCACAATGGACCCGTGAACGAGCCCATACCCGTGACCCGGACCGTCGATCACGGGACCGCCAAGCTGATGCCCGACGTCGACCGTGAGCGGGCCTGGCTGCTGACCGTCGATGGGGCGCCGCAGTCGTACGTCGATCTGGACGCGCCCACGCATCTGGAGTTCGAGTACGCGCGACGGCTCGGGTACGTGCTGGACACCGTGGGCGAGCCGGGGCGGCCGCTGGACGTGCTGCACCTCGGCGGGGGCGCGCTCACGCTGCCGCGCTATGTGGCGGCGACCCGGCCGGGGTCGCGGCAGGACGTCGTGGAGGCCGACCGGGGGCTGCTGGCGCTGGTCACCGAGCACCTGCCGCTGCCGGACGGCGCCGGGATCGCGCTGCACACCGCCGACGCCCGCGCATGGCTGCAGGCCGCCCCGGACGCGAGCGCGGACGTGCTGATCGCCGACGTCTTCGGCGGCTCCCGTGTCCCGGCCCACCTCACCACGCTCGCCTACGCCCGTGAGGCCGAGCGCGTGCTGCGCGGTGACGGCGTCTATCTGGCGAACCTCGCGGACGCCGCGCCGTTCGCGTTCCTGCGCTCCCAACTCGCCACGTTCGCGGCCGTGTTCGCGGAGCTGGCGCTCATCGCCGAGCCGGGCGTGCTGCGCGGGCGTCGGTTCGGCAACGCGGTGCTCGTCGCCTCCCACCATCCGCTCCACGCCGCCGCCCTGGCCCGCCGCACCGCCTCGGACGCCTTCCCGGCCAGGGTCGAACACGGCGCCGCGCTACGGGACTTCACCGGCGCTGCCGTGCCGGTGCTGGACGAGGACGCCGTACCGTCGCCCGAACCCCCCGACGGGGCGTTCGGCATCGGCTGAGGCGCCCTCGGCCCGGAACACTCACTCCGTCGGCTCGCCGTGCAGCCGTACCGTGCTGAGGATCTTCATGATGGTCGCCGTGTCGACCTCTCCGTCCACGCCCTTGGCCGCGTATAGGTTCCAGGACACGATGTCGTCGGCGGAGTTCTTGAAGGCGAACGTGATGGCCTTGCCGTCGCTGGCGCACTTGCCCTTGCGGGGCGTGTTCGTCGAGCGCGCCCAGGCGTAGGCGCCCTTGACGCCCGACTTGGTCGTGAAGTCCGTGGCCTTCTTGTCGTAGGTGAGGCTCTTCTTGTCCGGCTGGGTGTAGCCGCCGTAGACCCACCACGGCACTTCCCGGGCCGCCGCGTCGGCGGGAGTCTTCGCGCCGCTCTCGCCCTTGGTGCCGGCTGCGGCCAGCGCCGTGTCCTCGGTCTTGCCGTCCTTGTTGTCGTCGGTCGTGCACCACTTCGACTTGTACTCGGCCGGCGCCGACATGATGATCAGCGGTTTGCTGTCCGGGGACTTGCGATCCTCGAAGCCGATGGAGAGGCCGGGCGACTCGACCTCCCAGTCCGCCGGCACGTCGAAGGCGGTGCCCCGCTTCGGGTTGACCACGACCTTCCAGCCCGCGATGAGCGGCTTCTCGGTCTCGTTGCCGCGCGGGTTGTCGTCCGAGCCCGACGATGACGCGGTGGGGTCGGCGGAGGGCGACTGGCTCGCCTTCTTCTCCTTGCCGCCGCCGTCCGCCGTGTCGTCCTTGGCGCCCCCCAGAACGAGGAATCCGGTCACACCGGCCGCGACGAGGACCGCCGCGGCGGCGATGATCGCGACCAGCTTCGTGCGGTTCCCGCCGCCACCGCCCTGCGGCGGCTGCGGCCCGCCGGCCTGCCCGGGCGCGCCCCACTGCGGCTGCTGCGCGTACGGGTTCGGCTGCTGATAGCCGGGCTGCTGGTACGGATTCGGCTGCTGGTAACCCGCTTGCTGATACGGGTTGTTGTGCGGGTTCTGCTCGCCCCCGGGCGGCTGCTGTCCTGGCCACATGAGCGATAACCCTAGTGGCGCCACGGACACGATTTGGTCACCGCGCCTTGTCAGGGACGTACCGAAAAGGCGATCACGGACACTGCTCTGGCCAGGCGTGGCTACCCATGAGTAACATGACGGCCATGAGCGCAGACCAGATGTCGATCGGCGAGTTGCTCGCCGCCACGGTGCCGATGGTGCGAACCCTGAACCTGGAGTATCTGGAGACCACTCCGGAGCGGGCCGTGCTGTCCCTGCCGGACCAGAGCGAGTACCGCAACCACGTAGGCGGGCCGCACGCGGGGGCGATGTTCACCCTCGGCGAGTCCGCGAGCGGCGCGATCGTCCTGGCCGCTTTCGGTGACCAGCTCTCCCGTGCCGTGCCGCTTCCGGTCACCGCAGAGATCGCGTTCAAGAAGATCGCGCTCGGCCCCGTCAAGGCGACCGCCACGCTCGGCCGCCCCATCGCCGACGTCGTCGCCGAACTCGACGAGGGCAAGCGCCCCGAGTTCCCGGTCGCCGTCGCCATCCAGCGCGCGGACGGCGCGGTCACGGGCGAGATGACGGTGGTGTGGACCCTGCGCCCCAACAACTGACGCACGCCTCGACGCGAGGGACCCGGCCGTCGGACGCGGCCGGGTCCCTCGCGTCGAGGCGGCGGGAGGCGCGACCGTGGCCGCCGCACACCTCGACCTGACCGAGGGCACGGACCGCTTCTTCGACCCCCGCCCGCAGTACCTGCCCCTGGTGCGGCTCGGACGCGCCGACGACTCGCCTGCGTACAACCGGCCTCCTCCAGCGCGAGCTGGCCCTCTCCGACGTCGACCGGTGCGCGGACACCTGCCCCTGGCCCTCTCCGACGGAGCCCACTTCGACCACGGTCGGGCCGCCCGCCTCCGGACAAGACCGCCGATCGCGACAAGTGGCTGACCCCCGAGGAGAAGGCCAAGCTCTTGCGTCTGGAGCAGCGCGCCGCGCACCGCAAGAGTTTCCGCAAGCCCAAAGAGCGCAGCTCGAACCGTTTGCGGCACACCTACGACCAGATCAAGCAGCTCCGCGCAACAGCCACGCGCCGAGCCGTTGACTGGCAGCACAAGACCACCACCCGCATCGCTGAGCAGTACGGCACCGTGGTGGTTGAACAGCTCACCATCCCGAACATGGTCAAGTCCGCCCGGGGCACCATGGCGGCCCCAGGGACAGCACCGACCCGGACCACGAACTGCGCGCCGCGCACGAGGCCGTACGCCCCGGCGGCCATCTGGTCATCGAGGTGCCGGACCCCGAGAGCCGCTACGCCCGCCTCCTGGGCCGCTGGTGGCTGCCGTGGCTCCAGCCGCAGCACCTGCACTTCGTCCCGGTCGCCAATCTGCGCCGCCGACTCACTGACCTCGGCTTCACCGTGCTCGCCGAGCAGCACGCCGAACCGCACGACCCGGTGGACCTGCTCGCCGCCGTCTGGCTGGCCCTGGACCACACCGCCCCGCGCGAGGACGCACCGTGGCAGCCCCGCCGGCCGGGCGCGCTTCTGCGCGCATTGCGCACCACCGTCGTCCTCGCGGGCGTGCCCGCCCTGGCGCTGGCCCCCCTGCTCGACCGTTTCGCCGTACGGCCCCTGTCACACCGGTTGCGCCTCTCCAACGCCTACCGCATAGTGGCCCGCCGGGACTGAGATCACCCGCTCTCACAACACCTTGCTGCGGATGAGCGCCGACAGCACCAGCGCGCCCGGCAGCAGTGGCAGCCAGTCGGTCAGCACCCGGAACCCGATGACGGTCGCCGTGGCCAGGGCCAGTGGGGAGCCGAACGCCACCAGCGTGAACACCAGTGCCGCGTCCACCGCGATGCCGCCCGGCGCGGGCACGGCGCCCACGGCGGTACCCGCGGCCAGAAACGCGATGACCACCTCGGCCCACGACACCGGCAGCCCCATGGCGGACCCGACCGACGCGACCACGCACGCCTGCAGCAACGGCATCGCCGCCGCCCCGCCCCACAGCGCGAGCACCCGGCAGGGCCGCGTGTGAAGCTGCCGCGCGTCGGCCAGGGCGGTGCGCAGCAGTGCGGTCACGGGGCGGCGCAGCGACTGTACGACGGTCAGGAGGACGGCCGCCACGGCGGCAACGGTGACCACGGCCGCGAGCACCGTCAGGAGGGTGCGCCGGCCGGGGACGAGTTCACCGAGCTGGCGCCCGGCCGGGGAGGCGGCCACGAACACCACGAGGACCAAGGTCTTCGCGACGGGCTTCACCAGGGAGTACAGGGCCAGCGAGGCGGTGGCCCGGTCGAGCGGAATGCCGCGTCCGCGTAGGAAGCGCAGGGTGACGGCGTGCGCGCCGATGCCCGCGGGCAGCGCATGGTTGGCGGCACCGGCGGCGAACTGCGACGCCAGCAGCAGCCCGGGAGGCAGCCGTTCCGGGAGGGCGCCCTGCCGTACGCAGGAGGCCGCGACCCAGCCCAGGCAGGTGAAGCCGAGCGCGGCCAGCAGCCACCCCGGGTCGGCCGAGGTCAGCCGGGCGGCACCCTCGTACATGAGCGGCCGGTTGGTCAGGCCCCAGACGACGACCAGCAGGAGTGGGGCCAGACACAGGGCGAGGCGGACGGGGCGGGCCGCCATGGTGGGCACGGTGGGCACGGGGGGAGCCGGGGCCACTGGTGCGTCGGAGCGGAGCGAGGACAGTGAGGACACGGGGCACGTCGTCCTTCCACATCGGGCCGCGCAGGGACGACCTGGGGAAGCGAGGCGGGGGAAACCGGGGGGAGCCTTCCCGTTCCGTGTGACCGGCGGATGTCCGAGAACCGGCCGTCGGCGGAACGGTGCCGGGCGGCAGGCTGGGGGACACCGTGCTCAACGTCGACCAGGTAGCCTTCCCATGGGAACACCCGCTTCATGCGGCGTCCCGCACCGAAACGCACGAAAAGCGACGCGACAGGGGAGGAAACGGCCTTGCACGTCCAGGAATGGCTCGACACCGTGCCCGCGGTCGCCGTCTACGCTCTGGTGGCTCTGGTCATCGGCCTGGAGAGCCTGGGCATCCCGCTGCCGGGTGAGATCGTCCTGGTCTCGGCGGCGCTGCTGTCCTCCCAGCACTCGGGTATCAACCCGGTCGTCCTGGGCGCGTGCGCGACCGCGGGCGCCGTCATCGGCGACTCCATCGGGTACGCCATCGGCCGCAAGGGCGGACGCCCCATGCTGGCCTGGCTGGGCAAGAAGTTCCCCAGACATTTCAGCGAGGGCCATGTCGCCACCGCCGAGCGGTCCTTCGAGAAGTGGGGCATGTGGGCGGTCTTCTTCGGCCGCTTCATCGCCCTGCTCCGCATCTTCGCGGGCCCGCTCGCGGGCGTGCTCCACATGCCGTACTGGAAGTTCCTGACCGCCAACCTGCTCGGTGGCATCTGCTGGGCGGGCGGCACGACGGCGGTCGTCTACTACGTGGGAATCGTGGCCGAGGACTGGCTGAAGAGGTTCTCCTACCTGGGCCTGGCGGCGGCGGTCCTGGTCGGCCTGACGTCGATGCTGATCATCAGGCGCAAGGCGAAGAAGGCGCAAACGGAACAGCGAGAACCGGAACCTGTAGGCACCGGGGACTGAAATCCCCGCCCGACAACCTACTCGTGCACCCCGCGATGCGCCTTCGCCAACTCGGCATACAAGGTGCCGTTGAGGGTGACCCCCTCCTTCTCCTCCGCACTCAACTCTCGTCGAACCTTCGCCGGCACCCCGGCCACCAGCGACCCCGGCGGCACCACCATCCCCTGCGGCACCAATGCCTGCGCGGCCACCAACGACCCCGCCCCGATCACGGCCCCGTTCAGCACGGTCGCCCCCATGCCTATGAGGCAGTCGTCCTCCACCGTCGCCCCGTGCACCACGGCGTTGTGCCCGATGGACACCCGCTCCCCGACCGTCACCGGAAACCCGGGGTCCGCATGCAGCGTGACGTTGTCCTGCACGTTCGCGTCAACCCCCACGGTGATCGTCTCGACATCACCCCGCACCACCGCCCCGTACCAGACGCTGGCCCCGGCCCGCAGCGTGACATCCCCGATGACAGAGGCCGTGGGCGCCACGAACGCCTCCGCATCCACCTGCGGTTTCTTGCCGCCTATCCCCACGATCAGCGCCTTCCGCGTCATCACCGTCTCCTCGTGTCCGTAGTACGACGCACCGTACGACACCGGGTGGGGCAAAGATCACAGCGGCCTGCCCTCTCGCCGCAGGCGACTGCTGAGTAACGTGAGCGCGTGCCGAAGCGCAAGAACGCGTTCTCATCCTGGCGGAGCCGACTGGCCCAGCGTGCCGTCCACAAGGCGTGGGCCTGGGCGCAGCGCACCGGCTCCGTCACGGCCGAGCACCCCGCGAGGTTCCGCTTCGGCGCGATGGGGACAGCGACGAGACTCGCCTTCCCGCTCGGCACGGTCTTCGGCGAACCGTGGATCCACCTCGGCTCGTACTGCATCATCGGCGAGCAGGTCACGCTCACCGCGGGCCTGATGCCCGACCTCGACCTCGGGCCCGACCCGATCCTGCGCATCGGCGACGGAGTCGTCCTCGGCCGCGGCAGCCACATCATCGCGGACACGACGGTCACCATCGGCCGCGACTGCTACTTCGGGCCGTACGTCTACGTCACGTCCACCAATCACTCGTACGACGACCCGCATGAGCCCATCGGCAGGCAGTGGCCGCGGATGGAGCCGGTGGAGATCGGCCCCGGGTGCTGGATCGGCACCGGCGCAGTGATCCTGCCGGGCGCACGGATCGGCCGGAACGTGGTCGTGGCCGCCGGCGCCGTGGTCCGCGGGACTGTGCCCGACCACGCCGTGGTCGCGGGAGCGCCCGCACGGGTCGTACGACGCTGGACCCCCGACGACGGCTGGCAGCCACCGCTGCGCACGCCCCAGCCGGTGCCGATTCCGGACGGGGTCAGCCCGGAGCAGTTGCTGGCACTGGCCGAGCTGGACGAGGAGGCCGTGGCGCGACTCGCCGAACTCGACGCGGAGAGCTGAGGCCCGGCACTCACCCCGTCGCCAGCAGCAGCGTGCCCACCAGGGCCAGTGCCGCGCCCGCCGCCTGGACGGCGCGCAGCCGCTCGCTGAGGAAACCGCGTGCCGCCAGGGCCGTCACCACCGGGTAGAGGGAGGCGAGCACGGCGGCGACGGTGACAGGACCGTGCTGGGCGGCCACCGCATAGGTGCCGTTGGCGGCGACGTCCGCGAGTCCGACGAAGGCGAGCGCCGGGAGCGATGTCCATGGGAAGCCGCTGTCCGGCAGGGCTGCCGAGGTCCGTCGTACCGTCACCAGCAGCACGGCCCCGCTCACGGCGACACTGGTCACGCGCTGCACGAACAGCGCGAGGAACAGGCCGGTGACCGTGGTCGACGCCTCGGTGATGAGCGCGAACACGGTGCCGAAGCCGAGCGCGGCGACGAGCGTGAGCAGGATCGTCCGCCGCTGCACGGGAGCTCCCCTGAGCTGCGGCCCGCCCGCGAGGACGACACCGGTCACCGCGACGGCGATGCCCACCACCTGGAGCAGCCCCGGCCGCTCGCCGAGGAACAGACCCACACCGATGGGGACGGCGACGCTCAGTGTGGCCAGCGGGGAGACCACCCCCATCGGGCCCAGGGCCAGCGCCTTGTAGAACGAGAGCAGGGCGACCGGTCCCGCCAGGCCCGCCGCGAACGCGAACCACAGCCGGGGCCCGGCCTCGCTCCAGCCGCCCGTCGCCACGACGACCGCGCCGAGGACGGCCGCCGCGATCGCCTGCGACACGATCACTACCGTCAGGGCCGGGGTACGCCGTGTCAGCAGCCCGCCGCCGAAGTCGGCCAGACCCCACAGGAGGCTGGTGGCCAGGGCGAAGAATGCTGTCACGGGCTGCCTCGCAGTACAGTTTGATGAACGGTCGGGTACACCCCACCGTAGTTCATTCGATTGAACTATATCATTCAAAATATTCGACGAGAATCGTGGACGGAACGTGTCGGACCTCGACCTGCTGACCCAGTCCCTGGCGCGCAACGTCAAGCACTGGCGCTCGGTGCGCGGCTTCACCCTGGACGTGCTCGCCGCCCGGGCCGGTGTCAGCCGGGGCATGCTGATCCAGATCGAGCAGGCCCGGACGAATCCGAGCATCGGCACGGTCGTCAAGATCGGCGACGCGCTCGGCATCAGCATCACCACCCTCCTCGACTACGAGCAGGGCCCGAAGGTTCGCATCATCCCCGCCGATCAGGCCGTACGTCTGTGGCACACGGACGCCGGCAGCTACAACGTCCTCCTCGCCGGCACCGAGGCCCCCGGTCCGCTGGAGATGTGGGAGTGGCGGCTGATGCCGGGCGAGAGCAGCGCCTCGGACCCGCACCCCGCCGAAACGGTCGAGCTGCTGCACGTCGTCGCGGGCGAGCTGACGCTCACCGTGGACACGGTGGAGTACCGGGTTCCGGCCGGAACGAGTGTCTCCTTCGAGGCCGACGCCCCGCACACGTACGGCAACACCGGCGACGTACCGATGGAGATGGTCATGGCCGTCTCGGTCCCGCCCGTCCGCTGAGCGCTGCTCCCGAGGCTGTTAGCGTGCGGTCATGCGTGCACCGATCGGAGACTTCGACACCGCCGTCCCCGCCCCCGACTGCCTCGACGAGCTGATCCGCCCGGTCGCCTACGCCGTACGCGCCTGGCGTGGCAGCGTCCCCGCCGACCAGATCGTCTACGTCGACACCGACCCCGAGTGGGCCGACACCGCCGTGTTCGTCGAACACTACGGCCGGGACCTGCTCGAACAGTCCGCGAACTGTGTGGTCGTGGCGGGCAGACGGGGCGGCGAGTCCACACTCGCGGCGTGCGTCGTACTGTCCACCACCCGCGTCGACGTCAACGGCGTTGTACGCCGCCAACTCGGCGCCCGCAAGGCATCGTTCGCCTCGATGGACACGGCGACCGGCGAGACCGGCATGGAGTACGGCGGCATCACCCCGGTCGGACTGCCCGACGGCTGGCCCCTGTTGGTGGACTCGGCCGTGGTCGACCTGCCCTACGTCCTGGTCGGCAGCGGCCGCCGCCGCGGCAAACTCCTGGTACCGGGCAAGGCGTTCGCGGAACTGCCGGGAGCGGTGGTGCTGGAGGGACTGGGGGTCGCCTGACGCGGCGCCGGCCTGCTCAGGCCGTCGAGTGGTGCGCCAGTGCCAGATGCGGGTCCGCCTCGCCCGGCACCGGCGCCGGGTCGGCGTGCACCAGGGCCGCGGTGAGTCGGGGTACGGCGTGCAGCAGTGCGTGCTCGGCCTCGACGGCGATCGCGTGTGCCTGCCGTACCGTCGCCTCGCCGTCCACCACCAGCGCCACTTCCGCCCGCAGCCGGTGCCCGATCCAGCGCAGCCGCAGCTCACCCACCCCGCGCACCCCCGGCACCGCCCCCACCGCCCGCTCGGCCCGGTCCACCAGCGCCGGGTCCACAGCGTCCATGACCCGCCGGAACACCTCGCGCGCCGCGTCCCGCAGGACCAGCATGATCGCGGCCGTGATCGCCAATCCCACGAGCGGGTCGGCGAGTTGCAGCCCCAGCGCGGAACCGCCCGCGCCGAGCAGCACGGCCAGCGACGTGAAACCGTCCGTGCGTGCATGCAGCCCGTCGGCGACGAGCGCGGCCGAACCGATCTCCCGGCCGACCCTGATCCGGTAGCGCGCCACCCACTCGTTGCCCACGAAGCCGACGAGAGCTGCGACCGCCACGGCCGCAACGTGCGACACCGGTCGGGGGTCGAGCAGCCGGTTCACGGCCGCCCACGCCGCGAAGGCCGCCGACGCGGCGATGGTCAGCACGATCGCGATGCCCGCGAGGTCCTCGGCACGGCCGTAGCCGTAGGTGAAGCGGCGGGTCGCCGCGCGTCGGCCGAGCAGGAAGGCGATGCCCAGCGGTACGGCGGTCAGCGCGTCCGCGGCGTTGTGCACCGTGTCACCGAGCAGCGCCACCGACCCGGACACGACCACCACGACCGCCTGCGCCAGCGCGGTCACGCCGAGCACGGCCAGTGAGACCCACAGCGCCCGCATACCGCGAGCCGAGGCCTCCAGGGCCGGGTCGAGCTTGTCGGCGCTCTCGTGGGAGTGCGGGGTGAGCAGGTGCCGTAGGCGGTGCCGGAGACCGGACGAGGAGGAATGGCCGTGGTCGTGCCCGTGGTCACGGTGGTGGTGATGCCGGTCGCTCACGAGGGTCCCCTTCCGGTGCGGTGGTGGACGCGCGACGCCCATGGAGCCATTATGTGCGTATGAGCGCACGCATGCACCTGTCACCTGCACATCATGCGCACCCGCGCACCCCCGGCGAGGAACAGTTCGCGCTGGCCGCCGAGCTCCTCGCCCTGCTCGGCGACCGCACCCGCCTCACCCTCCTGCACGCCCTCGCAGAGGGGGAGGCGGACGTCACGACGCTCACCGAGGTCTGCGGCGCGGCCCGGCCCGCCGTCAGCCAGCACCTGGCCCGGCTGCGCCTCGCCGGGCTCGTGAACACACGCAAGGAGGGCCGCCGGGTGGTCTACTCGCTGCGCCACGGCCATCTGCGCCGCCTCGTGGACGAGGCACTGAAGGTGGCCGACCACCGCCTGAGCGAGACGGAGAAGTGACCGTCCTGCGCGTCAGTACGCGTCCGCCGCGCCCAGGTACTGCTCCGCGAAGGACCGCGCCGCCGCCGGTGAGGTGAACAGACGGCGCAGCCGGGCCAGCGTGGTGCCCGTGACGAACGGATCGTCCGACGCGGGGCCGTGATAGATGTCCGACAGCCACTGCGAGAACTCCTGGTAGTCCCACACCCGCCGCAGACACGCCCGGGCATAGCCGTCCAGGCCGGCGCCGTCGCCCTTCGTGAGGTGGGCGACGAGAGCATCTCCGAGGAGGAAGGCGTCGTACAGGGCCAGGTTCATGCCCTTGGCAGCGATGGGCGCGACGAGGTGGGCCGCGTCGCCCGCGAGGAACAGGCGCCCGGAGACCAGGGGTTCGACCACGTAGTCGTGCATGTCGAGGACGCGCTTCTCGATCAGCCGTCCCTCGGTCAGCGGCGGGGCGCCGCTCGCTCCGAGCCGTGCGCGCAGTTCGGTCCAGACGCGGTCGTGCGTCCAGTTCTCCGGGTCGTCGCCCGGCGGGCACTGGAGGTAGTAGCGGGTGACCTCGGGACTGCGGGCCATGTGCCCGGCGAACCCGCGCGGATGGATGCCGAAGACCACGCAGTCGGCGGACGGCGGCGCCTCGGCGAGCAGCGCCAGCCAGCCGATGCCGTAGTCGTGCCGGGCGATCCGAGCCTGCTGCGCGGGAAGGGCGTCCCGCGTCATGCCGCGCGCGCCGTCGCACCCGGCGACGAAGTCGCAGTGGATCACCTGCCGTTGGCCCGTCTCCGGGCAGAGGTACGACGCCGAAGGCCGGTCCGAGTCGAGGTCGTGCAGCCGTACGTCCCGGACGCCGAAGCGGATGTCTCCGCCGCGGACGTCGGCGTACTCGCGGACCAGGTCGGTCACCAGCAACGGCTGCGGATAGACATAGTGATGATGGTCCGTCAGATCGCTGTAGGCGAACCGGTAGCGCTCGCCGCCGAAGCGGAACTCGCACTCGGTGTGCACCTGCGCCCGCGCAAGCAGGTTACCCGCCAGGCCGCGCTGTTGAAGGCCGCGTACGGCCCACTCCTCGATGACGCCGGCGCGCGGCCGTGTCTCGATGAACTGTCTGCTCTCGGTCTCCAGGACCACGCAGTCGACGTCGGCCGCCCGCAGGACGTTGCCGATGGTGAGCCCGGCGGGCCCGGCGCCCACGACGACGACCGGACTGCGGTGCGCGGAAGGGGAGTTGGGGTGGGGGGAGGGGAGCGTCACGCGAGCATTATGACGGTGTCCCGTCAGCCGCGGCGGGCAGCCGTGGCCGACGGGACACCGTCGCGGGCCGGGGTCAGTGCGCCGGGGCTTCGGTGACCACGACCTCCTCGATGCTGCGCTCGATCTCCTCGGGCCGGGACGCAGAAGCCTTGGCCCAGTAGTAGATCGCGAGGGAGAAGACGGTGACCACCGCGATGTCCCACCACAGCGCGATATGGCCCTGGCCGCCGAAGCCGCCCTGCCAGGAGATCACGCCCAGGCCCAGCAGATACCCGGGCAGCCACTGCGCGGCGCGGAAGTCCAGCCGCGGCGCGTCGGGCAGGCGCTTCGCCGTGGCGTACCAGGCGTAGCCGCCGAGCAGGAGATAGCCGAACACGATCGCGAGACCGAGCCGCCACAGGGTGTCCCAGCCGGCCCAGTAGATGATGAGGTTGGCCACTACGAACGACAGCGGGGAGATCACCTTGCCGCCGGGCAGCCGGTACGGACGCTCGTGGTGCGGCAGCCGGTCCGTGAAGACGCCGTACGCCAGCGGCGCGCCCGCATACATCAGGACGCTCGCCGAGGTGATGAACCCGACCAGCTCCTGCCAGCTCGGGAACGGCAGGAAGCAGATCACGCCGGTCACGAAGGACATGATGAGGCCGAACCAGGGCACGCCCCGCGCGTCGGTCTTCGCGAACAGCTTCGGCGCGTAGCCGTTCTTGGCCAGGCCGTAGGAGACGCGGGAGGTGGCGGTCGTGTAGATGAGGCCGGTGCCGCCGGGGGAGATTACCGCGTCGAGGTAGAGCACGACGCTCAGCCAGCCCAGGCCCACCACGGTCGCCAGACCCGCCCAGGGGCCGCTGATGCCGGGGAAGTCGAGCTTGGCCCAGCCGTGCGCGAAGGCGGTGTGCGGCAGGGCGGCGATGAACACGACCTGGAGGAGGACGTAGATCACGGCGCCGATCGCGACCGAACCGAGGGTGGCCCGCGGCAGGTCCCGCTTGGGGTCGCGGCTCTCGCCGGCCAGCTGGATCGCCTGCTCGAAGCCCAGCAGCGCGAAGATGATGCCACTGGAGCTGATGGCGCCGAGGACACCCTTGGCGCCGAACGGCGCGAAGCCCTCCGAAGTGAAGTTCCCCGGGTGGAAGTTGCCGACGGCGATGATGAAGATCGCGGCCAGCGGGACGGCGATCTTCCACCAGGTGGCCGCGCTGTTGGTGTGCGCCAGGGCGCGGACGCCGAAGAAGTTGACGCCGACGAACAGGGCCATCAACACCACGGCGGCGACGAAACCGCCGGTCGTGAGCGTGCCGTCCGCGTGCTGGAGGCCCTGGGCCCAGTGCCAGTGACCGGCGTAGCCGATCATCGCCTCGACCTCGATCGGGGCCACAGTCGCCGCCTGCAGCCAGGAGAACCAGCCGAAGGACATGCCGGCAAGGCCGCCGAAGGCGTAATGCGGATAACGAGCCGTACCGCCCGTGACCGGGAACATGCCGCCCAACTCGGCGTGCACCAGCGCAAGCAGCACGATCGCGACCGCGCCGATCATCCACGAGATGATCGCCGCGGGACCGGCCACCACGACCGCCTTCTCGGCGCCGTACAGCCAGCCGGAGCCGATGATGGAACCCACCGAGGCCCACGTCAGGCCGATCAGCCCGACGTCGCGCCGCAAGGCGCCCGGTGCGCTCGTGGCGTCCCGGACGGCATGGTCGAGTTTCGCCATGTCAAGTGGCCTCTCAGAAGATGAACACGGTTTTAACGGGGGAGGAGGCCACAGGCTAGGGACGCGCTCCGTGCTCACAAAAGACCGTTCCCCGAGATTTGACTGACAGCTAGGGGTGCTGTTTACGCGATCTTTGCCCAGGTCATCGGCGTGTAACGAATGTGTGTATTCACTTGTCGAATTTGAGAAGAAGCTCAGACAGCTAGCGCAGAGCGGGGATTTCGATCGCCGGGCAGCGGTCCATGACCATGTCGAGACCGGCTTCCCGGGTCCGTTCGTACGCGGCCTCGTCGATCACATCGAGCTGGAACCACACGGCCTTCGCGCCCTTGGCGACCGCCTCGTCGGCGACCTGTCCGGCGAGGTCGCTGTTCACGAACACGTCGACGACGTCCACCTCGAAGGGGATGTCCGCGAGGGACGCGTAGCCGCGCTCGCCGTGGACCGTCTCCGCCTTGGGGTGTACCGGCACGATCCGCTTCCCGAACCGCTGCAGCACTTCGGCCACCCGGTAGGCCGCGCGCCCCCGGTTCGAGGACAGGCCGACCACGGCCCAGGTGTCACCGGTCTCGGTCAGGATCTTCCGGATCGTCGCTTCGTCGCCGTACACGGTCGGCCTCCTCGGGCGTCGGGGATCGTCCTCCCCCCAACAGCGCCCGACGGAGGCTGATTCCCCGGCCGACGGCGCTCAGCCCCGGGGCGGCGG
Source organism: Streptomyces sp. NPDC002619 (assembly GCF_042889305.1). Classification (NCBI taxonomy): domain Bacteria; kingdom Bacillati; phylum Actinomycetota; class Actinomycetes; order Kitasatosporales; family Streptomycetaceae; genus Streptomyces; species Streptomyces sp. NPDC002619. Next base: position 250,709 of record NZ_JBIAQV010000004.1, on the reverse strand, counting down.
TGGGGGCTCCAGCGCGCCGGAGAGCGCCACGGCGTGCGCATTCGCTGCCAAGTGCCTGCGTACGGCCCTTCGCCCGCCTACGCTCACGCTGTGCTGCGTATCGTCGACACCCGAACCGGTGACTCCGTCCAGGCCGCTCCCGCCCGCCGGGGCCTGACCCGAGTGGAGGCGCACGCGCCGTCCTTCACCGCTGCCTCCGTACGCGTGCTCCTGACGGCCGACCTCCTCGTCCGCGCCCTGGAACTCGGCGGCACCCCCGTCTGGTCCATGCTCGCGGGCGGACGCGGGGAGGCCGAGCTGCGTGCGGCCGCCGCGACCCTGGGCATCCGCCCCTTCGAGGACGGCCATGATCTCGCCGCCGGGCTCGGCGAGGCGCAGATCGTGCACGTGCTGGAGGAGGGCGGTCAGCTGCCCTGGAGCGGGGTCGTCCTCCAGGTCGCGGGCGTGTGGGACGAGACCGGGGTGGCCGGGGACGACATCGGCGGCGTACGGGACGAGGCCGGGGACGACGACGGTCCGCGCAGTGACCCCGCCGTGCTGCGCCTGGCCCTGCTCTCCACCGACCGTGGCTCGCCGGTGCGGCTGGACGAAGCCACCCTCGACGAGGCCCGCCGGACGCTCGCGCGGTGGCGGCGGGCCGTCGCCGGCTGGGCGCGGCAGCCGTCGCGGGCGGTCCCCGACGAGGTGCGCGGGCGGTTGCGTGCCGCGTGGGAGGACAATCTGGACGTGCCCGAGGTACTGCGTGTCCTGACGTGGGTGGAGACCGCCGCCGACCTGCCCGACGGCGCCCGTTTCGAGACGTACGCCTACGCCGACCGGCTGCTCGGCCTCGACCTGGTCCGTGACCTGGGGAGCCCCGAGTGATCGCCCGCGCGGGAACGGGCCCGCTGCGCCGCCTGATCGTCCTGCGGCACGCCAAGTCGGCCTGGCCGGACGGCGTCGCCGACCACCAGCGCCCGCTCGCACCGCGTGGCCTGCGTGACGCCCCCGCCGCGGGCCGCGTCCTCGCCGAGTCCGATTGCCTGCCCGACCTCGCCCTGTGCTCCACTGCCGTACGCGCCCGCCAGACCTGGGACCTGGCCTCCGCCCAGTGGGGCACACCGCCTCCGGTACGGCACGACCGGCGGCTGTACGGGGCCGACGCCGACGAACTCCTCGACGTCGTGCACGAGGTGCCGCCCCAGGTGGAGACGCTGCTCCTGATCGGGCACAACCCCGGCCTGGAGGAACTGGTGCTGGACCTCGCCGGGGACGCGCTGGACGACGCGCTCGACGAGGTGCGCACCAAGTTCCCCACGTCCGCGATCGCCGTCCTCGCCTGGCACGGCACAGGCTGGGCGGCCCTGGCCCCGGGCACCGCGCTGCTCACCTCGGTCACCGTGCCACGCGGCAAGAAGTACTAGCCCCTGGTCGCACGCTCACCCCACGTGCACCCACGGCCGCCGCTCCCGGTCCGGCTCCGCCCGCCGCAGTACCTCCTGAGTGACCGGCGCCACCTCGCCCACGCCGAACACCAGGAACTTGACCAGGTGGCTGACGGGGTTGCCCTCCGTCCAGTTGAAGTACGCGTGCGGCACCTCGCCGGTGCGGTCGCGCAGCGCCAGCAGCACCGCCGCGATGGTGTTGGGCACGGTCGGCCCCGCCGCCCGCAGCCGCCGCACCCCGTGCGCCTTGTCGCCGTGCACGGTGACGTCGGCCGTGAAGTCCGAGGAGTCCCGCACGAACACCTCCAGGAACAGCACCGGCCCGCCGTGCCCCGGGATATAGGTGTGGCGTCGCTGCTCGCTCTCCCTCGCCCGGTACGCGCGCGTGCTGCGCTCCTGCGGCGGGTTGGCGATCAGCCGCAGCGGACCCGCACGGGCGGCCTCGTCGACGACCCGCTGCGCGCTGTCGTCCAGGACGACCTCGGCGACGCGCAGCTCGAAGGCCCGGTGCACCCGCGAGCTCAGGGACGTGACAAGGATGGACACGATGAAGATCGACGCGATCTTGATGCCGTCGGGCCGCTCCACGACATTCGTGACCAGCGTGTACGCGAACACGGCGGTGATCGCCCCGAACCCGGCCGTGGCCCGCCGTCGGCGCCGCCGGTGCACGGCGACCGTGGAGGCGAACGACCCCGACAGCATCAGCACCAGCACACCGGTCGCGTACGCCCCGCTCTGCGCGTCCACGCTCGCGTGGAACCACAGGGTGATCAGCACGGCGGTCACCAGGAAGACGAGGACCAGTGGCCGCACCGCCCGGGTCCACTCGGGGGCCATGCCGTAGCGGGGGAGGTAGCGCGGCACGAGGTTCAGCAGACCGGCGAGCGCGGAGGCGCCGGCGAACCACAGGATCGCGATCGTCGACAGGTCGTACAGCGTGCCGAAGACCTGCCCCAGGTATTCGTGCGCCAGATAGGCCAGCGCCCGCCCGTTCGCCGGGCCGCCGCTCTTGAAGTCCTCCTGCGGGATGAGGATCGTCGTCGCCAGGCTGGACAGCAGCAGGAAGCAGCTCATGATCAGCGCGGCCGTGGTGAGCAGCTTGCGAGTGTCCCGGATACGGCCCGCCGGCTTCTCGTAGGTGTCCGTCGGATCGCCTTTGACCTGGGGCATCACGGCCACGCCCGTCTCGAATCCGGACATGCCGAGCGCCAGCTTCGGGAACACCAGCAGTGCCACGCCGACCATCGCCAGGGGCGAGGCATGCTCCGCGCTCAGCGCGTTCGTCCAGTCCTCGACACGCACCGGACGGGAGAACACCTCCCAGGCGCAGGCGCCCAGCACCACGAGGTTGAGCGTGAGATAGGTCGCCACCAGCACCACGGCGATGCCGATGGCCTCACGGAAGCCCTTCAGGAAGACCCCGCCCAGCAGCCCCACGAGCAGCAGCGTGATCCATGTGTTCTCGCCCTGGGTCCAGTGCGGGGCGAACGGGTTCTCCACGACGTGCGCGGCGGCGTCCGCGGCCGACAGCGTGATGGTGATCATGAAGTCGGTCGCCGCGAAACCCAGCAGCACCAGGACGAGGATCTTCCCCGACCACCAGGACAGCAGCCGCTCCAGCATGGCGATCGAGCCCTCGCCGTGCGGACTCTCGTGCGCCACCCGGCGGTACACCGGCAGCGCCCCCAGCAGGGTGAGAGCGATCAGCACGAGCGTGGCCAGCGGCGAGAGCAGACCGGCCGCGAGAGCCGCGATGCCCGGCTGGTACCCCAGCGTGGAGAAGTAGTCCACACCGGTCAGGCACATCACCCGCCACCACCGTTGGCCCTTCTGCTCGGGTGGGGGCACGCCGTGCGGGCCCGGATGGCGGGCCGTCTGCTCGCTCAGGCCCTCGAGCAGCCACGCGCGCCAGCGGGACGGCGAGGTCTTGCGCCCCGCCGCGATGCCGGTCATGCGGTCCTGCCTTCTCGAGTCACGACGGTCCTTCGGACGACGGCCGGTGCGCGTTCCCCACATCGTGACCCGCACCTCGGCGCCGGGCGACCCCAGTAGTCCGCATAGGCTGGCCGGATGCAGGACGAGTACCGCACCGTCGCCCACGCGGGCGTGCACGAGACCGAGGTCAACCGCTCCCGCTTCCTGTGCACGCTCGCCCCGGCGGCCACCGAGCAGGAGGCCCAGGACTTCATCGCCGCGATCCGCAAGGAGCACGCCGACGCCACGCACAACTGCTGGGCGTACGTCATCGGCGCCGACGCGGCCGTACAGAAGGCGAGCGACGACGGCGAACCGGGCGGCACGGCAGGTGTTCCGATGCTCCAGATGCTGCTGCGTCGCGACATGCGGTACGTCGTCGCGGTCGTCACCCGCTACTTCGGCGGGGTCAAGCTCGGCGCGGGCGGACTCATCAGGGCATACGGCGGGGCGGTCGGCGAGGCCCTGGACGCGCTCGGCACGCTCACCCGCCGCCGCTTCCGGCTGGCCACGGTGACCGTCGACCACCTGCGCGCGGGCAAGGTGCAGAACGACCTGCGCGCGACCGGCCGCGAGGTCAGGGACGTCCGGTACGGCGAGGCGGTCACGATCGAGATCGGCCTGCCGGACGCCGACGTGGACGCCTTCCGCGCCTGGCTGGCCGACGTCACCGCCGGGACGGCCTCCTTCGAACTGGGCGGGGAGGCCTACGGAGACGCCTGACGATCGGGGCGATACGGGCATAACGGTCAACTGCCGTACGGTCCATGCCGGGCCGATACGGGAGTAACCGCCCGTGATGTCAGACCCGGGCGTTAGTCTCGGGGATCATGAGACTCCTGCACACTTCCGACTGGCATCTCGGCCGGGCGTTCCACCGGGTGAACATGCTCGGTGCCCAGGCCGAGTTCATCGGTCACCTCGTCACGACCGCGCGTGAGCGCGAAGTGGACGCGGTGGTCGTGTCGGGAGACGTGTACGACCGCGCGGTGCCTCCGCTGGCCGCGGTCGAGCTGTTCGACGACGCCCTGCACCGGCTCGCGGAGCTGGGCGTGCCCACGGTGATGATCTCCGGCAACCACGACTCCGCCCGCCGTCTCGGCGTCGGCGCGGGCCTCATCGACCGCGCCGGTATCCACCTGCGCACGGAGCCGTCCGCGTCCGGCACCCCGGTCGTGCTGGCCGACGCCCACGGGGATGTCGCCTTCTACGGCCTGCCGTATCTCGAACCCGCCCTGGTGAAGGACGAGTTCGAGGTCGAGAAGGCCGGCCACGAGAGCGTGCTCGCCGCCGCCATGGACCGCGTCCGCGCCGACCTCGCCGCCCGCGCGCCCGGCACCCGCTCCGTCGTCCTCGCCCACGCCTTCGTCACCGGCGGCGAGGCCAGCGACAGCGAGCGCGACATCACCGTCGGCGGGGTGGCCGCGGTCCCGGCCGGCGTCTTCGACGGCGTCGACTACGTGGCGCTGGGGCATCTGCACGGCAGCCAGACCATCACCGCGCGCGTGCGCTACTCCGGCTCCCCGCTGCCGTACTCCTTCTCCGAGGCCGACCACCGCAAGAGCATGTGGCTCGTCGACCTGGCCGCCGACGGCTCCGTCACCGCCGAGCGCGTCGACTGCCCGGTGCCCCACCCACTGGCCCGGATCCGGGGCACGCTGGAGGACCTCCTCGCCGACCCGGAGCTGGCCCGCCACGAGGACGCCTGGGTCGAGGCGACCCTCACCGACCAGATCCGCCCCGCCGACCCCATGGCCCGCCTCACCGAGCGCTTCCCGCACGCGCTCAGCCTCGTCTTCGCCCCCGAACGGGCCCCGGACGACCCCGACGAGACGTACGCCCGGCGGCTCGCCGGCCGCAGCGACCAGCAGATCGCACAGGACTTCGTGGCCCACGTGCGCGGCGCCGGACCCGACGAGCGTGAACTGGCCGTGCTGCGAGAGGCGTTCGACACCGCGCGCGCCGGCGACGCGGTGCGGGAGGTGGCCCGTTGAGGCTGCACCGCCTTGACCTCACCGCCTTCGGGCCCTTCGGCGGCTCGCAGAGCGTCGACTTCGACGAGCTGTCCGCCGCCGGGCTGTTCCTGCTGCACGGACCCACGGGCGCCGGCAAGACCTCGGTCCTCGACGCCGTGTGCTACGCGCTGTACGGCGCGGTGCCGGGCGCCCGGCAGAGCGGCCAGGGTCTCTCCCTGCGCAGCGACCACGCCGACGCGGACACCCGCACCGAGGTTCGCCTCGAACTGACCGTCGCCGGACGCCGGTTGGAGCTGACCCGGCAGCCCCCGTGGGAGCGGCCCAAGAAGCGCGGCTCCGGTACGACGCTGGACAAGGCCCAGACCTGGCTGCGGGAGTACGACACGGCGGCCGGCGCCTGGAAGGACCTCAGCCGCTCGCACCAGGAGATCGGCGAGGAGATCACCCAGCTGCTCGGCATGAGCCGGGAGCAGTTCTGCCAGGTCGTGCTGCTGCCCCAGGGCGACTTCGCGCGCTTCCTGCGGGCCGACGCGGAGGCCCGCGGCAGACTCCTGGGCCGCCTCTTCGACACCCAGCGCTTCGCCGACGTCGAGAAGCGCCTCGCCGAACGCCGGCGCACGACCGAAGCCCGGGTGCGCGAGGGGGATGCCGCCCTGCTGGCCGACGCCCACCGCATGCAGCAGGAGGCGGGCGACGTGATGGAGCTGCCGGAACTGGCCCCGGGTGAGCCGGGCCTGGCCGAGGCCGTCCTCGCAGCCGCCGCCGTCGCCCGCAGCACCGCCCGCGAACGCCTCACCCTCGCCCACTGCCGCCTCACCGCCGCCGAGTCCGCCCAGGCCGCCGCCTACGGCACCCTGGCCGACGTACGTGAACTGGCGCGGCTGCAACAGCGGTTCACCCAGGCCCGGGAGCGGGCCGTACGGCTACAGGAGCGGGCCGGCGCCCATCAGGAGGCGCAGACGCGGATGGAGCGGGCCCGCAAGGCGGAAGCGGTCGCGCCGGCGCTGGAGCTCCGCGAGGCCGCCGAGGGCGAGCACCGCGCGGCGGGTGCCGCCGAGGCACGCGCGCGGGGGCTGCTGCCGGACAGCTTCGCGGATGCCGGTCCCGCCGGGCTCGCGGCCGCCGCCCGCCGGGCCGCGGAGGAGCTGGGCGGCCTGGAGTCCGCCCGCCGCGCCGAGCGACGGCTCACCGAACTTGTCGATGAACACGCCGGCCTGGACCGGCAGGAGCGCGCCGACGAGGACGCCCTGCGCGAGGCCGAGGGCTGGCTCGCCGACTGGGACGCCACGCGCGCGGGGCTGCAATCCCGCATCGAGTCGGCGCAGGAGGCAGCCACCCGGGCCGAGCAGCTCGCCGTACAGCGGGACCCCGCGCGCCGACGGCTCGAAGCGGCCCGGCTGCGCGACCAGTTGGCCTCGGACACGGAGGCGGCCAAGAAGCGGGCACTCGACTTGGAGGAGCGCGCCCTTACGGCCCGTACCCACTGGCTCGACCTCAAGGAACAGCGCCTTAACGGCATCGCGGCCGAACTCGCCGCGAACCTCACCGACGGCGCACCCTGCGCCGTCTGCGGCGCCACAGAACACCCCGCCCCCGCCCGCAGGATCGCCGGGCACGTCGACCGCGAGGCCGAGGAGCGGGCCCTCGCCGCCCACCAGCGCGCCGACGAACAGCGCGCCGAGGGCGAGCGGCGGCTCGGCGTCGTCCGGGAGGCCCTGGCCGCCGCCACCGCCGAGGCGGGCGACACCCCGACGGACCGACTCGCCGCCGAGGCCGACGAGTTGGAGCAGCGGTACACGCAGGCCCGCCGTGACGCCTCCGGGCTGCACGCCGCCCATGAGGAGCTGCGCCGCGCCGAGCACGAGCGCGAGCGGCGCCTCGCCGACCGGCAGCAGGCCGCCGTGCGCGCCGCCGCACGCCTGACCCGGCGCGAGAGCCTGGAACACGAACGGACCGCGCTGGAGGAGGAGTTGGCGCAGGCCCGGGGCAGCGCCACCAGCGTGGCCGTACGGGCCGCGCAGCTGGAAGGACAGGTCGCCCTCCTCACCGACGCCGCCGACACCGCGCGCATCGCCGAGGACACCGCCCAGCGGCTCAAGGACGCCGACGCGCGCCTCGCCGACGCCGCCTACCGCGCAGGGTTCGACACCCCGCAGGCCGCGGCCGCCGCCCTCCTCGACGGCAGTGCCCACCGCGAACTCCAACGGCGCCTGGACGCCTGGCAGTCGGAGGAGGCCGCCGTACGCGGGGTCCTCGCCGAGGCCGACACCGCCGCGGCCGCGCAGCAGCCGCCCGCCGACCTCGACGCGGCGGAACGCGACGCCGCCGAGGCCGCCCAGCGGCTGCGCGACGCCGCCTCCACGCGCGACTGGGCCGCCCGCTGCTGCGGCGAACTGGACCGGCTCTCCGCGCGCGCGGCCGATGGCGTACGACGGCTGGCGCCCCTGCGCGAGGAGTACGACCGCGTGGCCCGCCTGGCCGGCCTCACCGCGGGCACCTCGGCGGACAACGAGCGCAAGATGCGCCTGGAGTCGTACGTCCTCGCGGCCCGTCTGGAACAGGTCGCCGCCGCCGCGACCGTACGCCTGCGGCGCATGTCCGCCGGGCGCTACACCCTCGTCCACTCCGACGACCGCACCGGACGCGGGCGCAGCGGACTCGGACTGCACGTCGTCGACGCCTGGACCGGCCGCGAACGGGACACGGCGACGCTGTCGGGCGGCGAGACGTTCTTCGCCTCTCTCGCCCTCGCCCTGGGCCTCGCGGACGTCGTCACGGACGAGGCCGGCGGGGTCCGCCTCGACACCCTCTTCATCGACGAGGGCTTCGGCAGCCTCGACGACCAGACCCTCGACGAGGTCCTCGACGTCCTCGACTCCCTGCGCGAACGCGACCGCAGCGTCGGCATCGTCAGCCACGTCGCCGACCTGCGCCGCCGGATCCACGCCCAACTCGAGGTGGTGAAGGGCAGATCGGGGTCGGCCGTTCGTCAGCGGGGTGTCGGCTGAGGCGGGGCGAGGCGGACGAAAACCGCGCGGACGCAGGTACGTTGCGGCCGATGAGGACGGATTTGCTACCCGGTCGCGTCTGCGGGCGTGTCCGCCGTTGCAGGTAGCGAGCAGCGAAGGTTCGGTTGACCACCGCCCCGGGTGCGCCGTGCACGGGCCTGCGTGGCCGCTTCCGTATGCCCGGGTGCGTCCACGCCGAGCAGCCGGTCCCCGGCCGCACGCGGGGCCGGGGAGACGACATCCTTACTCCCCGAGAACCAGCCGCTCCAGTGCAACCCGTGCCCGCGCGTCGGACTGTGCACGGGCCGCGACCGCGCTCGCGAGTTCCCGCACCCACTCGTCGAGGGCCACCGGGCGCCGCGAGAGCACCACGCCGCGGACCTCCGTGCACACCTCGGCCTTGGGATGCCCACCCGCGAGGTTGAGCACGAGACGCTGCTCGCCGAGGAAGACCTCGACCCGCTCGACACGACCGTCGCGCCCCGCGAGCCGATCGGCGATGCCCCGCTTGCGCTCGACCCCGGCCGCCCGGGCCATCGCGCGGACCATGGGAGTGAGAGTGGGCAAGCGGCGCGTATAGGGCCGAGGTGAGGACAAGAGCAACAACGGGGCAGCCGTGGTGCTCTGAGCCTGCGGAGGCCGCAGCGACCGGTCCTCACCGGCCCGCGGGTTCGTCAACGCGCTTCCAGCGGAGCGCCTAGTGGCCCAGCGGGCGCCTGGGCAGCGGGGAGGAGTACACCACGCTCGTCGTCACCGATCCGAGTGTGCTGATCCGGCCCGAGATCTCCTCCAGGTGCCGCATCGACCGCGCGGCGACCTTGATGACGAAGCAGTCGTCGCCCGTCACATGGTGGGCCTCCAGGATCTCCGGCATCGCGGCCACCAGGTCGTGGAACGGCTTGTAGTTGGCGTTCGGATAGCGCAGCCGCACGAACGCCAGGATCGGCAGCCCCAGCCGCTCCGGGTCCACGACCGCCGCGTACCCCTGGATCACGCCGGCCTCCTCCAGACGGCGTACCCGCTCGGTGACCGCGCTCGCCGACATCGAGACGGCGCGCGCGAGTTCGGCGAAACTGGCGCGGCCCTCGCGCTGGAGGACGTCGAGGATGCGCCAGTCGGTGGCGTCCGGGGAATACGCGGTCATGAGCGAGGGATAACAGGGAATCCACGGCCGTTCAAGGGCCGCGCCGTGGAAGGTCCCTTCAGGAAGGCGACCACCGGCCGTAGTTTTCTGGTCATGACCAACACCACGACCGTCCCCGTCAACCCCGTCCTGCGGATCGCCCCGACCGCCCCCGCCGAGGCCGCCGCCCACTTCCGGGCGAGCCTGGCCTTCCACACCGACGTCTCAGACGTGGCCGCCGCGCACGCGGCCGGCGGCGACCCGGGCTTCGTCGTCCTCGACTGCCGTTCCACCGAGTCCTGGGACCAGGGACATGTCCCCGGCGCGGTCCATCTGCCGACCGACCTCATCCCCGAGCAGGCCGAGCGGCTCCTCGACAGGTCCGTGCCCGTGGTGGCGTACTGCTGGGGCCCCGGCTGCAACGGCGCCACCCGCGCCGCACTGGCCCTGGCCGAACTCGGCTACCAGGTCAAGGAGATGCTCGGCGGCTTCGAGTACTGGGTGCGCGAGGGCTTCGCCTACGAGACCTGGCAGGGCCGCGAGAGCCGGCCGGCCGACCCCCTGACCGTGCCGGTGGGGGGAGACTGCGGCTGTTGATCCGGGCACTCGGGGGCGTACCGGACGGGTCGGGGAACCGTGAATCCGGCACGGTCGCCGCCCGTGTAGGTTCTGCCCCATGGCGCGATACGCGGATCCAGGCGCGGTGGACTGGGTGGAGTCGGGCGGTGGCCCGCTGGTGGTGGTCCCCGAGACGGTGCTCTCCTTCTGGGCGGGGGCGGACGGCGAGGACATGGCCACGGACTACGACCGGGCGTGCGAGGTCGACGGGTACGTCGGACTGCTCCCTGTCGGCGACAGCGTGGCCCTGGTCCTCGGCGACGAACCGGCCTCCACCGCCTACCTTCCCGACCACGGCACCTTCGTGCGGTGGAGTGCCGCGAACTCCGAGGACGAACTCCTGGCCGAAGTGCCCGCCGCCCTCGACGCGGCCGTGTGGGAGAACGAGGTGCGCTGGAACGTGCCCGGCCCGGTCGTCCTGTTCGACTCCGCCTGGCCCGGCGACGAGGCCGACCGCGCCGAGCATCTGCGCGTCCCGCTGGAACCGGGCCGGTACGCGGTGCGCGCCGCCTACGCCAGGCCGAGGCCGGAGACCTGGCTCGGCCTCGTCCAGCTGCGACGCCTCACGGACTGAACCGGCCGGTGCCGCGCACCTCGTCCCGCGCGCGGCACCGGTCCCGTCTCAGAGCGCCGACAGTTCGTCGACCAGGTCGTCCAATCCCAGCGAACCCTGGGACAGCGCCGCCATGTGCCAGGCCTTGAGGTCGAACGCGTCGCCGTGCCGCTCGCGGGCGTTGGCACGGCCCATCAGCCAGGCGCGCTCGCCGAGCTTGTAGCCGATCGCCTGGCCCGGAATGGTCAGATACCGGGTCAGCTCGCTCTCCACGAAGTCCGCCGGCCGGCTGCTGTGCGCGGCGAAGAACTCCTGGGCCAGGTCCGGCGTCCAGCGTTCACCCGGGTGGAACAGCGAGTCCGCCGGGATCTCCAGTTCCAGGTGCATACCGATGTCGACGATCACCCGGGCCGCCCGCATCATCTGCGCGTCGAGATATCCCAGCCGGTGTTCCGGGTCCGTGAGGTAGCCGAGTTCGTCCATCAGCCGCTCGGCGTACAGCGCCCAGCCCTCCGCGTTCGCGCTGACCCCGCCGATGGTGGCCTGGTAGCGCGAGAGGTTCTCGGCGACGTGCGCCCACTGCGCGAGCTGGAGGTGGTGGCCCGGCACGCCCTCGTGGTACCAGGTCGACACCAGGTCGTACACCGGGAACCGGGTCTGGCCCATCGTCGGCAGCCAGGTGCGGCCGGGGCGGGAGAAGTCCTCCGACGGGGCCGTGTAGTAGGGGGCCGCCGCACTGCCAGGCGGGGCGATCATGGCCTCCACCTTCCGCACCCGCTCGGCGAGTTCGAAGTGCGTGCCGTCCAGCTCCTGGATCACCCGGTCCATCAGGTCCTGCAGCCACTCCCGGACCTCTTCGACGCCCTCGATGTGCGTGCCGTGCTCGTCGAGATGGGCGAGCGCCACCCATGGCGTCGCGGCGCCGGGCAGGATCTTCTCGGCCTCCCGCCGCATCTCGCCGAGGAGGCGGTGGTACTCGGACCAGCCGTACGCGTACGCCTCGTCCAGGTCCAGGTCGGTGCCGTTGAAGTAGCGGGCCCAGCGCACGTACCGCTCCCGGCCCACCGCGTTGGGAGCGCCCTCGACGGCCGGGGCGTACACGTCCCGCATCCAGTCCCGCAGCTCCACGACGGCCGCGGTCGCCGACCGGGCGGCGCCGTCCAGTTCGGCGCGCAGCGCCTCGGGCCCGGCCGAGACGAAGTCCTCGAACCACCCGCGGCCCTCGCCGTCGGTGTCCGACCACTCCGTGAGCTGTTCGACGAGGGTGGCGGTCGGGCGCGGACCGGCGTACAGCTTCCGGTCCAGGCCGAGCGCCAGGGACTCGCGGTAGCCCTCCAGCGCGGCCGGGACGGCGCGCAGCCGCTCGGCAATGGCCGCCCAGTCCTCGTCGGTCCGCGTCGGCGTCACGGTGAAGACGTCGCGCACCGCGTGCGCGGGCGTGTGCATGTTGCCGACCGCGCGCAGGTCCTCGTCGGCGTCGTGCACGGCGAGCTGGGCGGTCAGCCGCTCCCGCAGCAGACGGGCGCAGCGGCGCTCGACCTCGCTGTTCGCACCGGGCTGCCGCTCGGCCGCGTCGAGCCTGGCGAGCGTGGCCCGGGCCAGTTCCGCCGTGGCCTCCTGGCCCGCGGGCGAGAAATCGGGCAGTCTGCTCGCGCTCTCCTTCACACCGAGGTACGTGCCGATGACCGGATCGAGGGCGATGAGCTCGTCGACGTAGGCGTCGGCGACCTCGCGGGGCAGCAGGCTCTTGGTCTCAGACATGCGGTCCATCCTCGTACGTCGACCGGGTCGACGTCACTTGGGTGTCCCCGACTCCGTGGTGGGCGCGGCCGGGGGCAGCAGGGGGCCGCAGTCCCACTGCTGGAAGATCAACCGGGTCTCCACGCGGGCCACTTCGCGCCGAGCCGTGAACTCGTCGAGGACCAGGCGTTGCAGATCCGCCATGTCGGCCACGGCCACATGCACGAGGTAGTCGTCGGGACCGGTGAGATGGAACACCGTCCGTGACTCGGGCAGCGCACGGATCCGCTCGACGAACGGGCCGACCAACTCCCGGCGGTGCGGCCTGACCTGGACGGACAACAGTGCCTCCAGACCACGGCCGAGGCGGGCCGGATCGAGCCGCAGCTGGTGGCCGAGGATCATGCCGGAGCGGCGCAGCCTGGTCACCCGGTCCAGACAGGTGGACGGCGCGACACCCACCTGGGCGGCGAGGTCGCGATAGGTGGTCCGGGCGTCGTTCTGCAGCAGGCGCAGCAGATGGAGGTCCACCGGATCCAGTACGACAGATTCGGCCATTGGCCGAACGTAGCACGGTGTTTGATTCCTGTGACCCGTTCGGTGTTCACCCTTCGGCCATGGACTCAGCCAGCACCCGAGTACACGACACCCGCGCGGGAGACCTCCGCGCACCCGGCGAGGCGCGCACCGCGTCGAGAGCACTCGCCACCGAAGCCGTCCACGCCGGCCGCGACGACCTCGCCCGGCAGGGACTGCACGCCGCACCGATCGATCTGTCCACCACCTACCCCTCCTACGACAGCCGGGGCGAGGCCGCCCGCATCGACGCGTTCGCCGCCACCGGCGCCGCGCCGGACGGGCCGCCGGTGTACGGCCGGCTGGGCAACCCGACGGTGGCCCGCTTCGAGACCGCCCTCGCCCGCCTCGAAGGCACCGAGGCCGCGGTCGCGTTCGCCAGCGGCATGGCAGCGCTGAGCGCGGTCCTCCTGGCCCGCTCCACGACGGGCCTGCGCCATGTCGTCGCCGTACGCCCCCTGTACGGCTGCAGCGACCACCTGCTGACCGCGGGGCTGCTCGGCACCGAGGTCACCTGGACCGATCCGGCCGGGATCACGGACGCGCTGCGCCCGGACACCGGGCTGGTGCTGGTCGAGTCCCCGGCCAACCCGACCCTCGCCGAACTCGACCTGCGCGCCATCGCCCACGCCTGTGGCTCGGTGCCGCTGCTCGCCGACAACACGTTCGCGACCCCGGTACTGCAACGTCCGGCCGAGCACGGCGCCCGGCTGGTGCTGCACAGCGCCACCAAGTACCTCGGCGGACACGGGGACGTGCTGGCGGGCGTGGTGGCCTGCGACGAGGAGTTCGCACGGCAGCTGCGGCAGATACGGTTCGCCACCGGCGGTGTGCTCCATCCGCTCGCGGGCTATCTGCTGCTCAGGGGCCTGTCCACGCTGCCGGTGCGGGTGCGCGCCGCCTCCGCGAACGCCGCCGAACTGGCCCGCCGGCTCGCCGAGGACCCGCGCATCGCCCGCGTCCGCTATCCCCGGCTCGGCGGCGCGATGATCGCCTTCGAGACGCACGGTGACCCGCACGAGGTCATCTCGCGGGTCCGGCTGATCACCCCGGCCGTGAGCCTGGGCAGCGTCGACACCCTGATCCAGCATCCGGCCTCCATCAGCCACCGCATCGTGGACGTGGCGGATCGCCGGGACGCCGGGGTGAGCGACCGGCTGCTACGGCTGTCGGTCGGGCTGGAGGACGTCGACGATCTGTGGGCGGACCTGGACAGCGCGCTGGGTGGGGGAGCGGAGGGGGCGGCGCCGATGGACCACCGGTTGACCGTGGGCTGAGCGGCCGAGCCCGGGGCACGGATGGCGAACGGCCCGGCGGAATCCGCCGGGCCGTTGCCGAGTCGATCGACGGTCGGTGCGTGGTCGTGGTGTCAGGCCCGGCCCGTCGGCCCGCCGAGCTGCGTCTGCATGCTGTCGTACGGCAGTCTGGACGCCACCGGTGTGGCGTCCAGACGGGCCGTGATGACCAGGGTGCCCTCCTCGATCTGGTAGTCGAGCGGCAGGCCGAGGCCGCGCATCGCGGCGACCATTCCGGTGTTGGACGCCTGCGTCACCGCGTACACGCTCTCGCAGCCCGCCTCGACCGCCATCGCCACCAGCCGGCACAGCAGTTCGGCGCCGATGCCGCGCCGCTGCCACTCGTCCTCGACCAGCAGGGCGACCTCCGTCTCGTCGCCGTCCCACAGCAGGTGACCGAGGCCGACGATCCGCCCCGACGCGGTCTGCACGGCCAGCGTCCGCCCGAAACGGGGGCTGAGGAGGTGGTTCAGATAGCGGTCCGCGTCACCGACCGGCCCGTGGTAGCGCATACCGAGCGTGCGCGCCGAGCACCGCTCGTGCATCGCCTTGGCCGCCTCCACATCGTTCGTGTCGGCCCGGCGCACGGCGATCGCGTTGCCCTCGGGCAGCGTCAGCACGTCCTGGCTGCGCGGGATGCGCGGACCGAGCCGCGTGTCCAGTTCCACCAGGGCCCGCGCCCGGGCGAACTCGGTGGGGGTGAACGGCAGATACGGCCGCTCCACGGTGATCACTCCGCCTTCCGGAGCCCGCAGCCGCAGCACGGTGTCCTCCAGTGCGCCCTCGACCGGCACCGCCTCCGGCCCCCGGCCCCCGCCGACCGATGCGGCGGGCAGCGACCGGATCGTGCACCGGCCCAGCAACTGCCTTAGCGCCAGCGGGAGTTCGGCCGTATCCAGCGCGGTGCGCGCGGCGAGACCGAGGATCCGGGTCGGGGCGTCCACCAAGTCGTGTGCGTCGGCCCGCTCGATCCAGGTGCTCGAACCCCCGGCCAGCGAGATCTCCCGGTTGATCTCCGCCGCGGGCAGGTCGGCCGGGGCACGCAGCAGGAACTCGTCCACCGTGCCCTCGGCCAGGGGATGCGCCTGCAGGCTCAGGATGTCCACCCGTCGGTCGGCCAGCGCCGTGCACAGCGCAGCCAGCGTCCCCGGCTCGTCCTTCACCGTCGTCCGCATCCGCCACAGCACGCTCGCCGCCTCCACGGCAGCGGGCGTCGCCGCCTGTTCGTCGGACGGCCCGGCCTTTCGCAGCACGGCGAGCGGCCGGGCACCGGTATCGCCGACGGGCGGCGCGTGGCCGTGGCGCCGTGCCCACCACGTGTGGAATCCCGCCGTCGCGATCAGCGCGGCCGCCGAGATCACCAGCAGCGCCGGGCCGTCGGGCCCGTGCCCGATCAGGTTCGCCAAAGCGTCCGCTACCGCGACGGCCGTGAAGAGTGCGGCGAGTTCGACGACATCCCGCCGCCAGTGGTGCACGGGCCGCCCGTGCTTCGCCCGCGTCACATCAGACATGTCTCGAGTCATGCAGCCACTGTGAAGGAAGGGTGTTGCGTGATCACGAACGCTCTGTGACCGATGGGTAAAGCATGGTTCTGCACCATTTGTTGTTCTTTTGACTACTGGCTTCCTCCCAGGTGACGGCCCTGGGACGGGCTTTTAGGATCACGCGGCCGATCGTGCGGCCGTCTGCTCGGCCAGCGCGTCGTGCAGCCGCCGGGCCTGGCTCACCAGCCGAGAGGAACCCCGTCGGCCGGCTGTCTGCGACAGGTGGGGCAGCTCACCGCGCGCCCCGGACCGCTCGGCGCACTCGGCGGCCACGGCCAGCAGATCGCCGAGCCCGCGGGCCGGTACCGACCGACCCGCCGAGCCCGCCGGACCCGCGGTCGCGAGGTCGGCGAGCAGTACCGGCAGGGCGTTGCGGAGCATTTCCCAGATCGTCGCGTTCGCCCCCGTGGCCGCCGCCGTCCGCGCCGACTCGGCCAGTCGCAACGGCTTGACCGCGCCGCGCCGGACCAGCTGCCCGAGGTCGGCGCCCAGGCGCGCCGTGTCGAGCTGTCCGCGTGCAGCGAGCACCAACAGCGCGTCCACGGCGGCGAGCCGGTCCTCCGGATGCCGCGCCCCCAGCCCGTACGCCAGGCACAGGTGCACGCACTCGCCCGCCTCGCCGCCGGACTCGGCGAGCAGTGGCAGCGCGCCGGCCGCGCCCCGCGTGTCGTACTCGGCGGCCTGCGACAGGTCGTGCACCAACCGCGCCGCCACCAGCTCGCGCCGCTCCGGAAGCACGGCGAGCCAGTGCCCACGTATCTCGGGACTCCAGTGGGAGCAGTACCGGCTCTGGCCGAAGGCGCTCGTCGGGCGGCCCAGTATCCGGAAGTCGGCCGGGAAGTCCTCCTGGAGCTCCGGCAGTTCACCGAGTTCGACGACGATCCGCGTCCCCGAGGTCCGCCGCCGGGCCAGGGGCAGGGCGGGATCCCCGGCCGCCAGCCAGCGGGCCAGCCGTTCGCCCTCGCGTGTGCCGAGCGCCGCCGCCCGTTCCACCGCCGCGAGGCACGCGGTGCGGTCGGACCGGCGCACTCGCAGCAGCGCCTGCGCGAAGTCGGCCTCCGACACCCGGGCGTCCAGGCGCCGGTAGGTGTCGAGCCGCTCCACCAGCTCGTCAGGTTCCAGCAGGCCCGTGCCCCACGTGGGCGTCGACAGCAGCAGCGGCAGCGGCTCGGTACGCAGCCGGTACACCACCTCCCTGATCCGGGCGTCGAACGCGCTTGCGAGGCCCCGGTGCACACAGCCGTTCCCGGTCGGCTCGTGCCGTCCCACGGCCGAGTGGAGCGTCGACGTCCGCACGCGTCCGCTCAGCGTGGCGAGGAGCAGGTCGAGGGCGTCCTGGGCGCCCTGGAGGTGGTGGTGCATGGGGCTGAAGTACGTCTCCGCGTGCCGCCAGTGGCCCGGCTCCGTGGTGGCCCACCAGCGGCGCTCGATCACCGGACCGAGCGCATCCAGCAAGGCGTCCGAGTCGCCGTACGCATGCCGCACCAGACCGTCCAGCGCCCGCTCGAAGGTGGCCACGTCGCCACCGGACGCCAGCAACGCCCCCACCTCCTCGGCGAGTTCCACCGCCGTTTCCGGCGCTTCGGCGAGCCGTACGGGCTCCGGGGCGGGCGGGAGCACCTCCTCGTACACCGCTGGCGCCGGGTCCGCCACCGCGATGCCCAGGGTGCGTTCCGCCCGAGTGCGCAGCGCGGGCGTCAACTGCTCGGCCGCGCGGGACAGTTCCGTACGGAGGTCTTCGGACGTGAGCTTCTTCGCGTGGCGCTCCACCAGCCTCAGCGCCCGCTCCTGCACTTGCGTGTCCTCGTGCCCGAACGCCTGTGCCGCCACGGGCAGCAGCGCCGCTGCCGCGGCCGGGTCACGGGTGAGGACCTTGCCGAGCAGGACGAGCTGGGCCCGCACCAGCTTCTTCTCGCTGCGGAACAGCAGCCCTTCCGATGCCTCCGCCAACTGCCTGGACGTCAGCTCCCCGTCCAACGCGAGGGCGGCGAGCACCGACTGCGCGTGCGCGGCGACGGGAGAGGCGGCATCGCGCGCCAGGGCGGTCCAGTCGGCGGCGCGCTCATGCTCCTCCGCGCGCGTGAGCTCGAGACGCACAAGCAGCGGGAGAAACACCCGGTGGTCGGTCGGGCCGCCGCCGCGCAGCAGCCGGGCCACACAGGCGTCCAGCACCACCTTGCGGTCCAGGCTGCCGACCCGGGTGAGCTCCGCGAGCGCGTTCTGCCAGGAACCGGGCCCCTCGCCGAACATCCAGCGGACCTCCCGCAGGTCCGTGAGCTCGAAGAGACCGATCACCAGCGGGACCAGGTCCGGCTCCCGGCGCAGCCGTTCGACCACGGAGCCGCGGCCCCATGGGCCGCCGATGTACCGGACCCAGCCGGCCACATACGCGTCCGTCACCGGAACCTCGCACCCGGCCCGGTGTACCAGCCCGGACATCAGCTCGTACGGCACTTCGGCGGACACGGGCCGCTGCGCCAGCCGCTGTGCCACATCGCGCAGCCACCCGCTGTCGCGGCCCTCCAGAGCCTTGAGCAGCAGTTCGGGGGAGGCCTGCCGCCAGCGCAGATCGGCCGCCGAGAGCCAGCTCGCCGCGGCCGCGGCACCCGTGTGGCACGCCGCCCCAGCCGCGTGCAGCGCCGCACCGACGCTGCGCCGGCGGTCCCACTCCGCGGTCCGCATCTCCTTGCGCAGCGCCTTCAACTCCGGCAATCGTGCCCGCCGTTCGGCATCCGTCAGCTCTCCCAGCAGCCGCAGCGTCTCGTCCGTACGCCCCGCCCGTACCGCCTCGATCAGCGCACTCATCGCACACCCCCGTCGATTCCCGTCAGTTCCCGCGCCACGGCCGAGCCGCGTCGCACCATCCGCACGGCCAGCGAGTGCTTGCACGGTCCGCGCCCGCCCCGGTACTTCGCCCACCACGGGCAGCTGCAGCTCAGCACCCCGGCGTCGTCACGCACCCGGTGCACATGACCGTCCTCGGCGGTCACCGTCCCCACCGCGCCGTCCAGGGCGACGGCGCCCGTGGCCACCAGCGCCCGGGCCGAACGCAGCCGGGGATTGTGGCGGTCGACGCGCTCGGCGTCGTACGGCAGCTCCCGGTGGAAGTAGGCCGCCTCCGCCGTGTCGTACCCCACGCGGCCCGAGGTGCCCAGGCGGACCAGCGCGGCCCGCACCCGCTCCGGTGTGAGACCGGAGGCGGCGGCGAGGTCGGCGACGTCCACGCGGGGCTCCCACGCCAGCAGGACCGCGATCAGCTCCGCGTCCTCGGCGGCCTCGTCGGTGGCGAGCGCGTCCAGGACGCCGCCCTCGCCGGAGAAACCGCGCGACGCGTCGGGCGACAGGGTGAGCGTGAGGCGCATGCCGGGCAGGACGACCTCCCAGGCGGCCGCCGTCCCGCCGGCCCGCGCGCCGGCACCGGTGACCGCGGGGCCGTACACCCGCAGAGCCGTCGCATACCGCAGGACCCGCTGGAGCGCGGCCAGTCGCTCGGGGCCGGGCAGGCACACCGCTCCCGGCACCGCCCGGGTCGTCGGCCGCAGACCCCGGCCGACCGGCACCACCCAGCGCGGCCCGCCCGCGGTTTGGCGACCGCCGCCCGGCTTGGGCAGCGCGCGCAGGAACCGCACCGCCTCGTCCGCCCGCAGTTCCGCCCGCAGGTCGAACCCGGCCGCTATGACCTGTGCCTCCGCGAAGCCGCGCAGCCACCGGTCGGGCAGCGGCACCTTCTTCTCCAGGACCGGGCCGTCCAGCGTGGTGACCGCCAACTCCTCAGGGCCGACCCGGAGATGGAGCGGATCCTCGCCGCCGATCCGGGACAGGGCCTCGCGCAGCGGGTTGTTGACGTCCACGTTCGTCGTGCCGTGCCCCACCTCGGCGCCGTCCAGACCGGGGGCGAGGACGTCCAGGCGCGCGTACACCCCGCCGCAGCCGGAGAAGGACTCGAAGCGCAGCCGGTCGCCATTGCCCGTCACCACCGGGTCGAGCGAGGCGCGCAACTGCGGCTGGTAGTACCGCGCGGCCGCCACGTCGGCCACCGCGAGCAGCCCGGCCGCGGCGATCCGAGGCGACGTCAGAAAGCCTGCGAAGAAGCGCGGATGGTCCTCGACACCCGTGGGCGTCGCACCCCGGGAGGTCTCGAGTCCGAGCTGGTGTCCGCCCGCCGCGGACCGCAGCACGGAGGGTTGCCGATAGGCCACGGCCTGGAGAGATCGCGTCATGGGAAAAACCGTAAAGGCGACCACTGACAATCGGCCTGACCTGCGAAGACGTCCCGCGAGGCCGGGAGTTGGCGGGGGATACGGAAGTGCCGCGCACCGGGGGATGACGCCGGCGCGCGGCACACCTGAGAGGGTACGGGAGTGAGCGGGCCGTCAGCTCCCGCCGCGCCTACTGGCCGACCCGGCCCGGCTGCAGCGTCTGGGTGAACAGTACGGTGCCGTCCTGCTCGCGCAGACGCACCGTCAGTTCCCCGCTGTCGCCGTCGATGTCGACCTCGCCGAAGAACTGGTAACCCTCGGCGGGCGAGACGTTCGACGCGGTCGGCGCCTTCACGAACACCCGTTCCGGACCGAACGTGCCGTCGAGCGCGCTGGCCGGGAAGGCACCGGCGTTCAGCGGGCCGGAGACGAACTCCCAGAACGGCTCGAAGTCGGTGAACTTCGCCCGCGACGGCTGGTAGTGCTGGGCCGACGTGTGGTGCACGTCGGCCGTCAGCCACAGCGTGCCGGTGATCCGCCGGTGCTTGATGAACCGCAGCAGCTCCGCGATCTGCAGCTCACGGCCCAACGGCGCACCCGGGTCGCCCTGCGCCACGGCCTCGATGTTCGGCTTGCCCTCCGTGGTGTCCGGCACGACCAGGCCGAGCGGCATGTCCGCGGCGATCACCTTCCACACCGCACGCGACCGGGACAGCTCCCGCTTGAGCCACTCCAGCTGCTCGGCGCCGAGGATGCCCTGCGGGTCCACCGTCTGGTCGTCGGGGGAGTTGGCGTTGCGGTAGGTCCGCATGTCCAGGAGGAACACGTCGAGCAGCGGGCCCTGGTGCATGACACGCTGGACGCGACCATCCTTGGCACCCGGCCGCAGCGTCGAGATCGGGAAGTACTCGCTGAACGCCCGCCGGGCGCGCGCCGCGAGGACGTCCACGCTCTTCTCGGTGTAACGCGTGTCGGAGGCGGCGATCACCTCGCCCGGGTACCAGTTGTTGCGCACCTCGTGGTCGTCCCACTGGATGATCGAGGGGACCTGGGCGTTGAACCGCTTGAGGTTCTCGTCGAGCAGGTTGTAGCGGAAGGCGCCGCGGAACTCGGCGAGGGTCTCGGCGACCTTCGACTTCTCCGCGGTGGTGACGTTCCGGTACAGGCTGCCGTCGGGCAGCGCCTGCGTCGACGCGATCGGGCCGTCGGCGTAGATGTTGTCGCCGCTGCACAGGAAGAAGTCGGGGTCGAGCTTCGCCATCGCGTCGTAGATCCGGAAGCCGCCGATGTCGGGGTTGATGCCCCAGCCCTGGCCCGCCAGGTCGCCGGACCACAGGAACTTCACGCCCTTGCGCCGACTCGGCGAGACGGTGCGGAAGGTGCCGGCCACCGGCTCGCCGGTACGGCGCGGGTCGTCCGGGTCGGTGAGCAGCACGCGGTAGTGGATCTGCTCGCCGGACGGCAGCCCGTGCAGCCGGGTGGTGCCGGTGAAGTCGGTGTCGGCGTCCAGCAGCGGCCCCTGCCATCTGTGCGGGTGCCGGAACGACTCGGTGGCCGACGTCTCCGTCTCCACGATCATCCGGGCAGGACGGTCCGAGCGCACCCAGATCAGGCCCGAGTCGGTGGTCACGTCGCCCGCCTGCACGCCCCAGCCCGCCTCGGGACGCCCGGACAGGGCGAACGCCGGAGCCGAGCCGAGAGCGGTGGGCAGGGAGAGGGCCGCCGATGCGGCGAGGGAGCCGCGCAGGACGCTGCGGCGGCCGGGAAACGGACGGTGTGACATAAATGCGCCTCCGGGGTCAGGAACCGGCCAGTGTGCACTGCCACAACTACTGGGGCGCCGCAGCGCACATGGAAATCGCAAGTGAACAACTGGCCGAGGACACAAGGGAACCGGCGGACGAACCAGGCGCCACCCGCCGGGCCCGTCACCCCGCAACTGCCCTGGCGGTCACCGCGCGAGTGTCCCGGCCGTCACCCCGCGACCGCCTCGGCCATGAGCCGTACCCCGGCCCGGATCCGCGCCGACGTCAGATGCGCGTACCCCAGGACCGGACGCACCCCGAAACCGTCGGAACACGCGTGCGTGCAGGCGCGGCAGGCGGCGGGCGTCGCCGTCGTCGGGTTCGTGTGCTGGTACATGGGCATGCAGCCGATCGGTGCGGAGCGGGCCACGCTCTTGTCCGGGCTCATTCCCGTGGCCGCCGCCTGCACCGCCCCGTTCGCCGGAACCGGCTCCTACGGCCTTCCGCAGGCTGTGGGCAGTGCGCTGGTCGGCGCCGGAGTCGCCCTCGGAGCAGGCGCGTTGAGCGGGATCGCGCGCCCGTCAGTGGCTGCCGTCCAGGATGACGCGCGCGACCAGCGCCGGGTCGTCGTTCATCGGGCAGTGCCCGCAGCCGGGCAGTCGCACCAGCCTGGCCTTGGGGATGATCTGCTTGGCGCGGACGCCCTGACGGCGCACGAGCAGCATGTCCCGGGTGCCCCAGCCCACGGTGACCGGGATCCCCGGCAGGTCGTCGGTGAAGCGCACGGAGGCGCCAGACCGCAGGGTCGCGTCGAACCCGGTGGCCCGCGCCAGGGCGAGGGTCTCGGCGACCACGGCCTCGGGTGAACGCCGCGCGGGCCGGGCGTAGATCGTGCTCGTCAGGGCGGTGCGGCCGGCCGCGGTCCGCGCGAGTCGCTCGACCAGCGGCACCGGCAGCCGCTGGGAGATCTGCCGCATCGCGATCAGGACACCGAACGCGTAGCGCCGCTCCGCCTCGGACCAGAAACCGGCGGGGGAGAGGGCGGTGACGGACCGTGCGCGCCGCTCACGGCCCAGTTCCAGGGCCAGCAGTCCGCCCAGTGAGTTGCCCGCTACATGCGGGCGGTCCAGCTCCAGCGCCTCGAACAGGGCGCCGAGCACGGTGTTCGTCGTGGGCAGGTCGTAGGCCATGCCGTCCGGCAGCGCCGGGGACGCGCCGAAACCGGGCAGATCCACGGCGATCACCTCACGTTCGGCCGCGAGGATGTCCACCACCGGGTCCCACGCCTGCCGGTGGTGCCCTATGCCGTGCAGCAGGACCAGCGGCTCGCCCTCGCCCACGCGCGCGTAGGCGACGCTCACGCCCTGCGGGCCGCGTTGGGTGGGGACCTTGAAGGAGATGGAGGCGGACATGGGGTACTCCTCGTGCGGGGTCTGACGGACGGACGCCATAGACACCTTGTCAGCAATTACTACCGACGGGTAGCCCCTGGCTGTAGGTCGTCCCGCCGCTCGGCCCGTCGCGCACCCGTCGCCGTAGGCTCGTCAACGCGCCCTGCGCAGCACAAGGTTGAGACCGATCGCCGACCGTTCCCCCCGGCGGGGCCGGCACGGTTCGAATTCGTCTGGACAGCGCCGGACGCGTCGGCTGGGATGGAGTCGTGATCTCCGACACCGCCACCGACGTCTTCGAAGAGCACCGTCCCGTCCTCATGGGCGTCGCGTACCGCATGCTCGGACGCGTCGCCGACGCCGAGGACGTGGTCCAGGACGCATGGCTGCGCTGGTCCGGCGCCGACCGGACAGAGGTGCGCGAACCGCGCGCCTACCTGGTGCGCGTCACCACCAGGCTGGCCATCGACCGGCTGCGCCAGATCCGGGCGCGGGCCGAGGCGTACGTCGGCCCGTGGCTTCCCGAGCCGTACGTCACCGACTTCGCCGACACCGTCCCCGACACCGCCGAGCGCGCGGTGCTCGCCGATTCCGTCTCCTTCGCCGTCCTCGTGGTCCTGGAGTCGCTGTCGCCGCTGGAGCGCGCCGTGTTCGTCCTCAGGGAGGCCTTCGGCCACCCCTACGCGGAGATCGCGGCCGTACTCGACCGCGAGGAGGCGGCGGTGCGCCAACTCGCCGCACGGGCCAGGCGGCACGTCGACGAGCGTCGGCCGCGCTACGAGGTCGACCCGGCCCAGCGCCGGGACCTGACCGAACGGTTCCTCGCCGCGGCGGCCGGGGGCAACCTCGAAGGGCTGATGGCGCTCCTCGCCCCGGACGTCCGGCTGGTGGGCGACAGCGGCGGCAAGGCCAAGGCGCCGCTGCGGATCCTGGAGAGCGCGGACAAGGTGGGCCGCTTCGTCATCGGCGCCGCGGGCAAGGGCGCGTCCGAGGCGTTGTCCTTCCGCTTCCTCGAGGTCAACGGCGGCCTCGCGGTGCTGGTGCTGTTCGGGGACAAAACCGACAGCGTCTTCCAGCTGGACGTCGTCGACGGTCTTGTCCACGCGGTGTACATCGTGCGCAATCCCGACAAGCTGCACTCCCTGTCGACCGGATGACTCCGGCCTGTCACCAAAGCCCCCGTCCTGCGACGGGGGCTTTGCCGTGATGTCACGAAGATGGCCCCGCGAGAACGCCTCATGAACGCTCCGCGGCCGGGGGTCCCCGCGTTGCGCAGGAGATCGAGGATTGGTCTTGACCAAGGGTGGGGGGCGTCCTATGGTCGCAGATAAGTGCAACAACCTTTAATAAACAAGGGCGCTAAAACGCCGCCGGATCACGGCGATTGCGGAGGACAGGGTGGGGACCACGCAGCTGGAATCGGTGCCGGAACCGAAGTACTGGCATCTCAGGACCGTGCTCAGTGAGGCACTGGACTCCGAGTTCTCGGTCGGCGAGATCCTGCCCAACGAGCGCGACCTCGCCGCCCGCTTCGGCGTGGCCCGCGCCACGCTCCGCCAGGCCCTCGAACAGCTCGAACTGGAAGGCCGGCTGCAGCGTCGGCGCGGGGTCGGTACGACCGTCGCCCCGCCGCGCGTGGGCGTCGCCGTAGGCACCGAACAGCACGCCTGGCCGGGCGCCCCCGGTGACGCCTGGCAGCCGCTCGACTGCACGGAGGCCGCGCCGCCCTCGGCCGTCGTCGCCGCCCTGGAGACAAGCGCCGACGACGCCGTGCACATCGTGCGCCGCTCCCGGGTCTCCCACGGCCAGCCGGTCGCCGCCGAACTGCTCTACATCCCGGCGTCCTCGGTGCCCGAGCTGTCGGGCATAGACGCGCCGTCCGGCCCCGCACGCGCGCGTGCCGTGCTGCGCGAGCTGCAGCGCCTGGACCTCGAGGGTCAGGACCGTGCGGTGGAGCTGGGCTCGGCCCGCGCGGACGACGCCAAGGAACTCGACCGGCTCCCCGGGTCACCCGTCCTCGTCGTCACCACCCGCTTCTTCGCCGGCGGGCGGACCGCGGCCCTCTCCGTCGGCACGTACCGCGCCGACACCTGTCGGCTCACCTTCGCCGACTCGGGCGGCGTGGAGATCCACCACGGCCCCGAACGCCAGGCCTCGTAACGCGATCAAGACAGGTCGGTCCCGCACCGGCCTGCGGGGAACCACACCCGCTCGCCGGACACCTCACCCGCCGCGCCCCGGAACTCCACCGGGGCGCGACACGTTCCCCGGACAGTCGGGCGGACCACATGCCGCCGAGTTCAGCGGCGTGCCGTCACCGTCCCGTCCACCGCGAAGAGCTGCTCCTCCACGTGGTCGAGGGCCAGGCGCAGGGCGCCGGTGGCGACAGCGGCCTCGCCGAGGAGGGACAGCGTTACCCTGGGCGGACGCAGACAGTAACGTGCGAGTTCGCGGCGCAGCGGCTCCAGGACGCCGTCCAGACCGGCTGCCCAGCCCCCGATGACGACCAGCTCCGGATCCAGCGCCAGAGCGAGCGCGGCGACGTCGTGGACCAGCCGCTGGATGAACCGCTCGACCGCGGCACGGGCCCGCTGGTCGCCCTTGCGTGCCAGCGCGAACACCTGGGCGACCGCCTGCTCGTCCAGCGGGTGCAGCGGCTCGTCCGTGGTGGACAGCAGCGTCTCCGGGGTGACATCCCGGCCCAGCAGATGCAGCGCGCCGATTTCCCCGGCCGCCCCGCCGTACCCGCGGTGAAGCCGCCCGCCGATCAGCGAACCGGCGCCGGGGCTCAGCCCGGCCAGCACGAACACCACGTCGTCCGAGTCGATCGCGGCGCCCTTCCAGTGCTCGGCGACGGCTGCCGCGTTGGCGTCGTTCTCCACCAGCACCGGGCACTTGAAGGAACGGCTCAGTCGCTCGCCGAGCCGCAGGCCCGTCCACTGGGGCAGTGCGGTGCCCAGCCGCACGGTGCCGTCGGCCTCGACGATCCCAGGCGTGCCGACCCCCACCGCCCGCAGCGAGCCGCGCGCCACCCCGGCCCGCCGCAGCAGCTCGGCGACCGCCCCGCGCAACCGCTCCAGGCGCTCGTCGGCGTCGGCCGTCTCGTCGACCTCTTTGGCCTGGGCGCCCAGCACCCGGCCGTCCAGGTCGGACAGGAGCGCGGCGACCCGATGTGCCCCGATCTCCAGGCCCAGCAGATGCCCGGCCTCGGCCCGGAACCGGAACCGCCGTGCGGGCCGCCCCTGACGCCGTGTGGCTCCTTCGTCGGCGGCCTTCTCCACGACGAGGCCGCCTTCGATGAGCCCTTCGACGACACCTTCGACGGTCGGCCGGGACAACCCGGTCACCCGAGTGATCTCCGTGAGCGTCGCGCAGTCCGTGGCACGCAGCGCGTGCAGCACCACCGCGGAATTGATCCTTCGCAGCAGCGAGGGATCGCCGCCGGTCAGCCCCGCCAACGTCCGTCCTCCCAGCTCGTGCGCGTGTGGGGCGGATCGTACTCGGCGCAGCGGACCCCGGCGAGTGTCGGGCACCCCCGCACCCGTACGACAGCACCGGATCAGCCCGGAGCCACGAACCCCGACTCGTACGCCGCGATCACCGCCTGCGTACGGTCCCGCGCCCCGAGCTTCGCCAGTACGGCGCTCACATGGGACTTGACCGTCTCCGTCCCCACCACCAGCCGCCCGGCGATCTCCGCGTTCGACAGCCCCCGCGCCATCAGGCGCAGCACCTCGGCCTCCCGTTCGGTCAGCCGGGCCCGCTCCAGCGCGGCGCGTGCGGCCCGGTTGCCGCCGCCCTCCGTGCCGTACTGGGCGGCCAGTTGCCGCACCGAGGCCGGGAACAGCAGCGACTCGCCCTCGGCGACCAGCCGCACGGCGTGCACGATCTCGGCGGGCCGGGCGCGTTTCAGCAGGAACCCGTCGGCACCCGCCCGCAGGGCCTCGTACACGTACTCGTCGTTCTCGAACGTGGTCACCACCAGAATCTTCGGCGGATCGTCCACGGTACGCAGCACCGCGCGCGTGGCCTCGATGCCGTCCAGCAACGGCATGCGTACGTCCATCGCGACCACGTCGGGCCGCAGTTGCCGCACCAGCGGGATCACCGCGGCCCCGTCCGCCGCCTCGCCGACGACCTCGATGTCGGGCTGCGCTTCGAGCACGGCCCGCAGACCCGCGCGGACCAGAGGTTCGTCGTCGACGAGGAGAACGGTGACCGGCATCCGGCCAGCGTAGATCAGCGGAGCGGCAGTTCGACGTGCACCTGCCAGTCGCCCTCGTCGGGCCCGGTGTGCGCGCGGCCCCCAAGTAGGGCCGCGCGCTCGCGTATCCCGCGCAGACCACTGCCCCGGCCAAGTCCGGGCGGCGCCGTGAACGGATTGCGCACCTCAAGGCCGAGCGTGCCGTTCGCGACCGTGACCCGCACCCGCACCGGCACGGATCCCGCGTGGCGCAGCACATTGGTGAGCGCTTCCTGAAGGATGCGATAACCCTCCCGGGAGACCGGCCCCGGCACCGTCTCCACCGGCCCGGAGACCTCCGCGTCGACCTTGGCGCCGGAGGCACGCGCCGACTCCAGGAGCCGGTCGGCGTCGGTCAGCGTGGGTCTGCCGCTCACCGGACGCTCCGACTCGCGCAGCACGCCCAGCACCCGCTCCAGGTCCTCCAGGGCGGCCCGGCCGGTCTCCTCGATCGCACCCAAAGCCCGGTCGGTGAATTCCGGGTCGCCGGCAGCCCGTGCCGCGCCCGCCTGCACCACCGCCACCGTCAGCGCGTGACCTATGGAGTCGTGCAGCTCCCGGGCGATACGCGTGCGCTCCAGGAGTTGTTCGGTGCGCTCCTCCAGGGCGGACAGGCGCTCGGCGGAGGACGGCCCCAGCAGCCGCCGCGCCAGGGCCGTCACCAGCTCACCGAGGCCGACGACCACGCCGCAGAGCAGGAGGAGGGGGAGCGGCACCAGGAACACCTGGGTCCAGTGCGGCTCCAGGGCGTGCAGCACCGGGTCGTCAAGGGTCCGGTGCCCGGCGGCGGATCTGGCGAGGTCGTACGTCAGGAGTGGCATCCACACTGTCGCGAACGTCACCGGCACCGCCAGGACCATCCGCGTCTCCAGCCACAGCACCGTGCGCAGCCGGTCCCGCCAAGTCGCAGATGGCGTCACCGAGATGCCCGATTCCTCCTCCTTGCCGGGGGTGAGCAGAAGCCGGGCCTGCACGCCCTCGCTCATCCGCACGGCCGGGACGAGGCCCAGCGGAACGAGTACGAGCGCGGGCACCCACGGGGTCGACATGTCGACGAACAACCACACGCTGACGATCAGCATGGGCACCCACAGGTGCAGCACACGCGTGTATGTCGTCCCCCGCAGCAGCGGGCGCATGAACCGGGCCATTCCGACATGGTGACAGCCACCACTGACAACGGGCCTCCCCCGGGCGGGGGAGACGATCGCCCCCGGCGGGGGAGGCGCCAACACCCCACGAGCGGCAAGGGTGTTGCCATGACCAGCATCGACGTCCGAGACCTCACCAAGGCCTACGGCTCCCGGCGGGCCGTGGACCGACTCACCTTCAGCGTCCTGCCCGGCCGGGTGACCGGCTTCCTCGGTCCCAACGGCGCCGGGAAGTCCACCACCATGCGGCTCGTCCTGGGCCTCGACCGGCCGACGTCCGGAACCGCCACGATCGGTGGCCGCCCCTACGCCGCACTCCGTGAACCCCTGCACCAGGTGGGCGCCCTGCTCGACGTGCAGGCCGCGCACGGCGCCCGTACCGGGCGCGACCATCTGCGGGCCCTCGCGGTGAGCAACCGCGTCGCGCCGGCTCGCGTCGACGCGGTCCTGGAGGAGACCGGGCTCGCGCCCGCGGCACGGCGGCGCGTGAAGACGTACTCCCTGGGCATGCGCCAGCGCCTCGGCATCGCCGCCGCCCTGCTCGGCGATCCCGAGGTGGTCCTCCTCGACGAGCCTGCCAACGGCCTCGACCCCGAAGGCATCGTCTGGATCCGCGAGTTGCTTCGCCGGCTGGCCGCCGAGGGCCGTACGATCCTGGTCTCCAGCCACCTCATGAACGAGACCGCGGTCTTCGCCGACCACCTCGTGGTCCTCGGCCGCGGCCGGCTGCTCGCCGACACCCCGGTCCAGGACTTCATCCACGCACGCGTGCAGCCCAGCGTCCGAGTCCGCACGACCGACGGCACCGCACTCGGCGCGCTGCTCTCCCGCCACGGCTACGACGCCGCTGCGCAGGGAGACGACGCGTGGACGGTGCGCCACGCACGCGTGGACGACATCGGCCGGCTCATGTGCGAGGCGGACCTGCCGGTACTGGAACTCACCACGGAGGAAGGCACCTTGGAGCAGGCCTACCTCGATCTGACAGCGGGCGAGACCGAGTTCACCGCACAGCCCCAGGAGGCCTGACCATGTCCTTCCAGCCCGTCCTCCACGCCGAGTGGATCAAGATCCGTACGCTGCGCTCGCTCGTCGGCAGCCTGTGCGCGGTGCTGCTCGCGACGGCCGCATTCTCGGCGCTGGCCTCGGCCGACTCCGACGACTTCGACCCCCTGTTCTCGGCGTTCTTCGGCGTCAACTTCGGGCAGATCGCCGCGATCGCGTTCGGCGCGACGGCCGTCTCGTCCGAGTTCCAGGGCGGCGCGCTGCGGCTGACACTGGCCGCGGTGCCCGACCGCGGCCGGTGGTTCGCGGCCAAGGTCGCCGCGATCGGCCTGCCCGCGCTGGCTGTCGGACTGCTGACCGGGTGCGTGACGGCGCTGGTGGGCACGACCGCGCTCGGGTCGGCCGGGCCGACGGGGGCCGAGGCGGTGCGCGGCGCGTTGGGCTGCGGTGTCTATCTCGCGCTGATGGCCCTGTTCGCGGCGGGACTCGCGGCCGTGCTGCGCAGTGGCGTGGCGACGCTGAGCATCCTGATCCCGTTCCTGCTGATCGTCTCCTTCGTGATCGGTGACCTGTCCGGCAACGTGGCCGACTTCCTGCCCGACCGGGCGGGCCAAGTCGTGCTCCACAGCGACTGGGACGGCACCCTGGGCCCGTGGACCGGCCTGGCGGTGACCGCGCTGTGGACGGCGGCGGCGCTGCTCGCGGGGGCGTGGAGCGTGCGCCGACGGGACGCCTGACATCCCGCGACTTTGTCAGTGGTGCACGCTTTACTGGATCACATGGACATCGCGAAGGCCCTCGCCCTGATCGACCTGCTGTGCGCACGGGAGTTCCCGGCGGCGTACAGCAGGACGGAGCACGGTGAGAGCGGGCCCGGCTACCACATAGCCGCCTTACAGACGAGCGGCGAGTTCTGGGAGGGCGACGGCACCGAGCGGGAGGAGACGGCGGCGCAGTACGAGGCGGACCGCGACGGCCTGGGCGAACGGCTCACCGAACGGTGGGGGCCGCCGCAGTACTTCAGCCTCGCCGGCGTCTTCGACCGGACGACGGAGGGCGAGGACATCGACGAGCCGTGGGCGAGGCTCAGCGGGCACGTGCCGGACCTTCAGCTGTGGTCGGAGCCCGCCTCGGGCCGGTGGGTCGCCCTCGGGGTGTCACAGTGGGACAAGGAGCTGCCCTTCCAGTTCCTCGGCGTCGTCACGGAGATCGACCCGCCGTGACCGCCTATCGCCCTGCGGTCACCCGCAGCCGGGTGAACTCCTCCGCCATCGTCGCCGCCGTCCAATGCGCGTTCAGCCCACTGGGGTTGGGCAGCACCCATACGCGCGTGTCCCCGATCACCCGCTCCTGCGGCCCCACTTGGGCCTTGCGGTCTCCGAACGCGGCCCGATAGGCGGTCACCCCGACCACGGCCAGCCAACTCGGCCGCAGTCGCGTCACCTTGGCGGCCAGCAGCCGCCCACCCTCGACGTACTCCGCGGAAGACAACTCGTCGGCCCGTGCCGTCGGCCGTGCGACCACGTTCGTGATGCCGAGCCCGTACGACAGCAACTCGCCCTGTTCCACGGGCTTCATGAGCCTCGGTGTGAACCCGGACAGATGCAGCACCGGCCAGAAGCGGTTGCCCGGCCGGGCGAAGTGATGGCCCGTCGCCGCCGTCATCAGGCCGGGGTTGATACCGCAGAACAGCACACGAAGGCCGTCCGCGATCACGTCCGGGACGAGACGGTCGCGGGCGGCCTCGAGGTCCGCCTGGGTGAAGCGGGTCAGAGGATCGCTCCCGGGGTGTAACCCGCGGCTTCCGGGTGCTGCTTGACGATGTCCTCGATCCGGCCGACGACCACGCGGACCTGGTCGGCCGCGGCGCCGGTGAAGGACAGCTTGTCGGCCATCAGCTCGGCCAGCTGCGCACGGTCGAGCGGGAGACGCTCGTCGGCGGCGAGCTTGTCGAGGAGGTCGTTGCGCTCGGCGCCCTGTTCGCGCATCGCGAGCGCGGTGGCGACGGCGTTCTCCTTGATGGCCTCGTGGGCGACCTCGCGGCCGACACCGGCCCGCACCGCGCCCATCAGCACCTTGGTCGTGGCGAGGAACGGCAGGTAGCGGTCCAGCTCGCGCGCGATGACCGCGGGGAACGCGCCGAACTCGTCGAGGACGGTCAGGAACGTCTCCAGCAGTCCGTCGAGGGCGAAGAACGCGTCGGGGAGAGCGACCCGGCGCACCACGGAGCAGGACACGTCGCCCTCGTTCCACTGGTCGCCCGCCAGCTCACCGGTCATCGAGGCGTAACCGCGCAGGATCACCATCAGGCCGTTGACGCGCTCGCAGGAGCGCGTGTTCATCTTGTGCGGCATCGCCGAGGAGCCGACCTGGCCGGGCTTGAACCCCTCGGTGACCAGCTCGTGCCCGGCCATCAGCCGGATCGTCTTGGCCAGCGAGGACGGCGCCGCCGCCAGCTGCACCAGCGCGGTCACCACCTCATAGTCCAGCGAGCGCGGGTAGACCTGGCCGACCGAGGTGAACGCCTGCGAGAAGCCGAGGTGCCGCGCGATCCGGTGCTCCAGTTCGGCGAGCTTCGCGGCGTCGCCGCCGAGCAGGTCCAGCATGTCCTGCGCCGTACCGACCGGGCCCTTGATGCCGCGCAGCGGGTAGTGGCCGAGCAGGTCCTCGAGACGGCCGTACGCCACGAGAAGCTCGTCGGCGGCGGTCGCGAAGCGCTTGCCGAGGGTGGTGGCCTGCGCGGCGACGTTGTGGGAGCGGCCGGCCATGACGAGCTCGGCGTACTCACCGGCCAGCTTGCCCAGCCGGGCCAGAACCGCCACCGTACGGTCGCGCATCAGCTCCAGCGAGAGCCGGATCTGCAGCTGCTCGACGTTCTCGGTCAGGTCGCGCGAGGTCATGCCCTTGTGCACCTGCTCATGCCCGGCGAGGGCGTTGAACTCCTCGATCCGCGCCTTCACATCGTGCCGCGTGACCTTCTCGCGTTCGGCGATGGAGGCCAGGTCGACCTGGTCGACGACACGCTCGTAATCGGCGATCGCCGCGTCCGGCACCTCGATACCGAGGTCCTTCTGGGCCCGCAGCACGGCGAGCCAGAGCTGCCGCTCCAGCTTCACCTTCTGCTCGGGCGACCAGAGCGTGGCGAGCTCGGCGGAGGCGTAGCGTCCGGCGAGGACGTTCGGGATGCGGGGCTTGGCGGGCGCAGAAGTCACGTAGACGGATTCTACTGGCGATTCGTGCAGGCCAGCGCCACGGGCGCATTCGGCGGAACCTACGAGACGTGCGTCACGCCGTCGTCGGCGGCCAGTACGGCGGCCGTGGACCGCTCGCTACGCCGCCGGGCCTTCGTAGGGCAGCAGCTCCGGGCGCTTGGACGGACGGCCGTCCCCGGACGAGCGGCCGGTCAGCCGACGTCCGATCCAGGGCAGCAGGTGCTCCTTGGCGAACCGCGCGTCCGCCACCCGCTGCGTCAGCCAGCCGGGCGGCACGGTGGCGGGCATGGGCGTGCGCCATTCCGGGTCCTCGGCCTCATAGCCGAGCGTCTGCCAGACCGCCTCGGCGACCCGGCGATGGCCCTCCGCCGTCAGGTGCAGCCGGTCCACGTCCCACAGGCGCGGGTCGCCGAGGGACGGCGCCCCGTACAGGTCGACCACGACTGCCCCGTGCCGCTCGGCCAGCTCGTCGACGCAGGTGAACAGCTCCTCCATGCGCGGCCGGAACCGCTCCAGGACCGGGCCCTGACGACCGGGGCTGCGCATCAGCACCAACTGCTTGCAGGACGGGGCCAGGCGCTCCACCGCCTCGGTGAGCAGTCCCCGTACCCGCCCCATGTCGCACTTGGGCCGCAGGGTGTCGTTCAGCCCGCCCACCAGCGTGATCACGTCGGGGTTCATGGCGGCCGCCACGTCGACCTGCTCGTCGACGATCTGCTGGATGAGCTTGCCGCGCACTGCGAGGTTGGCGTACCGGAACCCGGGCGTGCGGGCGGCCATCCGCGCCGCGAGGAGATCGGCCCAGCCCCGGTAGGAACCGTCGGGCAACAGGTCCGACATGCCTTCGGTGAAAGAGTCGCCTACCGCGACCAGGCTGGTGTGTATGGGATTCGTCTGCATGGCGACAGAGATGGTATCCCGCGTCCATACCCGCCGGTCGGTCGGCCTCTGTTGCGGAGCGAGGGGGCACCCCGGGTCGCGCCGCGGCCCGGGGTGAGGGACGTTGGCTGGTCGCGTCTGTCCTGGTGCGAGGATGCTTGGCGGGTTGCCGGCCCGCCCCGGAGCGGAGGAACACAGCCGGTCGCCCCCGCCCGGCAGCGGGCGCGGCCGGCCAGTCGCCTCACCCTCGTCGGACGCCGCTCACGCGTGCTGGCCGAACAGCTCCCGTAGTACGTCCTCCATCGTCACCACCCCGGCCAGCCGCCCGTCGGCTCCGAGAACGGCTGCCAGATGCGTGCGGCTGCCCCGCATCGCGGTGAGGACGTCGTCCAGCGGTGTGCTCTCCCGCACGCGCGCGATGGGCCGCATGTCCCGCAGCCGGAACGGCATGTCCCGGGGCGAGGCGTCCAGCGCGTCCTTGACGTGCAGATAGCCGACGATCCGGAGGGACTCGTCGACCACCGGGAAGCGGGAGAACCCCGACTCCGCCGACAGCCGCTCCAACTGCTCCGGAGTGACGCCCACGCGCGCGTACACCGCCCGTTCCAACGGGACCACCACGTCCTGCACCGGCCGGCGGCCCAGCTCCAACGCATCGTGCAGCCGCTCCTGAGCCCGGTCGTCGATCAGGCCCGCCTTGCCGGCATCCCGCACGATCTGCGCCAGCTCCGCGTCCGAGAACGTCGCCGAGACCTCGCCCCTCACCTCGACCCGTAGCAGCTTGAGCAGCGCGTTCGCGAAGGCGTTGACCGTGAAGATCACCGGGCGCAGCGCCCGGGACAGCGCGACCAGAGGCGGTCCGAGCAGCAGCGCGCTGCGCACCGGCTCGGCGAGCGTGATGTTCTTCGGCACCATCTCGCCGAGCAGCATGTGCAGATAGGTGGCCAGCGCCAGCGCGATCACGAAGGACACGGCGTGACCCGCACTCGTGGACACGCCCACCGCGTGGAACACCGGCTCCAGCAGATGCGCGATCGCGGGTTCCGCGACCACACCCAGCACCAGCGTGCACAGCGTGATGCCGAGTTGGGCGGCAGCCAGCAGCGCGGACACGTGCTTGAGACCCCACAGCACGCTCTTCGCGCGCCGGTCGCCCTCTTCGGCGTACGGCTCGATCTGGGAGCGGCGCACCGAGATCAGGGCGAACTCCGCGCCGACGAAGAAGGCGTTGACGACCAGCGTCGCCAGGCCGATCAGCAGCTGTACGGCGGTCACTTCACGTCCTCCCCATGGCCGGCGGCCTCCTCGCGGTCGAGAGGCGCGTGCAGCAGCACACGCGCCGCCCGGCGTCCGGACGCGTCCACCACGTCGAGGCGCCAGCCGGCGACCTCGACGCTGTCCCCGACCGCGGGGATCCGGCCCAGCTCGGTCGCGACCAGCCCGGCCAGCGTCTCGTACGGCCCCTCGGGCGCCCTCAGCCCCACGCGCGCGAGCTGGTCCGTGCGGGCGGCGCCGTCCGCCGAGTACAGCGCCCGGCCCTCCTCGTCGGCGCCGGCCGGGGCGAGGTCGGGCGTCTCGTGAGGGTCGTGCTCGTCCCGTACCTCACCGACGACCTCCTCGACGATGTCCTCCAGGGTCGCGACGCCCGCCGTACCGCCGTACTCGTCGATGACGACGGCCATCGTGCGCTTGCCGCCGAGCCGGTCCAGCAGCCGGTCCACGGTCAGGGACTCGGGCACCAGCAGCGGCTCGCGCATCACCTGCGCGACGTTGGTGCGGGGCCGGTCCTCGGCGTGCACGGCCAGGATGTCCTTGATGTGGGCGATCCCGGCCACCGAGTCGAGGCTGCCGCGGTAGACCGGGAACCGGGACAGCCCGGTCGCCCGGGTCGCGTTGGCCACGTCCTCGCAGGTCGCCTGGACATCCAGGGCGACAACCTGGACGCGTGGCGTCATCACGTTCTCCGCGGTGAGGTCGGCGAGGTTCAGCGTCCGTACGAACAGTTCGGCGGTGTCCGCCTCCAGGGCGCCCTCCCGGGCGGAGTGGCGGGCCAGCGCCGCCAGCTCCTGCGGGCCGCGCGCGGAGGCCAGCTCCTCGGCGGGCTCCACTCCGAACCGTCGCACCACGCGGTTCGCGGTGTTGTTGAGGTGCGTGATGAAGGGCCGGAAGGCGGCGCTGAACCAACGCTGCGGACTGCCCACCCGTTTGGCCACGGCCAGGGGCGAGGAGATCGCCCAGTTCTTGGGCACCAGCTCGCCGACGACCATCAGGAACACCGTGGACAGGGCCGTGCCGATGACGAGCGCGATCGAACTCGCCGCGGAGGACGAGAGGCCGAGCGACGTCAGCGGGCCCGCGATGAGCCGGGCGATGGACGGCTCGGAGAGCATGCCGACCACCAGGTTGGTGACGGTGATGCCGAGCTGCGCCCCGGACAGCTGGAACGTCAGGCTCCGTACGGCCTTGAGGGCACCCGGCGCGCCGCGCTCGCCGCGTGCGGCGGCCCGCTCCAGCTCGCCGCGCTCCACCGTGGTCAGCGAGAACTCGGCGGCGACGAAGGCACCGCAGGTGATGGAGAGCAGGATCGCCACGAGCAGGAGGAGCACTTCGGTCATCGGGTCACCCCCGTTCCATGATCGGGCAGGGCAGGGAGGAACGCGCGATGTCGCGGACCGGGGGGCTCGCCCATGGGCGGACGCTCACACCTTTCATCGGGAGACCGAAGGAAATCGAACGCCTCCCATAGTAAAGGACAGGCAAAAACGTCTAGTCGGTGAGTGGCTTCACCCAGCGCCGCCAGTGCTCCTCGGGAACGTACCCGGCCGCCCGCCAGGCATGCTGCGCCCGCGCGTTGCGGACCAGCACCATCGCGTCGCCGCGCCGCCCGCCGAGGCGTACGAACCGTTCCTCGGCGGCGGCCAGCAGCACCGAGGCGATGCCCTGCCGCCGCCGCTGCGGGTGCACCGCGAGCCGGTACAGATGGCAGCGCCAGCCGTCGAAGCCCGCGATCACCGTGCCGGCCAGCTCCCCGTCCAGCTCGGCCAGGATCAGCGCCTCGGGATCGCGTGTGACCAGCCGCTCCACGCCGTCCCGGTCGTCGCTGATGCTGGTGCCCTCTGCGGCGGTCTTCCAGAAGTCCAAGACGGTGTCGAGATCCTCGGGCCCGGCGGGCCGTATGCGCAGTTCAGTCATGAGCGAGAGCCCATCACGGCCGCCGTGGCCTGGCCCGGAATTCCGGCATGCGGACGGCGAATACTTCAGTGCGACTTCGTGAGTACCGGCCGCGATTGCCTCACTCGTGCGCGATCGCCGCCAGCACATTCATGCGGGACGCACGCAGCGCCGGCAGCAGCGCCGCCACGATGCCCACGACCGCCGAGCCGATCACGACCGCGACGATCGTGCCCCACGGGATCGCGAGCGCCGTCATGCCCTGCAGCGCGAGCACCTGCTGGGTGCACACGCCCCACACCAGGCCCAGCGCCAGCCCCAGGACCGCGCCGAACACCGCGATCACCACCGACTCAAGCCGGATCATCCGCCGCAGTTGCCGCCGGGCGAGCCCGATCGCGCGCAGCAGCCCGATCTCGCGCGTGCGCTCCACAACCGACAGGGCAAGCGTGTTCACCACGCCGAGTACCGCGATGACGATCGCCAGCCCGAGCAGGGCGTACACGAGATAGAGCAGCACCGCGATCTGGTCGTGGACCAGTTTCTTGTAGTCGGCCTGGTCGCGCACCTGCACCTGTGGATACGCGTCGAGGGTCTTCTCCAGGCTCGAGCGCAGCTGGTCGGCGCCGGTGCCGGACGCCCTGTTGACGTACAGCGAGGAGTCCTGGCCGCCGGGGACGTACTTCTCGACCGTCGCGATCCCGAAGAAGAGCCCACCCTGCATGCCGAACCCGTCGCCGCCGCCCTGGTCGGCGAGGGCGCCGACCGTCATCTCGGCGCTCCGGCCGCCCGGGAACTCGACCGGGACCGTGCTGCCCAGGCGCACGCCGTGGTCCTTCGCGAAGCCCGCGTCCATGCCCAGGCGGCCGTCCGCGAGCGCCGCCGACGTGTCACCGGCCTTGTAGGTGATGTGGGCGACGTCGTCGACCTGCGGGTCGTACCCGGCGGCGGTCGTCTCGATCCGCTTGCCGTCGGGCAGCCGTACGGCCACGGGCGCGAACCGCTGCCGTACCACCAGGCCCACGCCGTCCGTGGCGCGCACCTTGTCGGTGATCTCCCGGGTGAACGGCAGGAAGTTGCCGTTCTGGATCACGAAGTCGGCACCCAGTGTCTTGTCGATCTGCTGGTCGAAGGACTTGGACATGGAGGCGCTCGCCACCGACATCCCGCCGACCAGGGCCAGGCCCACCATGAGTGCGGCCGCGGTGGCGCCCGTGCGGCGCGGGTTGCGCAGGGCGTTGCGCTGGCTCATCCGGCCGATCGAGCCGAACAGCGCGGGGAAGGCTCCGCCGAGGACGCGGATGACGGGCCGGACCAGCAGCGGGCCGGCGATCACCGTGGCGATGAGTGTGAGCACGACGCCGAGGCCCAGCAGCGAGGCCGCCGAGGATGTCTTCGTCGCCAGCGCGCAGCCGGCCAGCGCGGCCGCGCCCGCCGCGCCCACGATCGATCCGACGATCGCCCGTCCCCTGAGGGGCCGCCCCACACCGGCGATCTCGGCGTCCGCGAGCGCCGCCATGGGGGAGACGGTCGCCGCGCGCCGGGCCGGGAGGTACGCCGCGACGAAGGTGACGCCCACGCCCACGACGTACGACGCGACGGGCGTCGGCCACCCGATGACCATCTCGGTGGCCTTGAGGTTCATGCCGAACGAGCTCATCAGCCGGATCAGCCCGAACGCCAGCCCGATCCCGGCCGCCAGGCCGAGCGTCGAGCCGACCACGCCGAGCAGCACGGCTTCCGTCAGCACGGATCGCCGCACCTGCCGCCGGTCCGCGCCCAGGGCGCGCAGCAGACCCAGTTCACGCGTGCGCTGCGCGATCAGCATGGAGAACGTGTTGACGATCAGGAACACACCGACCAGCACCGCGATGCCGGCGAAACCGAGCATCACGTACTTGATGACGTCGAGGAAGCCGCCGAGGTCCGCGGCGTCCGACTTGGCCTGCTCGTCGGCGGTCTTGAGGTCGTACGGGCCGGTGCCGATCGCCTCGCCGACACGGGCCTTCAGCGCCGCGTCGCTCACACCCGGCGCGGCGTCCACCGAGATGCTGGTGGCCCGGTCCGCGGAGCCGAGCAGCTTCTCGGCGGCGACGGCGGGGTCCAGGAAGACGAGGGCCGCGCCCGGGTTGGTGGTGGTGAACGTGGCGATGCCGACGATCTCCACCCGGAACGTGCCGGGCTGCGCCTGCACCGTCAGCGTGTCGCCGATCCGGATGTGCTTCTTGTCGGCGGTGTCGGCGTCCAGCAGCGCCTCGCCCGCGCCGTGCGGGGCGTGGCCGGAGGTCAGCTTCACCGGGCTGCGGTCGGTGACGTACCAGGAGGTGGCGATGGTCGGGGCGCCGGTCGTCGGGCCGACGGACTTGTTGTCGCTGTCGACGACCACGATGTTCTCGACGGACACGTCCGCGTGGGTCTCCGCGACCCCGTCGACCCGGGCGGCCTGGTCCCTGAGCGAGGCGGGGACCGTCTGGACCGCGCCCGTCGGCACGGACGACTTGAGGTCCTGCTTCGCCTCCACCGTCACATCGGCGGCGGTGGAGGCGAAGAGCCGGTCGAAGGTGCGGCTGACCGTGTCGGAGAAGATCAGGCTGCCCGCGACGAACGCCACGGACAGGACGACGGCCAGCGCGGACAGCATCAGCCGCCCCTTGTGGGCGAGGAAGCTCCGCAGAGTCGCCTTCAGCACGGGCTCACGCCTCCTCGGCGGCGCTCGCGCCGTCGGTCCCTGCCAGATCGGCGTCGAACGCCCCGCGCACCACGTCGAATCCGGGGGTCTGGGGGTTCGCCCCAGAAAAAAGGCGCATGCGCTCCAGCACGGCCTCCGCCGTCGGCCGTTCCATCCGGTCCACGATCCGCCCGTCGGCGAGGAAGAGGACCAGGTCGGAGTGGGCGGCGGCGCCCGGGTCGTGGGTCACCATGACGACGGTCTGTCCGAGTTGGTCCACCGCGTCCCGCAGGAACCCGAGCACTTCGAGCCCCGCGCGCGAGTCGAGGTTGCCCGTAGGCTCGTCGGCGAAGATCAGCTCCGGCCGGGAGGCCAGCGCACGCGCGCACGCCACGCGCTGCTGCTGGCCGCCGGACAACTGCGCCGGCCGGTGCTTCAACCGGTCCCGCAGCCCGAGCGTGTCGATGACCTGGTCCAGCCACTTCTCGTCGGGCTTCTTGCCCGCGATGTCCATGGGCAGCGTGATGTTCTCGGCCGCGTTCAGCGTCGGGATGAGGTTGAACGACTGGAACATGAAACCGATCCGGTCCCGCCGCAGCCGAGTCAGCTCACGGTCCTTCAGCCCTGTGATCTCCGTGTCGCCGAGCCACACCTGACCGGCCGAAACGGTGTCGAGCCCCGCCAGACAGTGCATCAGCGTCGACTTCCCGGAACCCGAGGGCCCCATGACCGCGGTGAAGCGGCCGCGCGCGATGTCCACGTCCACCGAGTCCAGCGCGAGCACCGCCGTCTCGCCCGCGCCGTACGCCTTGGTCAGCCCGCGCGCGCGGGCTGCGATCCCGTTGGCCTGCGCCGCCCCCGGCGCGTGCTCCGCAGCAGT
The DNA here is from genome assembly GCF_042889305.1 of Streptomyces sp. NPDC002619. NCBI lineage: Bacteria > Bacillati > Actinomycetota > Actinomycetes > Kitasatosporales > Streptomycetaceae > Streptomyces > Streptomyces sp. NPDC002619. The sequence continues at coordinate 210,331 of NZ_JBIAQV010000004.1, read as the reverse complement.
TGTGGACAAGGCCCCTCCCCAGTCGGCTTCACGTCCTGACTCCCCCGTCCCGGCCGAGCGTAGTGTGACCCGCCGCACAGCTGGTATCCCCCTTGGGGCCGAGGTGGTCTCCACCGCAGGTCGGGCCCCTGATACGCGTGTAAGGGGCACGCTCCACCCATGGGCGGAGGCCTTGCCGTTGCTAGCGTCCCGGCGCTAGCTTCGAGGTATGGCGAAGACCCAGCTGAACGTGCGCGTCGACGAGGGCACGGCCAAAGCCGCCCGCGAACGCGCCCTGGCCCGCGGCATGAGCGTCAACCGCTACATAGAAGAGCTGGTCAGACAGGACACCGGAGAAGCGGGCCGCACCTTCGTGGAAGCCGCCGCCGACTTCATGAAACAGTACGAGTCCGTGTTCGCCGACGAGTTCGGCGAAGGCCGCGTGACGCCTTCGCGCGATGCCGGCGCAACGACTTCGCACGAAGCCCCGATGACGTCTTCGGACGAAGGCCGGCACTGATCCGTTGAACAACCTCAGCATCGATCTCGCCTGGCTGCTGATGCTGGCCGAGGACAAGACGCCCGGAGATCCCCAGATCGCCGACTGGGGCGCCCTGGTCGCCGCCGTGGCCCGCCATCAGGCCGAGATATTCGACGTCCCCGTGTACGACACCCCGCACGCCCGCGCTGCCTCGCTGCTCCAACTGCTGATCCACGTACCGGCGCTGGAACGCTCCAACGCCCTGTTCGCCTCCGCGGTCGCCTACGCCTATCTGGTCGCGAGCGGCGCCAAGGTCGTCACCTCGCCGGAACAGGTCCGCGATCTGGCCCGGCTCGTCAAGACCGGCCAGGCCTCGGTGCACGACATCGCGCGCGAACTGCGGCAGTGGACCACCCTGTGATCACAGCTCCGCCGCCGGATCCTCGGGCCTCGGCCGCCACGCCGTGCCCAGCACGCAGTACGAGGTGGGCAGCGCCGGGCCCTTGTCCGGCATCAACACCCGCCGGTACGGCCCGAGTTCGAAGCCGGCCTCCCGAAGCTCCTCGATCGGTTCGCGGGCCACGTGGCAGCCGCCGGTCAGGAGGGGCCAGAAGGTCCGGTCCAGGGCGCGCTGGGTGAATGCCATCGCCGGTCCGCCGCCCCGGCCGTGCTCGAAGAACCGCACCTCACCGCCGGGCCGCAGCACACGCCGTACCTCGCCGAGCGCGCGCCGCACGTCCCGGACACTGCACAGCACCAGCGACAACACGACCGCGTCGAACGCCTCGCTCTTCACCGGCAGCGCCTCGGCCGCACCGGGCGCCACATCGACCGGCACCGCCGACCTTCGTGCCGCCTCGACGGCCAACTGCCGCAGCAGTGACTCCGGTTCGATCGCGACGACCTCCGACACCGTGCCCGGATAATGGGCGAAGTTCAGCCCGTTGCCCGCGCCGATCTCGATCACCCGCCCGGACAGTCCCGCGAGCAGCCGCTCGCGTATCCCGGCCATGCCCAGCTTGGTCTCCGCGCTCACACTGAAGCGGGCGTAGTAGCGGGCGAACAGTGGGTGGTGCACGGGATCCCGAGCCACCTTGTCGGAGCGTGCGGACAGCAGCCGCATGACGAACCTCCCGGACACGACGGGCCTACGGGGATTGTCCCCCCGCGAGCGCCCTTCGCACCCCCGGCATGCCGTTCCCGCTACGGTTCCGGGCTCCGGTGCGAGGATCGGGGCATGAAATACCTGGTGCTGATGTACGCCGATCCCGCGGCGACCGAAGCCATGACGGCACAGGAGCGGGCCGAGGTGTTCCAACGACACGACGCACTTCACCAGGCCCTGGCGGACTCGGGCGAGATGCTGAACGGAGCCGGGCTGGCCCACCCGAGGGACACCACGACCCTGCGGTGGCACGGCGATGGAGTCGCCACGGCGGACGGGCCGTTCATCGAGGCGACCGAACAGCTGACCGCCTACTACGTGATCGACTGCGCGAGTCCGGAACGGGCCCGTGAGATCGCCGAACGAATCCTCGATTTCCACGTCGTGGCCGTCGAAGTGCGGCCGGTCCACGACGCGTTCGGCATGGGCGGCACCTGACCGACGCGGCGTACCGCAGGCTCCGGCCCCGCCGCTCAGTCCAGGAACTCGCTCAGGAGCGGCAGCAGCAGGGACGTCCGCCGCATGAGGGCCATGTGCGTGGTGGCCGGCAGGACGGCCAGCCGCGCCCCTGGAATCAGCCGCTGCATCTCGGCGGCGTGCTCGACGCGTACGAAGTCGGTGTCGCCGACGACCAGCAGCGTCGGCGTCCGCAGCCCCCGCAGGTCGTCCGCGGTCCAGGGCAGCGGAGCGTTTGCCGCCGCCGTGCACTTGGCGAGGAGCTCCTGGAAGCGCTCGGGATGCGGGGCCGACGCCGCGTACGCGTCCGCCATCTCCTGGAAGTCGGCCCGGCTGGGCAGCCGCGGGGAGGTGAAGTCGGGGGTACGGACGTCGTCGTGGACGCCGTCCTGGGCGTACTGGGCAGCGGCGAGCACGAGCCGCCCGACCCGCTCGGGACAGCGGACCGCGATCTCCAGCGCGGTCAGCCCACCGAGGCTGTAGCCCAGGAAGTCGGCCTGCTCGATGCCCAGTTCGTCGAGCAGCGCCACCACGTCGGAGGCCAGGTTCGGCACCGTCATGTCACGGCCGGTGTCGGCGGTGTGTCCGTGGCCCTGGAGCTCGGGTGCGACGACGCGCCGGTCGGCGGCGAGGGCGGGCAGCACGGCGCCGAAGGCCAGGCCGACGGTGAGGACGCCACCGTGCAGCAGCACCAGCGGGCGCCGGCCCTCATGACCGGCGCCGTGGACCTCGTAGTACATCTCCAGGCCGTTGACCTTGGCGTAGGCGGAGTTGATCGACACGGTCATCACGTCCGTTCTGTGCAGGTCGTATGCCGGTCAGACCCGTCGGACGCACGGTTCTCATCGGTCCGGCCGGGCCCCGCCTCAGCGAACCCGCCTCACGGCGCCTCCCGTGCCCGGAACGACTCCGCGTCCCACGTCCCGTACAGCCGCGGCGCCAGCCAACTCGGCGCCGTCGTGCGGAAATCCGCGGGCGGCAGCGCCCCGGCTCCGGCAGGCAGCGCGCCGAGCAGGGGCGCGCACGCCACCTCCGGCAGATCCGCCACATTGCACCGCGAGGCCAGATCGGGCGAGCCCGGCCAGCTGCCGATCACCACGCCCAGCAACTCCAGGCCTCGCGCACGCAGTTCACGCGCCGTCAGCTCCGTGGTGTTCAACGTGCCCAGGCCCGCTGACGCGACCACCAGCACCGGCGCGTTCAGCAGCCGGGCCGCGTCCGCCAGCGTCCCGCCCGCCGCGTCGAACCGCACGAGCAGCCCGCCCGCGCCCTCCACCAGTACCAGATCGTGCTCGGTGGCCAGCTTGGCGGCGGCCTCGGCCACCTCCTGCGGACGCACCGGAGCCAGACCCGCCCGACGGGCCGCCGTACCCGGCGCCAACGGCTCCGGGAAACGCGCCACTTCGGCAGCCGCCACCGCGCCCGCGAGCCGCGCGACCTCGTCGGCGTCCCCGCGCTCGTCCGGGCCCACACCCGTCTGCGCGGCCTTCAGCACGGCCACCGACCGGCCGGCCGCGACCGCGGCGGCGGCCACCGCCGCCGTCGTGACCGTCTTGCCGACCTCCGTGCCCGTACCCGTGATCACCAGGACCGGCATCTCAACCCTCCCGCGCCGCCGCGCACACCGCGCGCGCGATCCGGGCCACGTCCGCGTCCCCGGTGACGTACGGCGGCATCGTGTAGACGAGGTCGCGGAACGGCCTCAGCCACACGCCCTCGCGCACCGCCGCCCCGGTGGCCGCCGCCATGTCCACCTCGTGGTCGAGTTGCACGACTCCGATGGCCCCGAGGACCCGAACGTCCTTCACGCCCGGCAGGCCGGCGGCCGGGGCGAGGCCGTCCCGCAGGCCCGACTCGATCCGCTTGACCTCGGCCGGCCAGTCCTGCCCGAGCAGCAACTCGACCGACGCGCAGGCCACGGCCGCCGCCAGCGGATTGCCCATGAACGTCGGGCCGTGGGCCAGCACCGGCACCTCGCCCCGCGAGATCCCGTCGGCCACCCGCGCAGTGCACAGCGTGGCCGCCATGGTCAGATAGCCGCCGGTCAGCGCCTTGCCCACGCACATCACGTCCGGCGTGACGGCCGCGTGGTCCGCCGCGAACAGCGCGCCGGTCCGCCCGAACCCGGTCGCGATCTCGTCGAACACCAGCAGCACGTCGTGCGCGTCGCACGCCTCGCGCAGCACCCGCAGATAGGCGGGGGAGTGGAACCGCATCCCGCCCGCGCCCTGCACCACCGGTTCGACGATCACGGCGGCCAGTTCGTCCGCGTGCCGCTCGATCAGCTCACGCAGGTGCTCGGCGTACGACTCCTCGAACTCGGCCGGTGGCGCGTCCGCGAACACCTGGCGCGGGAGCACCCCGGTCCACAGCTCGTGCATCCCGCCCTCGGGGTCGCACACGGACATCGGCTGCCAGGTGTCGCCGTGATAGCCGCCCCGCCAGGTCAGCAGGCGTTGTTTGCCCGGGCGGCCGAGCGAACGCCAGTACTGCAGACACATCTTGACCGCGACCTCGACCGAAACCGAGCCGGAGTCGGCGAGGAACACATGCTCGAGACCGTCGGGCGACATGTCGACAAGGTGCTTCACCAGGCGCACGGCGGGCTCGTGCGTGAGCCCGCCGAACATCACATGGCTCATCCGTGCCAACTGCCCCTGCGCGGCCTCGTTGAGCACCGGGTGGTTGTAGCCGTGGATCGCCGACCACCACGACGACATCCCGTCGACCAGTTCGCCCGAGCCGTCCGCGAGCCGCAGCCGGACCCCGCTCGCCGACTCCACGACGAGCGGTTCCACACGCCCGGGCATCGGGCCGTACGGATGCCACACGTGCCGCCGGTCGAGCTCGAGCAGCTCCGGCACGCTCAGGTCAGGCATTGGGCGCGAGGTCCGTCCCGGCACCCCGGCGGCGCACCGCGACGAGGTCCGTACGCGGCTCCTGGACCGGCTGCGCGGCGACGGAACCGCAGACCCCGCCACCCTCGTGGGAGCCGCAGCCCGCGCCCTCGTGCGACCCGCAGCCCGTCTCGGCGTGCGACCCGCACCCGCCCCCGACAGCTGCCCGGTGCTGCGGCAGCGTCACCTGGTCGGCGCCCTCCACCTCGAACCCGGCGTCGGCGATCATCTCCAGATCGGCCCTGCCCGCCTGGCCCTCGCTGGTGAGGTAGTCACCCAGGAAGATCGAGTTGGCGAGGTGCAGCGCGAGGGGCTGCATGGTGCGCAGATGCACCTCACGTCCGCCCGCGATGCGCACCTCGACGTCCGGACAGACGAACCGGACCATCGCCAGGATGCGCAGACAGCGCTGCGGGGTGAGGTTCCACTCCTTGGCGAGCGGGGTGCCCTCGAACGGGATCAGGAAGTTCACCGGCACCGAGTCCGGGTCGAGGCCGCGCAGCGAGAAGACCACGTCCACCAGGTCCTCGTCGCTCTCGCCCATGCCGGCGATGAGACCGGAGCACGCGGACAGACCGGCCGCGTGCGCCTTCTGGACCGTGTCCACCCGATCGGCGTACGTGTGCGTCGTCGTGATGTCCGCGTACGTTCCCTCGGAGGTGTTGAGATTGTGGTTGTACGCGTCCGCGCCCGCGTCGCGCAGCCGTTCGGCCTGACCGTCGGAGAGCAGCCCCAGACAGGCGCACACCTCGACGCCCTCGTTGCCCTCCTTGATCGCCCTGATCGTGTCCGAGACCCGGTCCACGTCACGGTCCGTCGGACCCCGCCCGCTGGCGACCAGACAGACCCGCTTGGCGCCACCGGCCAGGCCCGCGGCGGCCGCCTCGGAGGCCTGGTCGGGCTTGAGCCAGGTGTACTTCAGGATGTCGGCGTTGGAGCCCAGCCGCTGGGAGCAGTAGGAGCAGTCCTCGGGGCACAAGCCGGACTTGAGGTTCACCAGGTAGTTCAGTTTCACGCGCCGGCCGAACCAGTGCCGGCGCACCTTGCCGGCCGCGGCCACCACATCGAGCACGTCGTCGTCGGAGGTGGCCAGAACGGCGAGCGCTTCGTCGCGGGTCGGCAGCTCGCGCCGAAGCCCCTTGTCCACCAGCGTGTTCAGCAGGTCCATGAGGTCCGATCCTGTCCTACGGGACCGCCCCGGGCCAAGGAGAGTTTGCACAACGGAGACGGTTCACCGTGTGGGTATTGCCACACCCTGGGCGGCTGGTCGTCCGGCTAGTGTCTGTCCACTGCCTACAAATTCCCCGGAGGAGACATGGCGTTCGGCTGGATCGACGACCAGGCGGAGCAACGCCGCCGCGCCGGACTGGTACGGACCCTGCGCCCCCGCCCCGCCGCCTGGCCGCTCCTCGACCTGGCGAGCAACGACTACCTGGGCCTGTCCCACCATCCCGACGTCACGGAGGGCGCGGCCGGGGCGGCACGGACCTGGGGCGGCGGCTCGACGGGCTCCCGGCTGGTCACCGGCACCACCGAACTCCACACCGAGCTGGAGCGCGAGCTGGCCGAATTCTGCGGCTTCGAGGCGGCCCTGGTCTTCTCCTCCGGATACGCCGCCAACCTCGCCGCCGTCACCGCGCTCGGGCCGCACGGCTCGCTGATCGTCTCCGACGCCGGCAACCACGCCTCCCTGATCGACGGCTGCCGCCTTGCTCGCGGCACCACCCAGGTGGTCGGGCACGCCGATCCGGACGCCATCCGCAAGGCGCTCGGCACGCACGAGGGACCCGCGATCGCCGTCTCCGACACGGTGTTCTCCGTCGACGGGGACGCGGCCCCGCTGGCCGCGCTCGCCGCGGCCTGCCGCGAGCACGGCGCGGGGCTGGTCGTCGACGACGCCCACGGACTCGGCGTCCTGGGCGACGGCGGCCGGGGAGCGCCGTACGCGGCCGGGCTCGCGGGCGCCGACGACGTGGTCGTCACGGTCACGCTGTCCAAGTCGCTGGGCAGCCAGGGCGGTGCGGTGCTCGGCCCGGCCCGGGTGATCGACCACCTGGTCAACGCGGCACGAACGTTCATTTTCGACACGGGACTCGCGCCCGCCGCCGCTGGCGCGGCCCTGGCGGCGCTCAGGCTGCTGCGCCGTGAGCCGGAACGGGCGGCGCGCGCCCGCGATGTGGCCGGCGAACTGCACGCACGCCTGACCGCCGCGGGTCTTCAAGCCGTACGTCCGGACGCCGCGGTGGTCTCCGTGCGGGCGCCCTCCCCGGAGGGGGCCGTGCGCTGGGCGGCCGACTGCCGTAGGGCGGGCCTGGCCGTGGGCTGCTTCCGTCCTCCTTCCGTGCCCGACGGCATCTCACGGCTCAGGCTGACCGCCCGCGCGGACCTCTCCGGGTCCGAGATCGAGCGCGCTGTACGGGTGATCGGCGAGACGCGACCATGAGTCGGCGTGACACGGCCGTGCGTCGCCTGTGCGGAAACTGATCAATAAGGGGCGGTGGGTCGGTCCGGCAGAGGATCAGCGGAGCGTGTTGAGGAATCCCGCCCAGCTCTCGGGGGAGAAGAGCAGCGCGGGTCCGGCAGGTGCCTTGGAGTCGCGCACGGCGAGCAGCCCGGTCCACGGACCGGAGTGCGGCCGAGCCGTCTCCACGCAGTTGTTCGCTCCCGTGCTGTAGCTGCTGCGCAGCCACCGCACACCGTGCAGATCGGTACTGGAAGGTACGTTCCGAGGCAGTGCAGTCATGGTGCCTCCTTACGCGCCGTCACCTATCCCGGCGATGTAATCCAACGAGTCCTCGGGTGAAAGGGCGTGGATCTGAAGGGTGTTGAAGGCCTCTGAGTAGGCCTGGAGGTCTTCTTTCCGCTCCAGATAGAGGCTACTCGTCAAGTGGTCGAGAACAACCACATCCAGATCAGATGTGCTCGGAAATGAGAAGATAACGAAAGGTCCGGTGATTCCGATATGCGCACCGGCCGCGAACGGCAGCACCTGCAGCCGCACTTGAGGCAGGCGCGCCGCCTCCATCAGCCGCTTCAGCTGCCGCGCCATGACGTCCGGACCGCCGACATCCCTTCGCAACACCGCCTCGTCCAGTACGGCGCTCAGCTCCAGCGGCGGATTCGACCGCAGCACGTCCTGCCGGGCCAGCCGCACCTCCACCAGCGTGTCCAGCCGGTCGTCCGCAGCGCTGTCCGGCTCGCCCACGGCCGCCCGGGTCACCGCCCGCGCGTACTCAGGCGTCTGCAACAGCCCCGGTACCACCAGCGTCTCAAGCGTGCGCATCCCGCTGGCCTGCGACTCCAGGCTGATGAAGTCCCGGTAGGCGGGCGGCAGCACCCCGCGATAGGCGTGCCACCAGTGGTGACGGCCGTAGCCGTTCTCCGAGCCCGCCAACGCCAGCAGCAGCTCGCGCAGTTGACCGTCCGCCACACCATAGGCGTCCAGGAGTAACCGCACATCGGCCGCTTTCGCGCCGCTCGCACCCGTCTCGATACGGCTCACTTTCGACTGGTGCCACCCCACCATCCGGGCCGCCTCACCGCTCGTGAGACCCGCACCGGTGCGCAGGGAGCGCAGTTCGGCGCCCAGCTTCCGGCGGCGCACCGCGGGACCGTGCTGCATGCGCTACTCCTTACTCGGCATTACTCCTTACGTGCCGCCCAAATACGCTCTGCCGTCGCAGAGTTCACCGCTTTGAGCGACAGATATATGCATATCTTGGTGGATCGCCACCGTGACCGACGTGGTGATGGCAGTCTGACGACGAAGCACCAGTCCGGGACCGTACTCGAACCATCCGCTCCGTGTCGGACTGCGGTCCCGTGGGAAAGGGACAACGTCGCCATGGCAGACCATCTGGAAGCATCCGTAACTCTGCCGAGCGATCCCGCCTCGGTCTCCGCGGCCCGCTCCTACGTACTCGGCACCCTCGCGGAGTGGGGCCTGCCTGCGGACACGGAAGTCGCCGACACCATCCGGCTCATCGTCTCCGAACTCACCACCAACGCCGTACAGCACACCCTCGGTCAGTCACCCACCTTCACGGTGGACATGGTGCTCATCCGTGACGAACACCTCCGCATCGGCGTCACGGACAGTCATCCCCGCTTCCCCAAGAGACTGCCCGCCGCCGTCCAGCAGGACAATGGACGCGGCATGGTCATCATCCGCTGGCTCACCGCGGAATGCGGCGGCAAACTGCGCGTCCGTCCCACGCGCGAGGGCGGCAAGACCGTCTCCATCGAACTCCCCTGGACAGTCCCGGCCCAGCCCCTCACGACGGCGACCCAGCAGGAGCCGTGAGACTCTCCGGCTCCTGCTGGGTCGGTCGCCGAGGGCGGGGCCGCACGCCTGCGGCCGTCAGCCCTCGGGCAGTTCAGCTCACGCGGCCGTACCAGACGCTCCGCGTCCAGATCTTCTGCAGCCTCACCACGTCACCGGACTTCGGCGCGTGCCAGATCCTTCCCTTCCCGGCATAGATGCCGACGTGGTAGACGCTCGAGCCATAGTGGAAGAACACCAGGTCACCGGCCTTGCGGTTCCTGGCCGAGATATGACGCGTTCTGTTGTACTGCTGGGCGGCCGTCCGCGGCAGCCTCTTGCCCGCCTTCTTGAACGAGTAGAGCGTGAGCCCGGAACAGTCGAACCTGCGCGGCCCGGTGGCACCCCACTGGTACGGGGAGCCCTTCATCGAGGCCGCGATCCGGAGTGCCTTCGTCGCCGTCGCCCTCGTCGCGGCGGCGGCGTCCGTGGCCACGCCCGGAACCACGATCGAGCCGCCCATGGCGGCGATGGTGAGCGCCGAGGCCGTACCAGCCCGGACCATCAGCGACGGGACACGATTGAGCGCAGTCATGCGCAACCCTTCGTCAGCCGCCTGTGAAGGATGACCTGTCGGATTCGGACTGGCGAAGTAGCCCGGCCGCGTTGCCGCGGCTTCACCCCAAGGGCCGGTCGGAACGAACCTTCAGACGAACGAACGTCCGTTCCGGCGACCCGTCTTGCCTGGGTCCTCCACTCCTGCCGATCCACTGCCGTCGACCGGTCATCCGGGCGGCGGCAGGACTCGGCGTCCGCCCGGACCGCCCCGCCGCTGTGGCGGGGGCTTGTCGTCAGACAGGGATCCTCACTCACGCGTGTCCGAAAATCCCAAAGGAACCGGGGATTTGTGGTGTTACTCACCATTCGCCCGTTCGGGTCCACGGTGCCTTGTTCGCACCCTCGTCCAGGAGTTGACGAGCCCTCGGACCAGCGCGGGAGCACCTCGCCGAGCCCCTCGGCGGGCGCCCCGCGCATCCCGCGCGACGCCGAAAAAAAATGCTTTTCTACGCCGAACAGGGGTACGTCGTTTGGGTCGTTTCAACTCGGGCCGGGGTGTCCGGTCGTCGAGTGTGCGGCACCCCGGTCCCGGACGCCCGCGCCGGCCCATGCGTCAGGGCGGCGGCAAAGACACCCGCGCCGTGCGGCGCTCACCGTCCAGGACCCGCAATGCCCGTGCCAGCGTGGCCGCATGCAGCTCCGTCTCGCCCCGCTGATGCATCGTCGCCAGCGCGTCCTGCAGCTCCGCCGCCTTGCGCACCAGCGCCTGGGCCGCCCGCAGCCCGCGATACGTGTCCCCGTCCGACGCCGGATTGATCCGGCCCAGCAGGTCGACCACTTCCAGGTAACGGTCGATCAACTCGCCCTCGGCGCGGGTCAGGGCGGGCAGCGGCGGGAGTTCCGGTGGCAGCATCGGCCGCTCACCCCGCGTCGGGCGTGCGGCGGGAGGCCTTGCGGCTGGGGATGATGCCGTCCACCAGTCCATACGCCAGCGCGCCCGGGGCGTCCAGGATCAGATCCCGTTCGAGGTCCTCGTGGACCTGCTCCGCGCTACGACCGGTGTGCCGAACGAGCATTCCTTCCAGCAGCACCCGGACCCGACCCAACTCCTCCGCCTGGATGACGAGATCGCTCGGCTGCCCCTGCACCGGCTCGGGCAGCGACGGCTGCTGGACCACCATCCGTGCGCCCGGCAGCGCGAACCGCTTGCCCGGCGTACCGGCCGCGACCAGCAAGGCCGCCGACGAGCCGGCCTGCCCCAGGCAGATCGTCTCCACGTCGCAGCCGACGTAGCGCATCGTGTCGTAGATCGCCGCCATGGCGCTGAACGAGCCGCCGGGGGAGTTCACGTACAGCGAGATGTCCCGGTCCGGATCGTGGTGCTCGAGGTGCATGAACTGCGCCATCACGTCGTTGGCCGCCGTGTCGTCGATCGATGTGCCGAGGAAGACGATCCTCTCCTCCAGCAGCCTCGAGTACGGGTCGAGCGTCCGCTGGCCGGCGCTCGTGCGCTCGGTGAACTCCGGCAGGACATAGCGGGCGGACGGTCGGGTCATGGCATACCCCTCCTCGCGGCAGAGCCGTCTCCGGCAGAGAGCTCTCTGTAGAAAATGTACAGGACGTACAGAGTGGGGTCCTCCGGTCGCACAAGGAGAGTCTTCGGGTGGGCCCGTAAGCTGGGGTCATGGCCTACGAGATTCCGGTGACGCAAGCCAGGGCTGAGCTCGCCGACCTGATCAACCGGGTGGTGTACGGCGGTGAGCGCGTCGTCGTGACACGCCACGGCAAGCCTCTCGTCGCCCTCGTCTCCGCCGCCGACCTCGAGCGGCTCGAGGAACTGAAGCCCGCGGAGGAGCAGGTGATCAGCTCGGTCTCCGGCGTCCACGAGGCCAAGGCCGCTCCCCGCGAACACCGGCGCTTCGGCATCGCTGCGGAACACCGGGGCGCAAGCGGTTCGTAACCGGATGACCTTCCCGGCCGGGACCGGATCCCGAACGACGACAGGGCCGTGCGCCCCCGTCCGCCACAGCGGGGGCGCACGGCCGGTCCGGTGAGCCGCGCCGGTCAGCCCACGGGGGCGAGATCCCGGTCCCGCGCGGGCTCCCCGCTCCGGGCGCGTGCCTTCAGCGCGCCTCCGAGCGGCACGGCACCCAGGCCCAGGGCCGCCCACCACGTCAGGGTGAGTGCGGGAGTGGTCGCCGCGGCGCCGTCGAAGAACGAGACCTAGCGCAGCAGCGTCGTACCGGCACCCGGCGGCAGCCACTGTCCGATCGTGCCGACCGGCTTCGGAAGCATCTGCGGGGCGGACGCAGCGCCGGAGAACGAGTTGCCGAACAGCACCACCACACCCGACGCGGCCCGATCCTGGCGGGACCCAGCAGCGCCGCCGGCCCGGCCACGGCCGTGTCCACGGCCGGCGTCGACACCCCGAGCACCGCGGCCTCCGTCCACCAGCCGCCCGACAGCACCCCGAGCCAACTGGAAGGGGATCAGGCCGGGGCTGCTGGACACCGGGGACTGGGTCTTCCCGCGGCTGATGGTCCGGGTGTGGACGGAGATCCTGCGCAACGCGGAGCTGGAGGCCAGCGCGCGCGCCGGGTACGACAGCGTGCGCGCCGCCTGGGCGCGGGTCGTGGAGAGCTACAAGTCGGTGGGGCTGATCGCCCCCGAAGCGAACGCCGACGCCCTGGCCCGGGTGATGATCGCGCTCGCGCAGGGGCACGCCGCGCAGCCGGCCGTGATCGGCGAACTGCCCAAGGAGACACTCGACGACGGGCTGCGGGCGTTGATGAGCATGCGGGACCCGCGCCCGGCCGGGTGAGGTTCACAGCTTGGTTAACGTGTCCGAAACGCGGTCCAACTAGCCTGCCCATCCACGCCACCAGGGACTTTGCCCCGTGGCTGCGGCAACCGGGCCCCGCACGGTCCGGGTGAGGACGGTGAGGTGGGACGTGCAACTGACCCCGCACGAGCAAGAACGGCTGCTGATCCACGTGGCGGCCGACGTGGCCGAGAAGCGCCGGGCCCGCGGTCTCAGGCTCAACCACCCTGAGGCGGTCGCGCTCATCACGTCGCACATCCTCGAAGGCGCGCGAGACGGCCGTACCGTCGCCGAACTCATGTCCTCCGGACGCAAGTTGCTCACCAGGGACGACGTCATGCAGGGCATCCCCGAGATGATCCACGACGTCCAGGTCGAGGCGACGTTCCCGGACGGCACCAAGCTCGTCACCGTCCACGACCCGATCGTCTGAGGGGGCCGTCGATGATTCCTGGAGAGATCCTGTTCGCCGACGGTCCGATCGTCTGCAACGAGGGCCGCGAGGTCACGCGGCTGACCGTCCTCAACGCGGCCGACCGGCCCGTCCAGGTCGGTTCCCACTACCACTTCGCCGAGGCCAATCCCGGCCTGGAGTTCGACCGCGCCTCCGCACGCGGCAAGCGGCTGAACGTCGCCGCCGGGACCGCCGTGCGCTTCGAGCCCGGGATTCCCGTCGACGTCGAACTCGTACCGCTCGCCGGTGCCCGTGTCGTGCCGGGGCTGCGCGGGGAGACCGGAGGTGCCCTCGATGCCTGAGATCTCCCGCGCCGCCTATGCCGACCTGTTCGGGCCGACCGCCGGTGACCGGATCCGGCTCGCCGACACCGACCTGCTGATCGAGATCGAGGAGGACCGCTGCGGTGGCCCCGGACTTGCCGGTGACGAGGCGGTGTTCGGCGGTGGCAAGGTTATCCGGGAGTCCATGGGCCAGGCGCGTGCTACGCGCGCAGACGGCACCCCCGACACCGTGATCACCGGTGTCGTGATCGTCGACCACTGGGGGATCGTCAAGGCCGATGTCGGCATCCGCGACGGCCGGATCACCGGGATCGGCAAGGCCGGCAACCCGGACACGATGGACGGCGTCCACCCCGATCTGATCATCGGCCCCGAGACCGAGGTGATCGCGGGCAACGGGCGGATCCTGACGGCCGGTGCGATCGACGCGCATGTCCACTTCATCTGCCCACAGATCGCCGACGAGGCGCTGTGCGCCGGCATCACCACGCTGGTCGGCGGAGGCACCGGACCGGCCGAGGGCACCAAGGCGACCACCGTGACACCCGGACCCTGGCACCTGGCCCGGATGCTGGAGGCGATGGAATCGTACCCGCTCAACATCGGGTTCCTCGGCAAGGGCAACACCGTCTCGCACGAGGCGATGCTCTCGCAGATCCGCGGCGGAGCGCTCGGTCTGAAGCTGCACGAGGACTGGGGCTCCACCCCGGCCGTCATCGACGCCTCCCTGACCGTCGCCGACCGCACCGGCATCCAGGTCGCCATCCACACAGACACCCTCAACGAGGCCGGGTTCGTGGGCGACACGCTCGCCGCGATCGGGGGGCGCGGGATCCACGCGTACCACACGGAGGGCGCCGGCGGCGGGCACGCGCCGGACATCATGACCGTGGTGTCCGAGCCGCATGTGCTGCCGAGCTCGACGAACCCGACGCGGCCGTTCACCCTGAACACCGCCGAGGAACACCTCGACATGCTGATGGTGTGCCATCACCTCAACGCGGCGGTACCGGAGGATCTGGCGTTCGCCGAGTCGCGGATCAGGCCGTCCACCATCGGCGCGGAGGACATCCTGCACGACCTCGGCGCCATCTCCATCATCTCCTCCGACTCGCAGGCCATGGGTCGGGTCGGCGAGGTCGTCATGCGCACCTGGCAGACGGCGCACGTGATGAAGCGGCGGCGGGGCGCGCTGCCGGGGGACGGGCGCGCGGACAACCACCGGGTACGTCGTTATGTCGCCAAGTACACGATCAACCCGGCCCTCGCGCAGGGTCTTGCCGCGGAGATCGGCTCCGTGGAGACCGGAAAGCTCGCGGACCTGGTGCTGTGGGAGCCCGCGTTCTTCGGCGTCAAGCCACAACTCGTCATCAAGGGCGGGCAGATCGCCTACGCGCAGATGGGCGACGCGAACGCGTCGATCCCCACTCCTCAGCCGATCCTGCCGCGTCCGATGTACGGCGCCATCGGGCGGGCGCCCGCCGCGAACTCGCTCAACTTCGTCGCCCCGCTCGCCATCGAGGACGGGCTGCCCGAGCGCCTCCAGCTCGGCAAGCGCTTCGTCGCCATCGAGTCCACACGGGGGGTGACCAAGGCGGACATGAAGGAGAACGACGCCCGGCCCCGGGTCCAGGTCGACCCGGACAGCTTCGCCGTGCACATCGACGGGGAGCTGGTCGAGGCGACACCGGCCGTGGAACTGCCCATGGCCCAGCGGTACTTCCTCTTCTGATGGGGCTTTGATGACACGGGCCGCACTCCTCGTCCTGGCCGACGGTCGCTTCCCCGCCGGAGGGCACGCGCACTCCGGCGGGGCGGAAGCGGCCGTCAAGGCCGGACGGATCACCGGTGCCGCGAGCCTGGAGGACTTCTGCCGGGGGCGGTTGCACACGGCGGGACTGGTCGCGGCCTCGCTCGCGGCGGCGGCCGTACTGGGCGCGGACCCGGGGGAGTTGGACGCGGCGGCGGACGCCCGGACACCGTCACCCGCACTGCGCGGCGCCGCGCGCAGACTCGGACGCCAGCTGATGCGGGCCGCCCGCGCGACCTGGCCGTCCGCCGAACTGGACGCACTGGCACGGGAGTTCCCCAAGGGGGCGCACCAACCGGTGGTGCTGGGTCTCGCCGCCCGGGCCGCCGGACTGGGCCCGGACGACGCGGCGTACTGCGCGACGTACGAGAGCGTGAGCGGGCCCGCGACGGCCACGGTACGGCTGCTGAGCCTGGATCCCTTCGACGCGACCGGGGTCCTCGCCCGGCTGGTACCGGAGCTGGACCGCGTCGCGGACCGGGCCGTGGAGGCGGCTCGGCAGGTCCTGGACGACGGGGTCGACGCCCTGCCCGCGGCATCGGCGCCGCTGCTGGAGATCGGCGCGGAGGCACACGCCGCATGGCCCGTGCGCCTGTTCGCGTCCTGAACACACAAGCCCGGAACTTCTCAGGCCAGTCGAAACAGGAGCCGTACATGCATCTCGACCACCCCCACCACGGCCCCGCCGCCGTCAGCGCGGACGCCCGTCGCCCCGACGGCTCGCGGCGCGCCCTGCGTATCGGGCTCGGCGGCCCCGTCGGCTCGGGCAAGACGGCCACCGTCGCCGCGCTGTGCCGGGCGCTGCGTGACGAACTGTCGCTCGCCGTCGTCACGAACGACATCTACACGCGGGAGGACGCAGAGTTCCTGTTGCGTGAGGCCGTGCTGCCGCCCGAGCGGATCACGGCCGTGGAGACCGGAGCCTGTCCGCACACGGCGATCCGGGACGACATCTCCGCCAACCTCGAGGCGGTCGAGGACCTCGAGGACGAGGTCGGGCCGCTGGACCTCGTGCTCGTCGAGTCGGGCGGGGACAACCTCACCGCCACCTTCTCCAAGGGACTCGTCGACGCGCAGATCTTCGTGATCGACGTCGCCGGCGGGGACGACATCCCGCGCAAGGGCGGGCCCGGCGTGACCACTGCCGACCTGCTGGTCGTCAACAAGACCGACCTGGCGCCGTACGTCGGCTCCGATCTCGGACGTATGGGCGCCGACGCCAAGGCGCAGCGGGCCGAGCTCCCGGTGGTGTTCCAGTCGTTGAGGAGCGAGGACGGAGTCGCGGAGGTGGCTGCCTGGGTGCGCGCGCAGCTCGCCGCGTGGTCGGCATGAGCGCCACCGGCACGACCACCACGAGCCTGACCGCCACCGGTGTGCGCGCTCTCGCGCGGATCGTCGCCCGCGACGACGGGCGCGGCGGTACCGCGCTGCCGGTGCTGGAGAGCGAGGCACCGCTCGCGCTGCGGCGCACCCGGGCGAGCGGCGCCGAGGCGCGCGTGATGCTCGTCGGGGCGATGAGCGGACCGCACGGCGGTGACCGCTTCGCCGTGGAGGCGCACGTGGACAGGGGCGCCCGGCTGGACGTCCGATCCGCGGCCGCCACCATCGCGCTGCCCGGCCAGACGAAGGACGAGGCGCGCTACGACGTACGGCTCACCGTGGCCGACCACGGTGAACTTCGCTGGCTGCCAGAGCAGTTGATCTCCGCGGCCGCCAGCGGCCTGTGCGTCACCACTCGGGTGGACCTCGGCGCCTCCGCACGATTCGTGCTGCGCGAGGAGCAGGTGCTGGGCCGGGTCGGGGAGGAACCCGGGCAGCTCACCAGCCGGCTCACCGTGCGGGTGGCCGGGCGGACCGTTCTCGACCAGGAACTGGCCTGCGGGCCTGGAGCGCCGGGCGGTTGGGACGGGCCGGCCGTGCTCGGGGGACATCGCGCGGTCGGGCAACTTGTTGTCGCACGGCCAGAGTTCGTGCAGGAGACGCCAGACGCCCGGATGCTGGGGGAGAACGCGATGCTCGTTCCGCTGGCCGGACCCGCCGTACTGGTGAGTGCTGTGGCGGCCGACGGGCTGCGGCTCAGGCGGGTGCTGGACCGGGCGCTGGAGCTGCTCGGTTAGCGTTCCGCTCAGCGGGACGCGCCGGTCCGGTTATCGGATTGGCAAAGAAGGTCAACAACCCCTGTTCTCAGGCTGCTCACAGCCGCGAGGATCCCCCGTACATTCGCAACGATGTACGTGAGGGGCCCACTTGAGGGACATCAGACCGAAGAACCGTGTGCTGGCGCTCGGTTCGGCCGGTGCGCTCGTTACGGCGACACTGATAGCCGGTGCCGTGTCGGCGCCCGCGGCCAGCGCCGACAGCCGCCACGGCCAGGACCGTGAGGCCCGGGGCGCCGCGATCGCCGCCACGCGGGCCGCGAACGCGGGCATCGACTGGCAGGACTGCCCCGCCGACTGGGGGCTCGTGAAGCCGATCCAGTGCGGCTGGGTCAGCGTGCCGCTCGACTACGCGAAGCCGTACGGCAAGCAGATCAAGCTTGCCGTCGACCGCATCGGCAACACCGGCACCCAGCAGGAGCGCCAGGGCGCGCTCGTCTACAACCCCGGCGGTCCCGGCGGCTCCGGCCTCCGCTTCCCGACCCGGGTCACCAACAAGAACCCCGTCTGGGCCAACGTGGCGAAGGCCTACGACTTCGTGGGCTTCGACCCGCGCGGCGTCGGCCACTCCGCGCCGATCTCCTGCATCGACCCGCAGGAGTTCGTCAAGGCGCCCAAGGCGGACCCGGTGCCGGACAGCGAGGCCGACAAGCGGGCGCAGCGCAAGCTGGCCCGCGAGTACGCGGACGGCTGCTACGAGCGCAGCGGCGACATGCTGCCGCAGATGACCACGCCGAACACCGCCCGCGACCTGGACGTCATCCGGGCCGCGCTCGGCGAGAAGAAGATCAACTACCTGGGTGTCTCCTACGGCACCTACCTGGGCGCCGTCTACGGCACCCTCTTCCCGGGCCACATCCGGCGCCTGATCGTCGACAGCGTGGTCAATCCCGCGCGCGACAACATCTGGTACGAGGCCAACCTCAACCAGGACATCGCGTTCGAGGGCCGCTGGAAGGACTGGGAGGACTGGGTCGCCGCGAACGACGCGACCTTCCACCTCGGCACCACCCGTGACGCCGTCCAGGCCCAATGGCTCAAGCTGCGCGCCACCGCGAAGAAGAGCCCCCTCGGCGGGGTCGTCGGCCCGGCCGAACTGATCTCCTTCTTCCAGAGCGCGCCGTACTACGACTCGTCGTGGGTGCCGGTCGCCACGGTGTTCAGCAAGTACGTCGCCGGCGACACCCAGGCGCTCGTCGACGCGGCTTCGCCGGACCTCTCGGACACCGCGGGCAACATCGCCTCGGAGAACGGCAACGCCGTCTACACGGCCGTCGAGTGCACCGACGCCAAGTGGCCGACCAGCTGGCAGACGTGGGACCGGGACAACACCCGTCTCAACAAGGACTACCCGTTCATGACCTGGGCCAACGCCTGGATGAACCTTCCGTGCGCCACCTGGCCGGTCAAGCAGCAGACGCCGGTCGACGTCCGCACCGGCAAGGGCCTGCCGCCGGTGCTCATCGTGCAGTCCACCCGTGACGCCGCCACGCCGTACCCCGGCGCCGTCGAACTGCACAAGCGTTTCAAGGGCTCCCGTCTGATCACCGAGCGGGACGCCGGCTCCCACGGTGTGACCGGCCTGGTCAACCCGTGCATCAACGAGCGGGTCGACGCCTATCTGCTGACCGGAAAGCTGGACAGTGCGGACGTGACCTGCGCCCCGCACGCCACGCCCAAGCCGTAGCGGCACACAGGCATGACACAGAGGGGCGGCCGGGTTTCCCACCCGGCCGCCCCTTCACCGTCATCGTGAGGCGCGCAGCCAGGCGTCCTCCGCCGCGTAGTCAAAGAGGTCGGGGTAGACCTGGGCCAGCAGCGGGAAGCGTTCGCGCCAGTCCCGCCCGGCCAGTCGGGCGCACAGCCAGTCGACCGTCGCGGGCAGGCTCTCGGCGTACGACACCACCGGTCGGTACCCCAACTCCCGTGCGGCCGCGGTCATGTCGAGGACGACCGGCAGCGGCACCGACCACGGAGTGCTCCCGACGGAAGGGCTCGGTGGCGGGCCGTCAAGGAGCACGGTGTCCGGCCGCGCGCCCATCACCTCGTCGATCGCCGCCCCGATCTCCGCCACCGTCGGCGCCTGCGGATCACAGGCGTTGAGCACCCGCGACCCGGGGCGGATCGCTGCCAGCCGGATCAGCTCGGCGATGTTGCAGGCGTTCGCCGGATTGAACCGGCTCTCCCCGCCGTGCGCGAGCACCCGCGTCCCCCGTCCGTCGAGGTTCCGCTTGACGAAGTACAGCTCGCGCGGCAGCGGGCTGTGGCGGCCGTGGACGGCGCCCGCGCGCAGCAGCGTCGTCGGCAACCGGTCTCCGGCGGCGAGGAGTCCACGTTCGAGGGACGCCTTGCGGGTGCTGTACGACGCCTCGCCCGGGGCCACCGTCGGCTGGGTCTCCGGGACCGGCACCGGGTACTCGGGAAAGCCGTCCGGCTCTTCCTGGGTGTCGAAGCCGCGCCCCTTGCCGTCCTTGTACACCGAGGTGCTGGAGATCACCACGGCGGAGCCGATGCGGCCGGCGAGACTCGTCAACTGCCGTGCGTGCTCGGCCCCGTAGGCCACCATGTCGACAACGAGATCACAGCCGTCACCGATCACGGCGGCCAGCGCGGAGTCGTCCGCTCGGTCCAGCCGTACGGCACGGACGTCCTCGGGCCACCCCTCGTCCCGTCCGCCGCCCCGGGACGTGGCCGTGACCTCCCAGCCGTCGCGGGCCAGCGCGTCCACCGTCGCCCGGCCCAGCTGGCCCGTCGCTCCGATCACCACAGCACGTGTCATACGACGACCGTACGGTCCCCGGCCGCCGGGAGGGCCTCCGCTCTGCCGACAGCAGAGGTCAACTCAGGGGTGCTCGGGGGAACTTGCGCGCCTTGGCGTCGTTCGCCGCGTCCTCTGCCTTGACGACGGCCGCGTACTGGTCGACGTACTCCTGCTCGGACAGCGTCAGGATGGCGTACATGATCTCGTCGGTGACGGCGCGCAGGATGGCCTTCTCGTGCTCCATGCCGGCGTAGCGGGAGAAGTCGAGGGGCTTACCGAAGCGGATGACGACGGGGTGGATGTTCGGGATGACCTTGCCGGGCGGCTGGGCCTCGAAGGTGCCGATCATCGCGCACGGCACGACCGGGACGCCGGCCTTCAGCGCCATCACGGCGACGCCGACCTTGCCCTTGTAGAGGCGGCCGTCGTGCGAGCGTGTGCCCTCCGGATAGATGCCGAGCAACTCGCCCTTGCGCAGCACCCCGAGCCCCTCGCGGATCGCCGCCTGGCCCGCGTCCTTGCCGGAGCGGTCGACCGGGATCTGCCCGGCGCTGCGGAAGAAGAACGCCGTCAGCCGACCCTTGACCCCAGGACCGGTGAAGTACTCCGCCTTGGCGAGGAAGGTGATGCGGCGCTTGAGGATCGCCGGCATCAGGAAGTGGTCCGAGAAGGACAGATGGTTCCCGGCGACGATGGCCGCGCCCGACGCCGGCACGTTGTCCAGGCCCTCGATCCGGGGCCGGAAGACCAGTCGCAGCAAGGGCCCCAACAGCACGTATTTGAGCAGGTAGTAGAACAAGAGGGGTCGCTCCTCACTGCGGCGGATCGGCTCCACCGCCGCGTTCTCGCAGCTCAACCGGCGCATGGCGGGGTGCCAGTGTATGGCCAGGCGCGGTCGCGTGGAACCTGATCCGCCACCGGCCTCCGGCGCAGCCCTGGGCCTCCCGCCGGGCCACCCGGGCGGGCCACTACTGGCTTACCCCGGCGGGCCCTGCCGTGATCACCCGCCTAGGATGAGCGCGATGATCCGAGCCGAGCAGTCAGCAGCGCCGCCGCCCCCGCGGCGGTGGTCGACGCTGCTCGTGCTCGGGCTGCTGGTCGGGCTGCTCGGCATGCATGCCCTGGCCCCCGGCGGCGCTCCGGGCGGCCACCCGGAACGCTTGACCTCGCACGCGGCTGCCAAGGTCGCGGTCGGCGACTGTCCGGACGGCCACTGTGGCGGGCACCAGCTGCGGCATGCCGACGCGACCTGTGCGTCGGGTGCCGTGAGCGGGGGACCGGACCTGCCCGCACTCGTGCCCGACCCGGTGGGCGCTGCCGTACCGGCCGACTCCGTCGGCTCGCACCCGGTGACCGAACCGGACGGTGCCCGCGCGCCACCGTCCCTGGCGGAACTCCAACTCCTGCGGATCTAGAGGCCACGCCCACCGCACCCGGCCGTGTCACGCCGGTGCGGTCCTCGACGTGCCCAAGACCATTCCGTACAGCAGGAGTTGACCCATGACCACCCGTACTCCGACGCGCCGCGCAGCCCTCGTCGTGGCCACCGCGACCGCCGCGCTCGTCCTCACCGCCTGCGGTGGCGACAACACCGCCGACGGCGGCCACACGGGGCACGGCGCCTCGCCCTCCACGAGCGCCGCCGCCACCGGTACGCACAACGCCCAGGACGTCGCCTTCGCGCAGGGCATGATCCCGCACCACCAGCAGGCCGTGGAGATGGCGCGGCTGGCCGCAGACCGCGCCTCCTCCGCCCAGGTCAAGGACCTCGCCGCCCGCATCGAGAAGGCGCAGGGTCCGGAGATCACGACGATGACCGGCTGGCTGAAGTCGTGGGGCGAGGACGTGCCCATGGCCGGTATGGACCACTCCGGTCAGTCGTCCATGCCGGGTATGGACCACTCCGGCATGCCCGGCATGGACGACGCCGGCCGGTCCGGCACGGCCGGGATGATGTCCGCCGACGACATGGACGCCCTGCGGAAGGCCTCCGGCAAGGACTTCGACACGATGTTCCTGACCATGATGGTCGACCACCACAAGGGCGCCGTCGAGATGGCCGGCACGGAGAAGGCGAAGGGCGCCTACGGTCCCGCCACCAGCACGGCCGACGCCGTCGTCACCGGGCAGAACGCCGAGATCAAGGAGATGCAGGGGCTGCTCGGCAAGGGCTGACCTCCGGGCGCGGCCTCTCGTGGAGGTGACCCTCCAGTGGGAAGCCGGGTGGCGCCGCGGGCAGTACGGCGGTCAGGTCATAGCCGCACTTCTGTGCGACGCGACACGAGGCCGTGTTGTCGATCTGGTGCATCAGGCGGAGGCGGGCCGGCCCGTCACCGGCGAAGGCGGTGAACGCCCAGTCGGTGAGGGTCCGCAGCGCCCGCGGCGCCACCCCCCGCCCGCGCGCATGCGCGGCGGTCCAGTACCCCACTTCGGCCATGCCGGAGCCGTATCCACCGCGCTTGAGCACCACGTGCCCGGCGAGCCGGGGGCCGTCCGGTCCCGCGGGGGTCTCCACCACCGCGAACGCCAGACGGTCCCCGGACTCCCAGCCGCGCACCTGCTCCCGCAGCCACCGTTCCGCGTCGGCCAGGTCGGCCACGGCGGCACTCGTCCAGCGGCGTATCGCCTCGTCCCCACCCAGCTCGGCCAGGGCGGTGGCGTCGGACGTCCGCCATGGGCGCAGCAGCAGGGCGGGAGCGGTCGCCGTGGCGTCGGCTGTCAGTTCCACGTGCGGTGGGCCTCCGTCGGTTCAGTCGGTCTCGGTCAGCACCTTCTCCAACGCCCCGAGCGCCGACCGGAGTTCCTCGCCCGTGATCGTCAGCGGCGGAGCCAGCCGGATCGTGGACCCGTGGGTGTCCTTGACCAGGACGCCCTCCCGCATGAGGCGTTCGCTGACCTCGCGGCCGGTGCCGATCGCCGGGTCGACGTCGACGCCCGCCCACAGCCCGCGCGAGCGGAAGCCGAGCACGCCCTTGCCGACCAGCGCCTCGAGCCCGCCCCGCAGGACCACGCCCAGCTCGGCCGCCCGGCGCTGGAACTCGCCCGTCTCCAGCAGCTCGACGACCGCCGTGCCGACCGCCGCCGCCAGGGGATTGCCGCCGAACGTCGAGCCGTGCTCGCCCGGCCGCAGCACGCCCAGCACGTCACGGCCGGCCACCACCGCGGACACCGGCACGATGCCGCCGCCCAGCGCCTTGCCCAACAGCAGGACGTCCGGGACGACCCCCTCGTGCTCGACCGCGAGCGTGCGCCCCGTGCGGCCCAGGCCCGACTGGATCTCGTCCGCGATGAACAGGCAGTCCTTGCGCCGGGTCAGCTCGCGCACCCCGGTGAGATAGCCCTCGTCCGGGATGATCACGCCCGCCTCGCCCTGGATCGGCTCGATCAGGACCGCCGCCGTCGTCTCGTCGACCGCCTCCTCCAGCGCGGCCAGGTCGTTGTACGGGACGATCCGGAAGCCGGGCGTGAAGGGGCCGAAGCCCGCGCGGGCGGTCTCGTCCGTGGAGAAGCTGACGATCGTCGTCGTACGGCCGTGGAAGTTCTCCGCCGCCACCACGATCGTCGCCCGGTCGGCGGGGACGCCCTTCACCTCGTACGCCCACTTGCGGGCCACCTTGATGGCGCTCTCCACCGCCTCGGCGCCGGTGTTCATCGGCAGCACCATGTCCAGGCCCGTCAGGGCGGCCAGGCGCTCGGCGAACTCGGCGAGCCTGTCGTTGTGGAAGGCGCGCGAGGTGAGCGTCAGCTGGTCCAGCTGGCGGTGGGCGGCCTCGATCAGACCGGGGTGGCGGTGGCCGAAGTTGAGGGCCGAGTAGCCGGCCAGCATGTCGAGGTAGCGGCGGCCCTCGACGTCCTCCACCCAGGTGCCCTCGGCCCGGGCGACCACCACGGGCAGCGGGTGGTAGTTGTGCGCCAGGACCGGTTCCTCCGCCGTGATCAGCTCGGCGGACGTACGGGTGCGCGCAGGTGCGGTCATCAGCGGATCTCCTGGGTGCAGCACTTGATGCCCCCGCCGGCCTTGTGGAACTCCGACAGGTCGACGGGGACGGGGACATAGCCGTGGTCGGTGAGGCGGGCGGCGAGGGCCTCGGCCTGGGGCGCGATGAAGACGTGGCGTCCGTCGGAGACGGAGTTCAGGCCCCACGCCATCGCGTCGTCGCGGGTCGCGAGCACCGCGTCCGGGTACAGCCGCGCGAGCACCTCACGGCTGCCGGGCGAGAACGCCTCGGGGTAGTACACGATGTTGTGGTCGTCGAGGACGAACAGCGCCGTGTCCAGGTGGTAGAAGTACGGGTCCACCAGGGTCAGGCTGATCACCGGGTGGCCGAAGAACTCCTGCGCCTCGCGGTGGGCCTCGCGGGTGGTGCGAAAGCCGGTGCCGGCCAGCACGTACCGGCCGGTCCAGACGAGGTCGCCCTCGCCCTCGCTGACCGACGCGGGGCGGTGGACGTCGTAGCCCGCCGTCTTGAACCACACGTCGTAGTGGTTCGACTCGGGGCGTCGTTCCGGAGCGTGGAAGAGGGAGCCGAAGACGCGGCCGGCGACGACGAAGGCCGAGTTCGCGGCGAAGACCATGTCCGGGAGGCCGGGAACCGGCTCGACGTTCTCCACGGTGTGACCATGGGCCCGGTAGGCGCTGATCAGCGCCCGCCACTGCTCCTGGGCCAGGTCGACGTCGACACAGGTGTCGGGATGCATCCAGGGATTGATCGCGTACTGCACGGCGAAGTGTCTGGGTTCGCAGACGAGGAAGCGCCGGGAGCGCGGCACACGGCTGTCGGGCACAGAGGGGTTCCTCCGCTTTCCTGCGGCGTCACTAGGGGGTGTCACCACGGTAGAAAGCGACGGATACGGCCGACAAGCGATAAAAGTTGCGCGTGTGCGCAGGAACGCTGCGTTCTCGCCCGGCGTGACGCATGAGTGCTGCGCCCCGCACTGGTTACTCCGGTGCCGCGTGCGTGGCACCCGCCTCCGGACTCTCCGGCAGCAGGTGGGACAGCACCATCACGCTGATCGTCTTCCGGATGAACGGCTCCACACGGATCCGCTCCAGCACCTCCTCGAAGTGCCCTACATCCCGCGCCCGCACATGCAGCAGCGCGTCGGCGCCGCCCGTCACCGTCATGGCCGCAGTGATCTCCGGATGGTTGCGGACCACCTCCGCGAGCCGTCGCGGCGGAGCGGCGCCCTCGCAGTACACCTCGACATACGCCTCCGTGCGCCAGCCGAGCGCCGACGGCCGTACCGTGGCCGTGAACCCGGTGATCACACCCGTCTCCCGCAGCCGGTCCACCCGCCGCTTCACGGCGGTGGCCGACAGCCCGATCGCCGCGCCGATCTCGGCGAAGCTGGTCCTGGCGTTCGCCATCAGCGCGGTGACGATCTTCCGGTCGAGTTCGTCGAACGGGGCGGTCCTGCTGTTCATGTCGGCACTGTATCCAGCGGGAACGTCCATGCCTGGCACATGTCCAGCCGTACGGATTCCACCTACACTCCACGTTCATGCTGCGCGCCCTCGCCGTCGACGACGAACGCCCCTCGCTGGAGGAACTGCTGTACCTCCTGAACGCGGACCCGCGCGTCAGCAGCGTCGAGGGAGCGGGCGACGCGACCGAGGCGCTGCGCCGGATCACGCGCGCACTGGAATCCGGCCCCGACGGGCCCGAGGCCATCGACGTCGTCTTCCTCGATGTCCAGATGCCCGGCCTCGACGGCCTGGAGATGGCCCGGCTGCTCACCGGCTTCGCCCGGCCGCCGCTCGTCGTGTTCGTCACCGCCCACGAGGACTTCGCCGTCCGCGCCTTCGACCTCAAGGCCGTCGACTACATCCTCAAGCCGGTCCGCAAGGAACGCCTCGCCGAGGCCGTGCGCCGGGCCGCCGAACAGCGCGGCGCCGCCCCCCGGATACCCGTGCACGAACCCGATCCCGACCACATCGCCGTCGAACTCGGCGGCGTCACACGCTTCGTCGCCGTCGACGACATCACCCACGTCGAGGCCCAGGGCGACTACGCCCGCCTGCACACGGACCGAGGCAGCCACCTCGTCCGCATCCCGCTGTCCACCCTGGAGGACCGCTGGCGATCCCGCGGATTCGTCCGCATCCACCGCCGGCACCTCGTCGCCCTGCGCCACATAGGCGAACTCCGCCTGGACGCGGGCACGGTGAGCGTCCTCGTCGGCAAGGAGGAACTCCAGGTCAGCCGGCGCCACGCCCGCGAACTGCGGAACCTGCTGATGCGCCGGACCGCGGGTTAGGGGAGGCCGCAGTGGAACCCGCCGAGCGCCGAGTCGTCGTCACCGGACCGCCCCGCCGCACCCGGTTGACCTCCGGCTACTACCGGCCGCGCACCGAGATCGACGAGCAGACCACCCTCGGCCACACCTACGTCCGCTCCCTCATGCGCACCCAACTACGCGCCGCCCTCGCCGTGTTCGCGGTCCTCGTGCTCCTCGTCGGCCCGCTCCCGCTGGTCTTCGCCGCCGCCCCCACCGCCCGCCGCCTCGAATGGCTTGTGCTCGGTTTCTGCCTGTACCCGCCGATGATCCTGCTCGCCCGCTGGTACGTGCGCCGCGCCGAACGCAACGAACGCGACTTCGTCCGCCTCGTCGAGGACCGCTGACCACCGTGAACTCCAGCTACGCCGTCCCCGCCGTCGCCCTCGTGGTCGTCGCCACCGTCCTCGTCGGCGCCTTCGGCCTGCGCATCTCCCGCACCACCTCCGACTTCTACGTCGCCTCCCGCACCGTCGGCCCGCGTCTCAACGCGGCTGCCATCAGCGGCGAGTACCTCTCCGCCGCCTCCTTCCTCGGCATCGCGGGACTGGTCCTCGTCCAGGGCCCGGACATGCTGTGGTATCCGGTGGGCTACACCGCCGGATACCTGGTGCTGCTCCTGTTCGTCGCCGCCCCGCTGCGTCGCTCCGGCGCCTACACGCTGCCCGACTTCGCGGAGGCCCGCCTCGCCTCACAGGCCGTACGGCGGCTCGCCGGGGCCTTCGTCGTCGGCGTCGGCTGGCTCTACCTCCTGCCCCAACTCCAGGGCGCCGGGCTCACGTTGACGGTCCTCACCGGCGCTCCCGATGCGCTCGGCGGCATCATCGTGGCCGTCGTCGTGGTCGCCACCGTCGCCGCGGGCGGCATGCGCAGCATCACCTTCGTCCAGGCCTTCCAGTACTGGCTCAAACTCACCGCCCTCCTCGTCCCCGCCCTGTTCCTGGCCCTCGCCTGGCAGGGCGACGGCGCACCCCGGCACCCCTTCGACGAACCGGCCACCTTCCGCGAGCAGCGCAGCGTCCGCGTCGAGGACACCGTCGACCTCAGACTCGCCAGGCCCCTCACCGTCACCGTCAGCGGCACCGTCGACGGCCGCCCGCATGACGCCGCACGGCTCACGCTCCCCGCCGGCACCCACCACGTCCAGCGCGGCACGCGCCTCACCTTCGCCCCCCACACCCCCGTGCCCCTGGCCGACCGGGGCAGCAACGGCGGCATGTCCACCTCGCTCGCCGAGGGCCGCGAGGAACGCCCGCTGTACGCCACGTACGGACTGATCCTCGCCACCTTCCTCGGCACCATGGGCCTGCCGCACGTCGTCGTCCGCTTCTACACCAGCCCGCACGGCGTCGCCGCCCGCCGCACCACCGTCGCCGTCCTCGCCCTGATCGGCGGCTTCTATCTGCTGCCGCCCGTGTACGGCGCGCTGGGCCGCCTCTACGCACCCGAACTCACCCTCACCGGCGACGCGGACGCCGCCGTCCTGCTGCTGCCCGACCGCGTGATCGGCGGCCTCGGCGGCGACCTGCTGGGCGCGCTCGTCGCGGGCGGCGCCTTCGCCGCGTTCCTGTCCACGGCGTCCGGGCTGACCATGGCCGTGGCGGGCGTGCTCACCCAGGACGTCCTCCCGTCGCGCGGAGTACGGCACTTCAGACTCGGGACCGTGATCGCCATGGCCGTGCCGCTGGCGGCCAGCGTGCTCGTGGGCGGCCTTCCGGTCGCCGACGCGGTGGGGCTCGCCTTCGCCGTCTCGGCCTCCTCCTTCTGCCCGCTGCTCGTGCTCGGCATCTGGTGGCGCCGGCTGACCCCGCCCGGCGCCGCCGCGGGGATGCTGGTGGGCGGCGGCTCCGCGTTCGTCGCGGTGGCGGCGACCATGGCGGGCTTTCCCGGCGGCGGGCCCCTGCACGCCCTGCTCGCCTGGCCCGCGCTGTGGTCGGTGCCGCTCGGCTTTCTGACGATGATGCTGGTGTCCCTGGCCACGGCCGCACGGGTCCCGCCCGGTACAGCGGCGATCCTGGCCAGGTTCCATCTGCCGGAGGAACTGTGGGCGGAGGCGAAGGCATGAGCGGTTTCCTCGCGGGTCTCTCCGTCGCCGTACTCCCGCTGCTGGCCGCCGGATTCTGGCTCGGCCGGCGCACCACCCGCCCCGAGAACCTCGGCGGACTCGGCACGCCCGTCGAGCACGCCACCTTCCAGACCCTGCACACCGCCTCCCTCGCCGCACCCCCGCTGCGGGCCGGACTCACCGAGGAGACCGCGCGCAAGTCGGCCCGCAGACTGCGCTCACTGCTCGGCACGGACGCCCTGTGCCTCACCGACCAGAAGGAGGTCCTGGTCTGGGACGGCGTGGGCGGACACCATCGCACCGAGATCATGGAACGGCTGGCCGGACCGCTGGAGACCGCCCGCGGCGAGGCGTTCCGGCTGACCTGCGCGACCCCCGACTGCCCGGTCCGCTGGGCCGTGGTCGCTCCCCTCACCGTCGACGACCGGGTGCACGGCGCCCTCGTGGCCTGCGCCCCGCGGGAGTCCGCCGTCCTGGTCCGTGCGGCCGGCGAGGTGGCCCGCTGGGTAAGCGTCCAGCTCGAACTGGCCGACCTCGACCAGTCGCGCACGAAGCTGATCGAGGCGGAGATCAAGGCCCTGCGCGCCCAGATCTCCCCGCACTTCATCTTCAACTCGCTCGCGGTGATCGCGTCGTTCGTCCGCACGGACCCCGAGCGCGCCCGGGAACTGCTACTGGAGTTCGCCGACTTCACCCGCTACTCGTTCCGCAGGCACGGCGATTTCACCACGCTCGCCGACGAACTCCACGCCATCGACCACTACCTGGCCCTGGTCCGCGCCCGCTTCGGCGACCGCCTCGCCGTCACCCTGCAGATCGCGCCCGAGGTGCTGCCGGTCGCCCTGCCGTTCCTCTGCCTGCAGCCCCTCGTCGAGAACGCAGTCAAGCACGGCCTCGAGGGCAAGTCCGACGCCTGCCACATCCAGATCACCGCGCAGGACGCCGGCGCCGAGGCCCTGGTCGTCATCGAGGACGACGGCGTCGGCATGGACCCCGGACAACTGCGCCGCATCCTCGCGGGTGGCACCAGTCCCTCCGGAGGCATCGGCTTGTCCAACGTCGACGACCGGCTCCGCCAGGTGTACGGCGACGACCACGGGCTCGTCATCGAGACCGCCGTCGGTGCCGGCATGAAGATCACCGCCCGGCTGCCGAAGTACCAGCCGGGCGTGCACTCGGCCGGGCGCCTCACGGCCGAGTGAGCGTCACGAGCTCTGGGTCACCACCATGGCCAGAGTGAGCAGCCCCAGCACGACCCAGCCGAACCACAGCCAGCCGTTGCTGCCGAGCGCCACCGTGTAGGCCGTCACCACGACGAGTCCGCCGACGGTGAGCACCCCCATCGCCTTCGTGGAACCGTTCGTCGAACCGGGCATCGCAACACCCTCCTCGAGCTTCGTGTCCCTCCATGGTGCACGGTTCCGGGTCAGAACGGCACGCACGCGGAAGAACAGACGGGGAGGGGTACGGCCCTCAGGGCGCCGCAGATCAGTTCCCGCGCGCGTTCAGCGAGGCCAGGTAGGCGTTGTACGCCTCGAGCTCCTTGTCGCCGTCCCGGTCGGCCGCGCGGTCCTTGCGCTTGGCCTGCCGCTGCTCGGAGCTGTACCACTGGAACAGCAGCGCGATCAGCACCAGCACGGACGGGACCTCGCTGAACGCCCAGGCGATGCCGCCGGCCGCGTTCTGGTCCGACAGCGCGTCGATGCCCAGCGACGCGGGCGGGTGCTCGAACGTCTTCACCATCGGCGCGGACGCCATCATCAACGCGATGCCGAAGAACGCGTGGAACGGCATGCCGGCGAACAGCTCCAGCATGCGCATGAGGTGGCCGGGGCGGTGCGGACCGGGGTCGACGCCGATGATCGGCCAGAAGAACACCACACCCACGGCGAGGAAGTGCACCATCATCGCGATGTGCCCGGCCTTCGACCCCATCAGGAAGTCGAACAGCGGGGTGAAGTACAGCGCGTACAGGCTCGCGATGAACATCGGGATCGTGAACGCCGGATGCGTGACGAACCGCATGTACCGGCTGTGCAGCAGCATCAGCAGCAACTCGCGGGGACCCTTCCGGCCACGCCCCGCCGTCGGCAGCGCGCGCAGCGCCAGCGTGACGGGGGCGCCCAGCAGGAGCAGGATCGGCGACAGCATGCTGATCACCATGTGCTGCACCATGTGCACGCTGAACATGACCATGCCGTAGTCGTTCAGCCCGGTGCACATCACCAGCGCGACGGTCAGCACACCGACGACGTACGACACGGTCCGCGCGACGGGCCACGCGTCACCGCGCCGCCGCAGCCGTACGACACCCCACCCGTACAGACCGAGCCCCACCAGACAGGCGACGAGGAAGAACGGGTCAGGCGACCACTGGAGCCCCCGCCCGAGCGTGAACGGCGCCAGATCCATGGTCATGCCATGCCCGCTGTGATCCATTCCGCAGGCTCCTGATTCGTGGGGGTTGTGCGCTTTCTGTCCGCAGACAGAGTAGAACCGGCACCGGTCACCCTTGCGACTGGGGTCAGCACAAGCGCCCCTGAAAAGGGCGCGGGACTGTATCGATATGCGGCCCCGCCGCGTGGGCGCGAGCAACCCCCACGGTCCCGCACTCGCCGGACGGCTAAAGCACGCACTCCGCTTCGGCGTACCGATCCGCGGGCACCGTCTTCAGCGTCTCCACGGCCTCAGCCAACGACACCATCACGATGTCAGTACCCCGCAGCGCCGTCATGTGCCCGAACTCCCCCCGATGCACAGCCTCCACGGCATGCCACCCGAACCGCGTGGCCAGCACCCGGTCGTAGGCCGTCGGCGTCCCACCCCGCTGCACATGCCCGAGAATCACCGGCCGCGCCTCCTTGCCGAGCCGCTCCTCCAGCTCGATGGACAGCTGCCGCGCGATCCCCGCGAAGCGCTCGTGGCCGTAGACGTCCTTGCCGCCCTCGTCGAACTCCATGGTGCCGGCCCTCGGCTTGGCACCCTCCGCCGCGACGACGATCGCGAACCGCTTGCCCGCCTCGAAGCGCTCCCCGACCCGTGCCGCCAACTCCTCGATGTCGAAGGGCCGTTCCGGTACGACGATGGCGTGCGCGCCGGCCGCCATGCCGGAGTGCAGCGCGATCCAGCCGGTGTGGCGGCCCATGACCTCCACGATCAGTACCCGCTGGTGGGATTCGGCGGTGGTCTTCAGCCGGTCCAGGGCCTCGGTGGCGACCCCCACGGCCGTGTCGAAGCCGAAGGTCACGTCCGTGACAGCGATGTCGTTGTCGATGGTCTTCGGCACGCCCACGATGGGCAGGCCGTTGTCCGACAGCAGTCGGGCCGCCTTGAGCGTGCCCTCGCCGCCGATCGGGATGATCGCGTCCAGGCCGAGCTCCTCGACATGGCCGCGCGCCCGCTCCACACCGTCCCGCAGATGCTCGGGGCGGACCCGGGAGGAACCGAGGATGGTGCCGCCGCGCGCCAGGATGCCGCCCACGGCGTCGAGGTCGAGCTTGAGGTAGTCGCACTCCAGGAGGCCCTTCCAGCCGTCCCGGAAACCGATGACCTCGTCGCCGTGGTCGGCGACGGCACGGTGCACGACGGACCGGATGACGGCGTTCAGGCCGGGGCAGTCGCCGCCGGACGTGAGGACACCAATGCGCATAGCCCGAATACCTTCTCAACGTGGGCCGGGGACCGGACCGCGTTGTCCGGCTGGTTCCCGGCCACCCTACCGGCGTCAGGGGGTGGCTCCGTAGCAGGCGTCCGCCTGCTGGACTGGCCCGCCCATGTGAGCGGACAGGCCGTCAGGCGGGCCCGGGAACGACCATGCCGGAGTGTGCTTGAAGGATCCTTCAGTACCTCTGGACCCCCACTGTTCACGCAGGCTGCTGTGCCGCGGCGATGCGCTCGTTGCGGAGCGCCTCGTACCAGCGGTCGTCGATCGGCGGCAGCGCGTTGACGTCGAGCGCCAGCTTCAGCAGCAGATCGGCGATCAGCGGGTTGCGGGCGAGGACGGGCCCGTGCATGTACGTACCGAACACGGTGTCGTTGTACGCGCCCTCCGTGCCGTCGCCCGTGCCGTTGCCGCGGCCCAGGCGGACCTGGGCGAGGGGGCGGGCCGTGGGGCCGAGCTGGGTGATGCCCTGGTGGTTCTCGAAGCCGGTCAGCTGGGGCAGGCCCAGGCGCGGGTCGATGTCCGCGAGGACGTCGCCGACGCACCGCTCGCCCGTACCGCGCACCGTCGTCACGTCGAGCAGACCGAGGCCGGGCTCGCGCTGCCCGAGGTCGTTGATGAACTCGTGGCCGAGGATCTGGTAGCCGGCGCACACGGAGAAGACGATCGCGCCGTTCTCCACGGCCCGGTACAGGTGTCCGTCCCGGCGCAGCCGCTCGGCCGCGAGCCGCTGCGGACGGTCCTCACCGCCGCCGATCAGATAGATGTCGCCGGAGGTCGGGATCGGCTGGTCGCTGCGCACATCGAGCCGGGCCACGTCCAGACCGCGCTGCCGCGCCCGGCGCTCCACCACGAGGGCGTTGCCCTGGTCGCCGTACGTGCTCAGCAGGTCGGGGTAGATCCACACCAGCCGCAGTTGGTTGTCGCTCATGAAGTGATCGCCCTTCGTGGTCAGTTGCCGACGCGGCGGCGCAGGTCCTGGAACGCGGTGTAGTTCGCGATGACCTCGATACGGCCCGGCGGGGCCTGCTGGACGGCCTCGTCCAGGTTCTCGCAGACCTGGAAGTGCTGGTTCGCCACCTCCAGGCGCACCGCGAGGTCCAGCTTCCGGTCACCGATGACGAAGATCGGGTGGCCGGTCAGGCGCGTGTAGTCGACGTCCCACAGCCACGAGGTGTCGGTGCCGTCGGCGCCGCGCGCGTTCACGGAGAGGATCACCGGGGCCGGCGGCGGGTCGATCAGGGAGAACGTCTCGAGCCAGCCCGCCGGGTTCTTCGCGAGCAGCAGACGCAGGTCACGGCCCTGGAACTGGACGACGTCATAGCGCCCGGCGACCGCCTGCACCTGGTACATGCGCTCCAGGGCGACCTGCGGCGGCACCCCGAAGACGGCGGCGACGGCCGCGGAGCTGGTGGCGTTGGCCTTGTTGGCGCGGCCCGGCAGCTGGAGATGGATCGGCCAGGCGGACCCGTGCGGGTCCAGCACATGGTCCCCGGACAGTGCCCAGCTCGGCGTCGGGCGGCGGAAACCGCACTCGCCGCAGAACCAGTCCTCGCCCGGGCGCTGCATCACACCGCCGCAGGACGGGCAGGACCAGGCGTCGTCCTTCCACATCTGACCGGCGGCGACCCAGATCACATTGGGGGAGGAGGAAGCGGCCCACACCACCAGCGGGTCGTCGCAGTTGGCGACGACGACGGCCTTGGACCCGGCCAGGCCCTCGCGCCAGTTCTCCGCGAGCATGCGGGTCTCGGCGGCGCGGTCGAGCTGGTCACGGGAGAGGTTGAGCAGCGCGATGCACTTCGGGGAGGTGTCGCGGGCCACACCGGCGAGGTACTTCTCGTCGACCTCGATGACACCGAACTTGGCGTCCGAGCCGCCCGCCAGCGCGGAGGTGATGCCGGCGGGCATGTTGGCGCCGAGTGCGTTGGACACGACCGGGCCCGCGGCGCGCAGGGCCTCGGCGATGAGCCGGGTGGTCGTGGTCTTGCCGTTGGTCGCCGAGACGAGGGTCACGTCCAGGTTCTGGGCGAGCCGGGCGAGGAGGTCCGGGTCGAGTTTGAGGGCCACGCGGCCACCGATCACCGAACCGCTGCCACGCCCCGCGGCGCGCGACGCCGCCGCGACCGCCTTGCCCGCGGTCACGGCGAGCTTGGCCCGCGGCGTGAGCGGGTCCGAGTTGCCTGCCATCAGTTCTCGATCCTCCTTGCGTACGCGCCGCGCCTGAGCCATCCGGCAACGTGGTGTGGACCTCAGCCTATCGAGATCCATTCGCACACCCGAATTCCGGTCCGTGCCTGCGCGGCGGGCATGTGCCGATCGAACCGTACCCTTGCGGCCATGCGACAAGGTTCCATTCCGGGCGCCCGCGGGCGGGTTCGGCCCCTCACCCTGCTCGGCGACGCACCACTGCGCGAGCAATGCCGGGAAGTCACCGACTTCGGCCCCGATCTGGCGGCCCTCGTGGAGGACTTGTTCGCGACGATGTACGCGGCGCAGGGCGTGGGCCTCGCGGCCAACCAGATCGGCGAGTCCCTGCGCGTGTTCGTATACGACTGCCCCGACGACGAGGACGAACGCCACCTCGGCCATGTGGTGAACCCGCGCCTGGTGGAGGCGGACGGTGTGGTGATCCGGGGCCCGGAGGGCTGCCTTTCCCTGCCGAGGCTGGAGGCGGGGACGGAGCGGTACGACCACGCGGTGGTCGAGGGTTTCACGGTCACGGGGGAGCCGGTCACCATTCATGGCACGGGGTTCTTCGCGCGGTGTCTGCAGCATGAGTGCGATCACTTGGAAGGCAGGGTGTACGCCGACCACCTCACAGGCTGGCGTCACCGGCGACTCATGCGGCAGGTGACGCGAGCCTCTTGGCACCGCTGAGGGAGCCAACCCCAGGGGCGCGGGACTGTATCGATTTGCGGCTCCGCCGCGTGGGCGCGACCAGCCACGAACAACCCGCACCGAAACGCAATCGTCAGAACCCGGGCCCCCCGACCCGATCCCCCGCCGCAGCAAGCCGACCCCACAAAAGGTCGGCCAAACTCTTCACCAACTCCGCACGCGAGCACGGCCGTTCCCCCAGCCACCAGTCACCCGCGGCATGCATCATTCCGACGATCCCATGCCCCCACACCCGGGCCAGCTGCTGACTCCCCGGCCCGAGATCCAACCTGTCCTCGATCACCTGAGCCAACTCCTCGCCCATCCTGCGAAGCAGAGGCGCACTGTGCTTGCCGACGTCGAAGCCCTGGTCGCTCTGGGACCCCTCCGCCGGATGCATGAGGAACCGATACACCTGAGGCCGTGCCTCGATCGCGGCGAGGTACGTGTCCAAGGTGGACTCGACACGCTCCCGCCGATCCGCCGGAGCGTCCAGCGCCGCCCGCAGCGAATTGAGGAGCGCGTCCGTGTGCCGCTTGGCCAAGGCCGCGTAAAGCCCGCCCTTGTCGCCGAAGTGCCGGTAGAGGATCGGCTTCGTAATGCCCGCTTCCGCGGCGATCGCGTTCATCGAGGCCTGCGGACCGTCACGCAGCACGACTCTGTCCGCGGCCTCCAGCAGCTCGCGCCGTCGGCGGTCGGCGGACTGCTGTTGACCGGTCCGCTGCGTGGTGTTCATGATCTCTCCCCACCCGTGCTGGTTCGGTGACGCCTGCGCAAACTAACACTGACCGCACCCCTGACATCGAACGGGATGCCGACCGTTGCTCGGGAGTTGACATTTCCTACTGGTCAGTAACAGACTCGGGTTACCGCTAGTAACATGCACGTGCCGCCGCTGGAGGGGACATGGCCGAGTTCACCATGGAGCTCAACGACGAACAGAAGGAGGTCCGGGACTGGCTCCACGGCTTCGCAGCCGATGTGATCCGCCCCGCGGCCGCCGAATGGGACGAGCGTGAGGAGACTCCCTGGCCGGTCATCCAGGAGGCCGCCAAGGTCGGTATCTACTCGCTCGACTTCTACGCCCAGCAGTACTTCGACCCTACGGGTCTCGGCATACCGATGGCCATGGAAGAGCTGTTCTGGGGCGACGCGGGCATCGCCCTCTCCATCGTCGGCACCGGTCTCGCCGCCGTCGGCGTCCTCGCCAACGGCACCGAGGAGCAGATCGGCACCTGGATCCCGCAGATGTACGGCGACACCAACGACGTCAAGGTCGCCGCGTTCTGCTCCTCCGAGCCCGACGCCGGCTCCGACGTGGCCTCGATGCGCACGCGTGCCGTGTACGACGAGGCCAAGGACGAGTGGGTGATCAACGGCACAAAGACCTGGGCGACCAACGGCGGCATCGCCAACGTCCACGTCGTCGTCGCCGTGGTCGACCCGGAGCTCGGCTCCAAGGGCCACGCCTCCTTCATCGTCCCGCCGGGCACGCCCGGGCTCGCGCAGGGCCAGAAGTTCAAGAAGCACGGCATCCGCGCCTCGCACACCGCCGAGGTCGTCCTCGACAACGTTCGCGTCCCCGGCTCCTGCCTGCTCGGCGGCAAGGAGAAGCTCGACCAGCGCCTGGCCCGTGCCCGGGAGAAGGCCAGGGCGGGCGGCGAGCGCGTGAAGAACGCGGCGATGGCGACGTTCGAGGCGAGTCGGCCCGCCGTTGGAGCGATGGCGGTCGGCACCGCCAGGGCCGCCTACGAGGTCGCCCTCGACTACGCCAAGACCCGTGAGCAGTTCGGGCGGCCGATCATCGACAACCAGGGTGTGGCCTTTCAGCTTGCCGACATGCGGACGTCCATCGACGCGGCGCGGCTGCTGGTGTGGCGGGCGTCGTGGATGGCGATCAACGGGAAGCCCTTCACTGCGGCCGAGGGGTCCATGTCCAAGCTGTTCGCCAGTGAGACCGCGAAGAAGGTGACCGCGCAGGCCGTTCAGATCCTGGGCGGGAACGGGTACACGCGGGAGTACCCCGTGGAGCGGATGCACCGGGACTCCGCGATCTACACGATCTTCGAGGGTACGAGTGAGATTCAGCGGCTGGTGATCGCCCGTACGCTCGCGGGTATGCCGATTCGGTAGCGCCGCTCGGTGGGCGCGACTTGGACCACGAGTGCGTTGTGGTTGGTCGCGCCCACGCGGCGGAGCCGCATATTGTCACAGCCCCGCGCCCCTTCCGGGGCGCGGGTCCTCACCTGTGTTTCAGAGGCGTGAGTTGCTCGATGTCGTACCGCTTGCGCAGGTCTTCGATCGCTTCGTGGTCTGGCGGGCCCCCTGTTCCCAGGATCTCCAGCAGCTCCTCGAAGTAGCGTTCGTGGTCCGGGGGCGGGGACGCCTGGAAGAAAATCTTCGCCGGGGTGTCCGTCGGGTTCGCGAAGGCGTGGGGGCAGCCGGGGGGTACGGCGATCACCGTGCCCGGTGTCGCTCTTACCACCCTGCTGCCCGAACTCGACTCCCAGCGCTGCCAGTTGTCCGATGTGCGGATGCGCGGCTCGAAGGCGAGCACGTCGAGCTCGCCCTCTAGCACGTAGAACAACTCCTCGCTGCGTGTGTGCACATGGGCGCCGACGTCGAAGCCGGGCGGGACCTCCACCTCGAAGGTGGAGGCCGTCCGCGAGTGCATGCCGGTCACCTTGAACGTCACGCGCTGGGCCGGAGTCTGGACGACCCGGCCATGGCCCGGCGGTACGAGCAGTCCCTCCGTCGTCGTCATCGTGGCCTCACCACGCCACCGGCAGGGCCTCGGGCCCCCGGATCAACGCGCCCTTGCGGAACGCCACTTGGTCCGGCGGGACGGCGAGCCGCAGGCCCGGCATCCGGTCCACGAGGGCGTCCACGAGGAGTTCCGACTCCAGCCGGGCCAGCATGCCGCCGGGGCAGTAGTGCGGGCCGAAGCCAAACGCCACATGGGCGTTGGGGTTGCGGTCGAAGTCGATCCTCTCCGGGTCGGGGAAGACGTCCGGGTCACGGTTGGCCGCCAGGTACGACACATAGACCGCGTCGCCCGCGCGGATCCGTACGCCCCCGATCTCCACGTCCTCCATGGCGATCCGGGACAGTCCGACCGCGTTGCGGTGCGGGATGTAACGCAGCAGCTCGTCGATGGCCTTCGGCCTGATCTCCGGCTCGGCACGCAGCCGCCCGACCAGGTCCGGGCGGGTCAGCAGCAGGTAGAACAGCTGCCCGCTGTTGTTGGTGACCGCCTCGCCGCCGATCTGCAGCAGCACCGCGAGTCCCACGGCCTCCTCCAGGGTCACCTCGCCGCTGCCCACGGCGGCGCCGAGCAGCGAGGTGACGTCCTCGGCCGTGCTGCCTTCGCGCAGGCCGATGAGGTCGGAGAAGTACGCGCTCATCTCGTGCTTGGCCTTCTCGCTGGCCTGTTTGCCGTGCGAGGAGGACAGGATGAGCTGGGTCCAGTTGTGCATGCCCCGCC
This sequence comes from Streptomyces sp. NPDC002619, assembly GCF_042889305.1. Lineage (NCBI taxonomy): Bacteria > Bacillati > Actinomycetota > Actinomycetes > Kitasatosporales > Streptomycetaceae > Streptomyces > Streptomyces sp. NPDC002619. The sequence goes on along the minus strand of NZ_JBIAQV010000004.1, from coordinate 171,882 downwards.
GGTCGGCCGCCGGGACGCCCATCAGCTCGCTGATCACCGCGATGGGGAACGGGCTGAGCACGGCACTGGTGAGGTCGGCGGGCGGACCGTCCTGGAGGAGTTCGTCGACCAGTTCGTCCAGCATGCCGCGGGCCTTGTCCCGGACCCGTTCCACACCCTTTGCGGTGAACGCGGCGGCGACCGAGCGGCGCAGCCGGGTGTGGTCGGGCGGGTCCAGGAAGCCGACCGCGCCGCGTTGCGGGATGAAGTGCGGGGCGAGCCGGGTGACCGGGTGGTCCATGACCGCCTCCCGGCTGAACCGGGGGTCGTTGGCCACCATCCGCACGTCGTCGTACCGGGTGACCAACCACGCCCAGCCCTCGCCGTTCGGCAGCTGGACGCGGGTGACCGGGCCCTCGCGCATCAGCTCGGTCAGCACCGGGTCGAAGTCGACCCCGGTCGGATCGAGCACCGGCCAGTGCCGGATGGGCGGCAGGGTCTCGGTGAGCGTCTTGTCGGTCATGCCGTCCTCAGCTTCCCTGCGTCCAGCTGCCGACGGTCATCTCGGCCGTGATACCGGGACCGAACCCGGCGAGCAGGCCGCGTGCCCGGTCCTCGGCGCCGCCCTCGTCGAAGAGCCGGCGCAGCGCGTCCAGCACGACGGCGCTGGCGATGTTCCCGTACTCGGTGAGCGTCGCCCGGCTGAACCGGAAGGCGTGCGGCTCGACCTTCAGGAACTTGCTGAGGTCGTCGAGTATTCGGGGACCACCCGCGTGGATGATGTAGAAGTCCAGGTCGGAGGCGTCCCAGCCGTGGGTGCCGGCGAGGTCCTGGAGCGCCGGAGCCAGCGGCTCCATCGTGGCGGGCACCCGCTTGTCCAGCAGGAAGTGGAAGCCTGTGGCCCGGACGTCGTACATGATCCACTCTTCGGTCTTGGGGATCAGATACGACCCGTTGCGCTCCAGCTCGACGCCCCTGCCGCCCCGGCCGCGCACCACGGCTGCGGCGATGCCGTCGCCGAACAGGCCGTTGGAGAGCAGCGAGCCGACGCCGAGGTCGGTGGGCTGGTAGCACAGCGAGCAGAACTCGCAGGCCACGATGAGGGCGTTGGCATCCGGGTAGGCCGTGCAGAAGTCGTGCGCCCGGTTGATGGCCGCCCCGCCGGCCGCACAGCCCAGCTGGGCGATGGGCAGCTGCCGGGTGGTACTGGCGAAGTCCATCTCGTTGATCAGCCACGCGGTGAGCGACGGCATCATGAAGCCCGTGCACGACACGTAGATGATGACATCGATGTCGGAGGTCAGGAGCTCCGCGTCGTCGAGCGCTCGCTGGATCACCTCGGGGACCCGGGCCTTGGCCTCCGTCTCGTAGAGCTTGTTGCGCTCCTCGAAGCCGGGGTGCTTCAGGGTCTCCTCGATGGGCTGCACGATGTGCCGGGTGCGTACACCGGTGTTCTCGATCAGCCGGAGGGCGAGTGGCAGGTGCGGATTGTCCACGTGGTGCGTACGCGCCAGCTCCAGCGTCTCCTCCATCGTGATCACGTGCTCCGGTACGGACACCGAGGGTCTGCACAAAGTAGCCATGAGCCGTCCCTGCTTTCTGCCTTCCGGCAGGCCTTCGCCGCCGGTCAGAAGGTGGTCCATTCAGAGTCACCCGACAGAGCGACGACTTCGCGCTGTGTTACTCCAAACCGGGGACGGCGGGTAAGGGGCGCTCCCCGGCCAAGGGCCCTGCAACGTGCCCCAAAGGGGCGCGGGGCAGTTTCGATATGCGGCTCCGCCGCGTGGGCGCGACAAGCCACGTACGGGCCGCGCCCGGCGACACGGAGAACCTGCTACGGCGCCCCACTGCTATGAGCAATGCACGCCACATCAATACGATCGGCCAGCTTCGCCAACTCGATGGTCAAAGCTGCCACCGTGTCCTCGTCGAGCCCACCCTCCCCGGCCTCGACAAGCGTCAGCCACCGACCCCCCACCGTGCGGAGCAGCTTGCTCACATCGGCCGCGGCCACCTGCAAGGTCCCGCGGTCGTCGACGATCAGAGGCAGAGTCACTTCGCGGTTCACAGACCGGATGTTAGCCGCGCAGTGCTCACGCACCGTGCCAAACCGTCGTGATGTTGCAGAACTCCCGGATCCCATGCCCGGACAGCTCACGCCCGTACCCCGAGCGCTTGACCCCGCCGAACGGGAACCCCGGATGCGACGCGGTCATCCCGTTGACGTACACCGCGCCCGCCTCCAGGTCCCGTACGAACCGGTCGACCTCGGCCTCGTCCCGCGTCCACACGTTCGAACTGAGCCCGAACGGCGAGTCGTTGGCGATGAGCACGGCCTCGTCGAGGTCACCGGCCCGGTACAGCGTGGCCACCGGACCGAACGCCTCCTCGCGGTGGATCCGCATCTCGCGGGTGATCCCGGAGAGGACGGTCGGCGGGTAGTACCAGCCGGGCGAGTCCGGGCGCTCGCCGCCGCACAGCACGTGCGCGCCGCTGCGCGTGGCGTCGTCGACCAGCTCCTCCAGGTCGGCACGCCCCCGCTCGCTGGCCAGCGGACCGACGTCCGTGTCCGCCAGCTGCGGGTCGCCGACCTTCAGCGCCTTCATGCTCTCCACGAAACGTTCGGCGAAGGCGTCGTACACGTCCGTGTGCACGATGAACCGCTTGGCGGCGATGCAGGACTGCCCGTTGTTCTGCACCCGCGCGGTCACCGCGATCCGCGCGGCCCGGTCCAGGTCGGCGGACGGCATGACGACGTACGGGTCGCTGCCGCCCAGCTCCAGCACCGTTTTCTTGATCATCTCCCCGGCGACGGAGGCGACCGCCCGTCCCGCGGGCTCGCTGCCGGTGAGGGTCGCCGCCCTGACTCGCTCGTCGCGCAGGATCTCCTCGACCGCGCCGGAGCCGATCAGCAGGGTCTGGAAGCAGCCCTCCGGGAAGCCCGCCCGGTGGAAGAGGTCCTCCAGGTACAGGGCGGTCTGCGGCACGTTGGAGGCGTGCTTGAGCAGGCCGACGTTGCCCGCCATCAGGGCCGGGGCGGCGAAGCGGACCACCTGCCACAGCGGGAAGTTCCACGGCATCACCGCGAGCACGGGACCGAGCGGCCGGTAGCGCACCTTGACGCGGGACGCCCCGGAGTCCTTCACGTCGGACTCCGCGGGCTCCTCGTCGGCCAGCAACTCCTCGGCATGCTGCGCGTACCAGCGCATCGCCTTGGCGCACTTCGCGGCCTCGGCACGGGCCTGCTTGAGGGGCTTGCCCATCTCGGTGGTCATGACCAGGCCGATGTCGTCGAGGTCCTCGTCCAGGAGGTCGGCGGCCCGGTTCAGGAGGCGGGCACGTTCGGCGAACGGCGTCGTCCGGTAGGTGCGGAATGTCGCCTCGGCGAGCTGGAGCCGGCGCTCGATCTCCTCGTCGCCCATGGCCTCGTATGTCTTGAGCGTCTCGCCGGTCGCCGGGTTCACCGTCGCGATGGGCATGGCCGACCTCCCTGTGAGCGGGCTTGATACGACCTTCGCGCGCGGCGCCGGGGACCGCAACGCGTGGCCGCCTGTGTTCAGCCGGAGTGCTCGGCCAGCCGGTCGAGGAAGGCGGTCTGGGCCTTGACGATCACGTCCGCCGCCCGGTCCAGATCGAACCACTCCACCCGGTCCAGCTCCGGGAACTCCTGGACCTTCCCGGACCTCGGCGGCCACTCCATCCGGAAGGTGCCGGGGTCGACCGCCCCCGGGTCCAGATCCGCCTCGACCGCCCACACCGTGACGATCTTGCCGCCCGTCTGCTTCACCTCGCCCAGTGGTACGGCCTCCCCGTCCGGCGGCGGCAGGCCCAGCTCCTCGCGGAACTCGCGCCGGGCCGCGTCCCAGGCCGTCTCGTCGGGGCCGTACTCGCCCTTGGGCACGGTCCACGCCCCGGCGTTCTTCCTGGCGAAGAAGGGGCCGCCCATGTGGCCGAGCAACACCTCCAGGCCGTCCTCGGTGTGCCGGAACAGGAGCAGTCCGGCGCTCCGCTTCTCCGTCACGGCCGTACCTCCGGGTGGGCGGCCAGCAGGGTCTCGACCGTGTCCGCCTCCTGCGGTGACTTGTCCTCGCGGTAGCGGACGACGCGGGCGAAGCGAAGGGTGACGCCGGCCGGGTAGCGGGAGGACTTCTGCAGACCGTCGTACGCGATCTCGACGACGAGTTCGGGCCGTACGGTGACCACCCAGCCGTCGTCCTCGACGGCCAGCTCCTGGAGCCGCTCGGTCTGCCAGCCCAGCATCGCGTCGGTCATGCCCTTGAAGGTCTTGCCCAGCATGGCGAAGGTGCCGTCCGGGTTGCGGGCGCCGAGGTGGAGGTTGGAGAGCTTGCCGGTGCGCCGGCCGTGGCCCCATTCGGCGGCCAGCACGACCAGGTCGAGGGTGTGGACGGGCTTGACCTTCAGCCAGGAGGCGCCGCGCCGGCCCGCGCTGTACGGGGCGCCCAGGGCCTTCACGACGACGCCCTCGTGACCGCGCGCGAGAGTGGCCGCGAGGAACCCCTCGGCCTCGGCGACGTCCTGCTCCCCGGACACCAGTGTCCGGCGGACCCGCATCGGCTCGGGCACCAGCCGGGCCAGCTCCGCGTGCCGCGCGTCGAAGGGCAGGTCGAGCAGGTCGCGGCCGTCGACGAAGAGCGCGTCGAAGAAGACGGGGGAGACCGGAACCTCCTGGGCGGCCTTCGCCACGTCCACGCGGGAGCCGACGCGCCCGGCGATCTCCTGGAACGAGCGGGGCCGGCCGTCCGCGTCGAAGGACAGCACCTCACCGTCCAGGACGAACCGCTCAACGGCCAACTCCATGGCCGCGGACGTTACTTCGGGCAGCCGGTCGGAGATGTCGTCGAGCGTGCGGGTGTGGATGCGCACCGAGTCGCCGTCCCGGTGGACCTGGACGCGGATGCCGTCCAGTTTCTCCTCGACCGCGCAGGCACCCAGCTTGGCGACCGCCTCCCCGACGGAGGAGGCGGTCTGCGCCAGCATCGGCAGGACCGGGCGGCCGACGGTGAGCCGGAACCGGTCGAGGGCGCCGGGACCGTCGGCCAGCAGAGCCTGGGCGACCGCCTGCAGCGAACCGGCGAGCATCACCGCCCGGCGTACGTCCCCCGCGTCCGCTCCGGTGGCCTGTGCGAGCCCCTCCACCGCCACCGCGTCCAGGGCGCCCTGACGCACCTCGCCGGTGATCAGCCCGAACAGGAAGCGCTGCTCGCCCTCGGTGGCCGCGCCCATCAGCTCGCCGACCAGGCGGGCCCGTTCGGTCTGCGAGCCCGGCCCGGACAGCTTGCCCAGCTCGGTGAGCCGGGCGTCGACCTCGCGTACGGTGAGGGAGGGTTCCACGGCCGGCGGGACGGGCCGGCTCAGCACCTTCCAGCCGACGCCGAGCCGTCCCTGTGGCAGCCGTCCGGCCAGGTACGGGATGACGATCGGCGCGTCGTCCGCCTCCGCCTCCCGGAACAGCTCGGCGAGCAGGGCGGTCTTGCGGGAGCGCGCCGCGGTGGCGGCGACCTCCCGGGACACGTCGGCGAGCCGGCTCAGCAGCATGCAGCCATCCTGCACCTCAGGCGCCGGGGCTACACCCGGATCGCCGCGTCGAGGTCGGCGAAGAGCAGTTCGCCGTTGATCGCGGCCCCGGCCCGGTAGCCGCGGCTGGCCGCGTTGACCACCTGCTCGGCGAATCCGCTCGCGTTGCCCGCCGCCCACAGTCCGGGCACGGTCGTCAGGCCCCGCTCGTCGATCACCGGGTAGGTGCCGAAGGGGGTCTCGCGCATCTCGGCGCCCAGCCGGACCAGGAGATCCGTCCGGGGCACGGCGCGCGGCGCCACGAACAGCACCTCGCGCTCGTACGCCGCCCCTCCCCCAGAGGGGGTACCCCCAGCGAGCCGCACGCCGGTGAGCCGGTCGCCGTCGACGTCCAGGCTCGCGACCTCGCCCGGCACCACCCGGACCCCGGCCGCCGCCAGCCGGCGCAGGTCGTCGTCGGCGAGGTCCGCCTCGGCGACCTGGTGCAGGAAGAGGGTCACGTCCTTGGACCACTGGGTGACCATGAGCGCCTGGTGCACGCTCAGCGGGGTCGTGGCGAGCACCCCGAACGCCCGGTCCCGCACCTCCCAGCCGTGGCAGTACGGGCAGTGCAGCACATCCCGGCCGAAGCGCTCCGCGAGGCCCGCGACCGGCGGCAACTCGTCCTTCAGCCCGGTCGCCACGACCAGTTGCCGGGCGTGTACTGCCCCTCCGCCGGCGAGGCGGACCGTGAAACCGTCGTCCCGGGTCACGTCCACCGCCCGGTCCCGGACCAGCTCGACGCCGTACCGCGCGATCTCCTCGCGCCCGACGGCGAGGAACTCGGCGGGCGGCATGCCGTCCCGGGACAGATAGCCCTGCATGTGCGCGGCGGGCGCGTTGCGCGGCTCGCCCGCGTCGACGACCAGGGTGCGGCGCCGGGCCCGGCCCAGCACCAGCGCGGCGGACAGCCCGGCCGCCCCGCCCCCGATCACGACGACTTCGTAGTTCCCTGTGTTGTCCGTCATGGTGACCACCTCCGGATGAGACGGTCGCTCGCAGCCTGCGGGATTGACAAATGTCTTTGCCGATCCTGCAATATCGGTATGAGTACAGACGACGTTCTCGCGGAGGTCGGCCCGAGGCTGCGTCGGATCCGCAAGGAGCGGGAGGTGACGCTGGCGGGGCTGTCCGAGGCGACCGGTATCTCGGTCAGTACCCTCTCGCGGCTGGAGTCCGGACTGCGCAAGCCCAGCCTGGAGCTGCTGCTGCCGATCGCGCAGGCCCACCAGGTGCCCCTCGACGAGCTGGTCGGCGCGCCGCCGGTGGGGGATCCGCGGGTGCGGGCCAAGCCGATCGTGCGGCACGGGCGGACGTATGTGCCGCTGACCCGCCAGCCCGGCGGACTCCAGGCCTTCAAGGTGCTCGAACCGAAGCGGCGCACGGAACCGGAGCCGCGTACGCATGAGGGGTACGAGTGGCTCTATGTGCTGTCCGGGCGGCTCCGGCTGGTGCTCGGGGAGCACGACGTCGTGCTGACGGCGGGGGAGGCGGTCGAGTTCGACACCCGGGTGCCGCACTGGTTCGGGTCGACGGGGGAGGGGCCGGCGGAGTTCCTGAGCCTCTTCGGGCCGCAGGGCGAGCGGATGCACGTGCGGGCGCGGCCCAGTCGTTCGTGACGCGCGTGACTGTTCCCTGATGGGCAAGCGACCGCTTAGTATGCGATCGACCCCGGTCAGACGAAGCAGTCCCGTGGAGGCACCGCATGCAGGCATGGCAAGTGCACGAGAACGGCGAGCCGAGCGAGGTGATGCGGCTCCAGGACGTGGAGCGGCCCACGCCCGGCGAGGGCCAGGTGCTGCTGAGGGTGCGTGCCGCGAACATCAACTTCCCGGACGTGCTGATGTGCCGTGGCCACTACCAGGTCCGGCCGCCGCTGCCGTTCACGCCTGGCGTGGAAATCTGCGGGGAGACGGAGGACGGCCGCCGCGTGATCGCCAACCCGGCGCTGCCGTACGGCGGATTCGCCGAGTACGCCGTCGCCGACGCCGCCGCTCTCCTCCCGGCGCCCGACTCCCTCGACGACGCCGAGGCCGCCGCGCTGCACATCGGCTACCAGACGGGCTGGTTCGGCCTGCACCGCCGCGCCCACCTGGAATCCGGCGAGACGCTGCTCGTGCACGCCGCCGCGGGCGGGGTCGGCAGCGCGGCCGTGCAGCTCGGCAAGGCGGCCGGTGCCACGGTCATCGGTGTCGTGGGCGGCGCCGAGAAGGCCGCCGTCGCCCGGGAACTGGGCTGCGACGTGGTGATCGACCGGCGTGCCGAGGACGTCGTCACCGCCGTGAAGGCGGCCACCGGCGGCCGCGGCGCCGATGTGATCTACGACCCGGTCGGCGGCGAGGCGTACACGCAGTCCGCCAAGACCGTCGCCTTCGAGGGCCGGATCGTCGTCGTCGGCTTCGCCAGCGGCACGATCCCCAGCCCGGGGCTCAACCACGCCCTGGTCAAGAACTACTCGATCCTCGGCCTGCACTGGGGCCTGTACAACACCAAGAACCCGAAGCTGGTCCAGCACTGCCACGAGCAGCTCACCGAACTGGCCGCCCGGGGTGCGATCAAGCCGCTGGTGAGCGAGCGGGTGCCGCTGAGCGAGGCTGCCGCGGCCGTCCAGCGGGTCGGCGACGGCGCCACCACCGGCCGCGTCGCCGTCGTACCGAACGGAGCCGCCGCATGACCGACGCAGCCGAACTCACCCACCGCACGGCCGAGTTGCTGGCCGCCCACCCGCCGGCCACGACGGACCGGGCGGACTTCCTGAAGGCACGCTTCGACGCGGGGCTCGCCTGGGTGCACTACCCGGAGGGCCTCGGCGGACTCGGTGCCCCGCGCACCCTCCAGGCCGTGGTGGACGCCGAGTTGGAGGCCGCCGGCGCCCCCGACAACGACCCGCGGCGCATCGGCATCGGGCTCGGCATGGCCGCGCCGACGATCCTGCGCTACGGCACCGAGGAACAGAAGCAGCGGTTCCTGCGGCCCCTGTGGACGGGCGACGAGGTCTGGTGCCAGCTGTTCAGCGAGCCCGGCGCCGGGTCCGACCTGGCCGCGCTCGGCACCCGGGCCGTGCGGGAGGGCGAGCACTGGGTGGTGAACGGGCAGAAGGTGTGGACCTCCAGTGCCCATCTCGCCCGCTGGGCCATCCTCATCGCCCGCACCGACCCCGACGTGCCCAAGCACGCCGGCATCACCTACTTCATCTGCGACATGACCGACCCCGGCGTCGAGGTGCGGCCGCTGCGCCAGATCACCGGCGAGGCCGAGTTCAACGAGGTTTTCCTCACGGACGTCCGCACCCCCGACTCCCGCCGCCTCGGCGAGGTCGGCGACGGCTGGCGGGTCGCGCAGACCACGCTGAACAACGAACGCGTCGCCATCGGCGGCATGCGGCTGCCCCGCGAGGGCGGCATGATCGGCCCGGTCTCGAAGACCTGGCGCGAGCGTCCGGAGCTGCGCACCCACGACCTGCACCAGCGCCTGCTCAAGCTGTGGGTCGAGGCCGAGGTCGCCCGGCTCACCGGCGAACGCCTGCGCCAGCAGCTCACGGTCGGCCAGCCCGGACCCGAGGGAGCCGGCATGAAGCTCGCGTTCGCCCGCCTCAACCAGGAGATCAGTGGCCTGGAGGTCGAACTCCTCGGCGAGGCGGGGCTGTTGTACGACGAATGGACCATGCGCCGCCCCGAACTGGTCGACTTCACCGGCCGCGAGGCCGGCTACCGCTACCTCCGTGCCAAGGGCAACAGCATCGAGGGCGGGACCAGCGAGGTCCTGCTGAACATCGTCGCCGAGCGCGTCCTGGGCCTGCCCGCCGAACCGCGCACCGACAAGGACGTCGCATGGAAGGACCTGGCCCGATGACGACGCAGCCCGATCTGCTCTACTCGGAGGAGGAAGAGGCGCTCCGCGCCGCGGTTCGCGATCTGCTCACGGATCACTGCGACGCGGCGGGGGTGATCGCCCGCACCGAGTCGGACGCGCCGCACGACCTCGCCCTGTGGAAGGCGCTCACCGACCAGATGGGCCTGGCCGGGCTGCTGGTCTCCGAGGAGCGAGGCGGCCAGGGTGCCACGCACCGCGAAGCCGCCGTCGTCCTGGAGGAGTTGGGGCGCGCGGTCGCGCCCGTGCCCTATCTGACCAGTGCGGTGGTGGCCACGCAGGCCCTGCTGGCCTGCGCTGACGACGAACTGCTCGGGCGGCTCGCCTCCGGGCGGACGATCGGCGTGCTCGCTGTCGGACTGCACGTGGGTCCCGGCGCCGGCTTCAGGACCGTACGCCTGGAAAACGGCATCCTGTCCGGCGAGTTGACCGGCATCGCCGACGCGGCCGTAGCCGACGTGCTGCTCGTACCGGCCGACGACGGCGACCTGTACGCCGTGGACGCCTCCGCCGTGACCGTCACTCCGCAGGTGTCCCTCGACCTCACCCGGCCGCTCGCCACCGTCACCCTCGACGGAGCCCCGGGGCGGCGCCTCGGCCCAGCTGAGCCCGCCGTACGCCGTGCCCTGCGCGCCGGTGCCGGGCTGCTCGCCTCCGAGCAACTGGGCCTCGCGGACTGGGCGTTGACCGAGACGGTTCGGTATCTGAAGGAGCGCAAGCAGTTCAACCGTCCCATCGGCGGCTTCCAGGCCCTCAAGCACCGGCTCGCCCAGCTGTGGCTGGAGGTGGTCAACCTCCGCGCCGCGGCCCGTGCCGCCGCCGACGCCCTGGCCACCGGTGAGGACGCCGACGTGACGGTGGCCGTCGCCCAGGCCTACGCGGCGACCGTGGCCGTGCGCGCCGCGGAGGAGGCGCTGCAACTGCACGCCGGTATCGGCATGACCTGGGAGCACCCGATCCACCTCTACCTCAAGCGGGCCAAGGCCGACTCGATCGCCTACGGCACCGCGGGCACCCACCGCGAAACCCTGGCCGAACTGGTCGACCTCCAGGCCCCCTGACGTACACCTGAAGGACGACAGGAGAAGCCCGCCCCACCTGGGGCGGGCTTCTCCATGCACTGCTCGGGTGAAGTGAACACACGGCGGCTGTCCGGCCAACTCCCCGCACGCACAGGCCTCTTGAGGCCCGATCGCACGCATACTCCCTTCGGTCCCGTACGGCCCTACAAGGGAGGCAGAGCATGGCCCTCACCACCCGTCGCAGAGCCCTCACCACCCTCGGCGCCGCCCTCTCGCGGGCGCGGTCGCACTGCCCGCCACGCACGCGTGGGCGGGCGGCGGCAACCACGGCCCGCGTCCACTGTGGCGCGCCCACGCACACAACGACTACGACCACCCGCGCCCCCTTTTCGACGCCCTCGACCATCGCTTCGGCAGCGTCGAGGCCGACATCTTCCTCGTCGGCGACCAGCTCCTCATCGCCCACGACGCCACCGACCTCGACCCGACCCGTACCCTGGAGTCCCTCTACCTCGACCCGCTGGCCGCCCGCGTCCGGGCCAACCACGGTTCGGTCTACCGGGGTTGGCGCAGGCCCCTGCAGCTCCTCATCGACATCAAGACCGAGGGCTCGTCGACGTACCTGGAACTCGACCGCCATCTCCAGCGCTACAAGCACCTGTTCACGACGTACGCGAACGGCCGCATCCACCCCGGTCCGGTCACGGCCGTGATCTCCGGCGACCGGGCCGCCCGTGTTCCCATGGAGGCACAGACCGTCCGACGGGCCTTCTACGACGGCCGGCTCAGCGATCTCGGCACCTCGGCGCCCGCCTCCTTCGTCCCGCTGATCAGTGACAACTGGACGCTCAACTTCACGTGGCTGGGCGTCGGCCCGTTCCCGGACGCCGAGCGGCAGAAGCTGCGCGGCATCATCGGGGCCGCGCACGAGCGCGGGCAGCAGGTCCGGTTCTGGGCCACCCCGGACGCGGCGGGCCCGGCGCGGGACGCGCTGTGGTCGGAGCTCCTCGCCGCCGGCATCGACTACTTCAACACGGACGACCTCGCGGGCCTGGAAGCGTTCCTGGACGCCCACCCGTCGGCCTAGCCGCAACCCGACACCACTCTATCGGGGGACGTGTCAGCCGCCCGGACGAACCCTCCGCTACGCCACACTTGCGGCCGAACGCCGCGAAGTGCGCGTGGCGGAGGAGGTTCGTTCGCGATGGCCGTTTCCATCTCTGTGGTGCTGTTGCTCCTGATCATTGTGGTGATCTACATGCGCAACGGCGCGTTGAAGATCTCCCACGCCCTGATCTGCATGCTGCTCGGGTTCTACCTGGCCGGTACGAACATGGCGCCCACCATTCAGAGCGGGCTGACCGCGACCGCCGGCCTCGTGGGCGGTTTGCGGCCCTGAGTCACGGCGCCGAGAACACCCCGATGCCGTTGGGCACCGGGCGCTCCGCGCCGCCGCTCGGATGGTTGCGCACGCTCACCGCAGTCGCCCCCGGCTTCCGGGCGACGAGCGTCGTCGAGCCGCCGCCGTCCAGGCTGAACGCGTCCTGCGACCCCAACGTCCGCATCTCGTCCGCCACTTCGGCGATGGTCAGACCGGTGTTGTAGGCGGGGGCACCGTCCACGGCGAGCAGCAGCACGCGGCGTCCGCCGTTCGCGATGCCCACGGCGGTACGCACGGCCGCCGTCTTCGCGTCGAGCCCGGACAGCGGCTGCCCGCCGCGCAGTACCGGGTAGCCGCCGAGGGCGAAGCGGTACGGGATCTTCGACGAGGACGCCACCATCCGGTGCCGTACCGTCACCTGCTCGCCCGTGGCCAGCTTGCGCAGTTGCCGCGCGCCCTCCTCACGGCCCACCAGGACCGTGGTGCCGTCGGCGATGCCACCGCTGCCGGGGGTGCCGGAGGCCGAGACGACCCGGCCGTTGCGGACCGTCACCTCGTAGGTGTCCGTGCTGCACGGCGCCGCCCGGATCGTGTCCGTGCCGCAGGTCGCGCGGACCCGCGAGACGGTGCCCCACCGTGAGGTGAACGCGCCGACCGAGTTCACGGGCAGCGCGTACTGGTTGAACCCGCCGAGCGCCAACTGCCCCTCGGGCGTGCGGACGGAGCCGAGCAGGGTGAGGTGGTCCAGGCGGGCCCGCCGGTCGACGCCCATACCGAAGACCTCACGGGTGTCCGTGCCGGGCGGCAGCGAGGGACCGAACCGCTGGCCCTTCGGCACCGCGTACTTGAGCGCGACGCCGTGCGCGATCGCCGGCCCCACTGTCGCGCCGGTCGCCTGGACGCCCGGGTGCTGGGTCTCGTCGATGTTGAAGAAGTCGCCGTTGACGCCCGCGACCGCGCCGGCCGCGTCGGCCAGGTGGGAGACGGGTGCGCGGGCCGCCACCGCGCCCGGATACAGCAGGTCGAGACGGACGTGCGGATCGTTCAGGTCGACGGTCAGCAGATGGGCGTGGGTGAGGCCCTTGGCCGCCTGGATGTCGAACTCCTCGTAGCTGACGCCCGGCGCGACGGCGGTGTCGGCCTGGACGGCGCCGGCCGGTGCCGCCCCCGCCAGGGCCGCACCGGCCAGCACGCCGAGCGCCGTGAGAAACGTCATTGTCGATCTGCCCGCCGGGAACCGTGCATGGCGATGCGTCACTTCGCTCCCTGAAGTCTCGTCAAGTGTCGTAGGACTCAGGGGAAGTGCATCAGACGGGAGTGTCCGCGGCGGTGGCTAGCCGTCGACCACACGAGAACGGGTGAGGAAACGCACCCCTTCGGGTGCCTCGAGCGAGAAGCCGCTGCCGCGTCCCGGTACGACATCCACGATCAGCCGGGTGTGGCTCCAGACCTCGTACTGACTGCGCGACATCCAGAACGTCACCGGCTCCTCGACGTCCTCCACCTCAAGCTCGGCCAGCAGCACGTCCGAATCACCGGTCCGGAACTCACCAACCGGGTAGCGCATGGGCGCACTGCCGTCGCAGCACCCTCCGGACTGATGGAACATCAACGTGCCGTGTGAGTACCGCAGTTGTCGCACCAGCTCGCGGCCTTCGGGGTGAGCTCGACACGCGGAACCACCTGCTCCATGGTCACCGTCCTGGACCTCCGCATCGGGTGGAACCAGTGTCACGGGTCGTCAGGATGGCGTCGAGTGCGCGGCGTTGGTCAAGGACTCGTCCCGTCAATTGTGGCTGAGCACGTTGACGACGTGGCCGTCGGGGTCGCGGACGAAGAAGCGGCGTACTCCCCATTCCTCGTCCGTGAGCGGGTGCACGATCTCCGCGCCGCGCCGCCGCATCGCCTTGTACACCGCGTCGACGTCCTCGACCTCGATGCTCAGGTCGGGTGTGACGGGGGCCGTCCAGTCGTCGGTCATGAGGCTCAACTGCGCGGTGGGGTTCTCGGCGGCGGCCAGGGTCACGATCCAGCCGTGGTTCATGACCTCCTCGAGGCCGAGCAGCCCGTAGAACTCCGTGCTCCGGCGCAGCGCGGTCGACTGGAGGTTGGGGACGACACGGCGAACGTACATCTCGCGGCTCCGCTGGTCGGGTCGGATGCGGTGGACGGACGCGTCCAACCTAGCCTTTCGCGTGCTCCGCCACCGCGATCGTGCCCTGGGCCACCGCGCACAGCTTCTCCGTGCCGGCGGTGTCGACCGTGGACAGGTCGCAGCGGCAGACGGCGAGCGTGCGGCCCGCCCGGACGACGTGGGCGCAGGCGCACAGGACCGCGCCGCTCGCTGGGCGCAGGTAGTCGATGCTGTACCCCGCGGTGATCAGACGCGGGCCGAGGACGGACCCCGCGGCGAAGGTCAGGGTGTTGTCCGCCGCGTAGCCGAGCACACCGCCGTGCAGGAAGCCGTAGTGCTGGAGCAGTTCTTCGCGGATGTCCAGTTCGAGGGCGGCCTCGCCGTCGCCGAAGGCCGTCAGACGGGCGCCCAGCAGCACGCTGAAGGGCTGCGCCGCCAGGGTCTTCCGGGCGAGTTCCAGGTCCAGGACGTCAGTCATACGAGACCTCACTTCACTAGTGAAGCGAGGGTGGCGCCGGACCCGGCCGTCTGTCAAGATCGGCCCATGCCCGAGCCCTCCGACCAGCGCCTGTTCTTCCTGCTGCAGCGCGCTGCACACCAGCTGCGCACCTCCGCCGACCGGCGCTGCCTGGCCGCCGCGGGGGTCACCACGCCACAGCTCGGCGCGCTGTACGCGATACGCGACCGGCCCGGCCTCACCCAGGCGGAGCTGGCCGGCACCCTCGGTCTGCGTGAGTCGGCGATCACCGGGCTGGTCCGGCGGCTGACGGTGGCCGGGCTGCTCGCCAAGGCGCCACACCCCCGTGAACACCGGGCCGTGGTCCTGGAGTTGACCGACGCCGGGCAGGCCGCCCTGAACGCCGCCCAGCCCGAGGTGGACCGGTTCAACGCCGAACTGCGGGCCCTGCTCGGAGAGGACGGGTTCCTCCGCACCGCCGAGGCGATGCGACGGCTGGCCTTTTGGGAGGCGTGAGGAACGGCGGGGCGGCGGGGTGGCTCTGGGTGTGTGGCCGTCCCGGCGTGCGTACCCAGGGGTGCGTGGCCGTCCCCGCGTGCGTACCCAGGGATGCGTGCGCATTCCGGCGTGTGTGGCCACGGGTGCGTGGCCGGGCCCGGCGGAGGGACCATGGAGACACGTGCACGGCGTGCGCCGTCCGCTGCCCGCCCGATGCACGGCGTCCGGGCACCGCCCGGTCCCGGGAGCCGCCTGCAGGGCGGCGGTACCCGCCGACGGACGGAGGGAGGAGCGGCATGGCGACCGACCCCTTCCGGGCCGACGGCGTGATGCGGTACCCCGGGTCGTACGACCGGTACGGACTGCTGGACATCCTCGGCGTCGCCGCCGTGGTGCTGGACTCCGACGGCCGCATCGTGTTCTGGAGCTCGCAGGCGGAGGATCTGTTCGGCTACAGCGCGGGTGAGGCGCTCGGCAAGTACGCGGCCCGGCTCTTCGTCCACGAGGAAGACCTCGACGTGGTGCGGAACCTGTTCGCCGAGGTGATGATGAGCGGCGCGAGCTGGGCCGGCGCCTTCCCCATCCGGCACAAGGACGGCAGCACCCGGCTCCTGGAGTTCCGGAACATGCGCCTGCTGGACAACCTCGGAGAGGTCTACGCCCTCGGCATCGCCGCGGACCACGACACCCTCCAGCGGGTCGAGACCGACCTGGCGCTGTCCGAGCGCCTGGTCTCCCAGTCGCCCATCGGCCTGTCGATCAAGGACACCGAGCTGCGGTACCTCACCGTCAACCCGGCGCTGGAGCGGATCAACGGCATTCCGGCCCGTGCCTGCCTCGGGCACACCCTCCGCGAGATCCTGCCTGGTCTCGACGCCGACGCCATCGAGGGCGCCCTGCGCCGCGTCCTCGACACCGGCTGTCCCCTGCTCGACCGGTACACCGAGGGCCGTACCCCCGCCGATCCCGACCACGACCACGCCTGGTCGATGTCGTACTTCCGGCTGGAGGACGCAGGCGGACGCGTGCTCGGCGTGGCCGACTCGGTCGTGGACGTCACCGAACGCCACCGCGCGGCCCTGGAGCTGGCGCGAGCGAGCAAGCGGCTCGAGCTCATCGCCGAGGCGTCCGCCCGGGTCGGCACCACCCTGGACGTGAAGCAGACCGCCCAGGAACTCGCCGAGGTCGCCGTCCCCGAGCTCGCCGACGTAGCCGCGGTGGACGTGCTCGACACCGTGCTGTCCCTCCAGTGCGCCACACAGACCGACGGACCGGCGCTCTTCCGCGCCCTCGCCCTGGTCGCCGACCGGCCCACCGAGGCCGTCCGGGCCGCCGACCCGCCCGGTGAGCTGGCCACCTACGCCGCCGACCGGCTGGTCACTCAGTGCGTCCACACCGGGCAGCCCGTCCTGGTCCAGCACGTGACCGAGCGCGACCTGCCGCGCATCGCCCGCGCCCCCGGCGCCGCCGCCCTGCTCGCCCGGGCCGGTGTGCACTCCTATCTCGCGGTCCCCCTGATCGCGCGCGGCGAAGTGATCGGCGTGCTCGACCTCAAGCGCGCACGCAATCCGCTGCCCTTCGGACAGGACGACGTCGTGCTCGCCGGTGAGCTGGCCGCCCGGGCCGCCGTCGGCATCGACAACGCTCGCTGGTTCCAGAGCGTGCGCAACACCGCGGTCACCCTCCAGCGCAGCCTGCTGCCCGACGACCCGCCGCGGCTGACGGGCCTGGAGGTCGCCTTCCGCTACCGGCCCGCGTACGCCGCGAGCGAGGTCGGCGGCGACTGGTTCGACACCATCGCCCTCGGCGACGGCAGCACCGTCCTGGTCGTGGGGGACGTCATGGGCAGCGGCATCGACGCCGCCGCGACCATGGGACGGCTGCGCACCGCCGCCCGCACCCTCTCCGACCTGGACTTCGACCCCGCGCAGGTGCTCCAGCACCTCGACCAGACCGTCAGCGGCCTCGAGCAGTACATCGCGACCTGCCTCTACGCCGTGTACGACCCCCACCGCGGCGAGTGTCACCTGTCCAACGCCGGACATCTGCCGCCCGCCCTGGTGCGCTCCGGCCGGCCCCCGGAGCTGCTCAGCCTGCCTACCGGCGCACCGCTCGGCGTCGGCGGTGTCACGTTCCTCAGCACCACCGTCGACCTCGACCCCGGTGACCTGCTCGTCCTCTACACCGACGGTCTGATCGAAACCCGCCACGACCCGATCGACGACCGCCTCGACGCCCTCCTCGGTCTGCTCAGGTGCCCCGACCGGTCCCTGGAGGAGACCTGCGACCGGCTCCTCGGCGCGCTGCGCGCCCCCGACTGCCATGACGACGCCACCCTGCTCCTCGCCCGCACGCGCGCCACCGACTAGCCGGCCGGCCGCTCGGACCGGTCACGTCGGACGGGTGGGCGGGAAACTATTGTGGGGTACAGGATGGGTTCGATGGCTTCTGGGGCTTTTGGGCGACATGGTACCGACGCGCCTCCCACCGAGGGACCGCGCGCGCACTTCGACGCGTCCAACGACGCGGTGGCGGTGGTCCGCGCGGACGGCACGGTGATCGGCTGGACCCTCGGCGCCGAGGCGCTGCTCGGCTACACCGCCGCGGAGGTCGTCGGCAGCTCCGCCTCCCGCCTGCTGGCGATGCCCGGGGACCCCAGGCGGGTGGCCGCCATCGCGGAGCGGTGCCGTACGGGCGTGGGCTGGAACGGTGTGATCCCGGTACGGCACCGCGACGGCCGGCGCATCGAGGCCGACCTGCGCGTCTCACCGGCCTTTCGCATCGGCGAGGACGAATGCTTCCTCGGCTCCATGCGGGAACAGCGGCCGCAGTGGACCGTCGGCCAGTCCATCCTGGAGGGCTTCCTGACCCGCTCACCGGTCGGCATGGCGGTGATGGACCGCGAGCTGCGCTACGTGTGGCTGAACGACACCCTGGAGAACTTCGGCGGGGTACCCCGCGAGCAGCGGCTCGGACGCCGGATCAGCGAGCTGCTGCCCGGGCTCCAGGGGGAGACCCTCGAAGTCCTGATGCGCAAGGTCATGGCCACCGGCATCCCGGTCGTCGACCACGAGTACGCGGGCTGGAGCTGGTCCGATCCGCACCGCGAGCACGCCTACGCCGGCTCGTTCTTCCCGCTCCTGGACGGCGCCGACGCCGTCACGGGGGTCTGCTACATGGTCACCGATGTCACCGAGCGGTGGCACGCCCGGCAGCTGCTGGCACTGGTCAACGAGGCGGGGAGCTTCGTCGGCAGAACCCTGGACGTGATGCGGACGGCACAGGAACTCGCCGACTTCGCCGTGCCCCGCTTCGCGGATTTCGTGGCTGTCGACCTGCTGGAGACCGTGCTCAGCTCGGAGGGACACGGGACCTGGCTCACGGACGCCGGCCCCCCGACCGCCCGGCCCACGTTGCGCCGGGCCGGCCTGAACTCGGTGCGCGAGGGCTCCCCGGAGGCGATCGCTCAGGTCGGGGACCCGGTGGCCTTCGTTCCGCCGCCCCACGACGTGATCAGACTCACCGACGCGGACCCGATCTTCACCCCGGTGCTCGACCCGGACGATCCCGTGTGGGAGGACGAGGCGCCCCTCCGCGCCGCCAGCATCCGCGAGTTCGGGCTGCACTCCCTCATCTCCGTGCCGATGCTGGCACGGAACACCGTCCTCGGACTGACCACGTTCATCCGCTCGGTCAACCCCGTCTCCTTCCAGCAGGAGGACGTCCTCCTTGCCCGGGAACTGGTGGCCCGCGCCGCGCTCTGCGTCGACAACGCCCGCCGCTACACCCGCGAGCACGCGGCGGCGGTCACCCTGCAGCGCAGTCTGCTGCCCCACGCCCTGACGGGCGGCACGGCGCTGGAGGTGGCCTCCTCCTACCTGCCGGCGGACCCGACGGGCGGCGTCGGCGGCGACTGGTTCGACGTGATCCCGCTGTCCGCGGCCCGCGTGGGCCTGGTCGTCGGTGACGTGGTCGGACACGGCATCGCCGCCGCCGCGACCATGGGCCGGCTGCGTACGGCGGTACAGACCCTCGCCGACATGGAGATGCCGCCCGACGAACTGCTGGCCCACCTCGACGACCTCGTGCTGCGGCTGAGCGAGGGGCAGTCGGGCAACTCGGTGGCCGACGAGTCCGTCACGCCGTTCCTCGGGGCGACGTGCCTGTACGCCGTCTACGACCCGGTGACCAGACGCTGCACGATGGCCCGGGCCGGACATCCACCCCCCGTCGTCGTCGACCCCGAGGGCCGCGTCTCCTTCCCCGAACTGCCCGCCGGGCCTCCGCTGGGCCTGGGCGGCGTGCCGTTCGAGTCCGCCGAGCTCGAACTCGACGAGAACAGCTTGATCGGCCTCTACACCAACGGCCTCGTCGAGGGACCCGACCACGACGTGGACCAGGGGCTGACCCGGCTCGGCGAGGTGCTGTCCCGGCCCGCCACGGACCTGGAGGAACGGTGCGCCGACGCCGTACGGGAACTCATGCCCGTGCCGCAGCCCGACGACATCGCCCTCCTGCTGGTGCGGACGCACGCCCTGGGCGCCGACCGCGTCGTCTCGTGGGACGTGCCCGTGGACCCCGCAGCCGTCGCTGACCTGCGGGCCCGGGCAACCGACCAGGTGGCCGAGTGGGGCTGCGCGGACCTGGCGATGACGACGGAACTCATCGTGAGCGAGCTGGTCACCAACGCCATCCGCTACGCCACCCCGCCCATCCGGCTGCGGCTGATCCGTGACACCCGCCTGACCTGCGAGGTCTCCGACGCCAGCAGCACCGCTCCACGACTGCGGCACGCCCGCAGCACGGACGAGGGAGGCCGGGGCCTCTTCCTGGTGGCCCAGCTCGCCCATCGCTGGGGCGCCCGCTACGAGGGCGGCGGAAAGGTCATCTGGGCCGAACAGGAGATCCCGGAGGGGTACTGAGCCACTGGGCCCGGCGGATCAGGAGTTGAGGTCCTCGGCGGACGCGGCGAGCGCCTTGAAGGCGCTTCACTCCCCCGGGGCCGGGGCGGTCCGTGTCGCTCCAGGTAGCCGGGTGTGGCGCAGGAGCCGTATTGCGTCGCTCGGACGTCCCGAGCCCATCGGCTCCACCACCCTGGCGGGCACCAGGGCGTAGTGCATATATGGTTCAGGCGCTCGTCGTGCCGGTGCACCAGCAGCGACGCCGGACCCGGCACCGCCGCGTAGTCCCTACACGGCGTAGGACACGGCGGCCCACGTGCGGCGGCCCTGCTCCCACCCCGCCATGGACGCCCGTCGGGGCCCGCGGCGGAATTGTCCGCCGCCCGCGCCGGAAGGCGGACCTGCACGGGGTGCCGGACGTCGGCCCGCACCACGTGCGTCGGCCCTGCTCCGCCCCCGCGCGCCTTGCCCGTTCGAGGTCCGCGGAGCACCCTGGTTGTTATGGGTGCGGACGGCGGCCCCACGCTCATCGCCTCCGTGCAGCGGGCGTTCCGCCTGCTGGAGGCGGTAAGTGCGCACGTGAACGGCGCGCCGGCGAAGCAGTTGGCGCGCGAGACGGGCCTGCCCCTGGCCACCGCCTACCACCTGCTGCGCACCCTGGTGCACGACGGCTACGTACGGAAGCTGGGCGACGGCGGGTTCGTCCTCGGCGACAAGGTGCAGCTGCTGCAGACGACCGGCCGAGCGCAGGCGCTGCTCAGCCGGGTCCGGCCTACGCTCGCCGCGCTGCGGGACGAGCTCGCGACCGCGGCCTACCTGACCTTCTACGAGGATGGCGAGATCCGGGTCGCCGAGATCGTCGACGGTCCCCGGGCACCCCGGGTCGACCTCTGGGTGGGATTCGAGGACGCGGCGCACGCCACCGCGCTGGGCAAGTCCGTGCTGCGCGAAATGGATGAGGACGCCCGCAAGGACTACCTCTCCCGGCACCACCTCGCCGACCTCACCCCGCAGACCATCACCAGCCCTCCCGAGCTGCTCCGGCGGATCGACTCCTCGCCCGTGGCCCCGGCGGTGACGGACCTGGAGGAGTACACCCTCGGCACCGTCTGCGTCGCCGTGCCCGTCTACAGCGGCGACACGCTCGGCTCACTCGGCGTGTCGCTCCCGGTGGACCGGGTGTCCCGGGTCGAGGAGATACGGGCGCGGCTGATCCCGACCGCGAGCCGCGTGACCAGGAGCCTGTCGCTCACTATCTGAAATCCCCGTCCTTGTGACATCCGACTCGAACGTATTTCCTGGATAAAAGGGACATCTCGGGAGTTGTGCTCCCGTGCATGGATCCCGCGTACGAATCCGGCCCACAGATGAGGACTGCGGTAGAGACATGCGTCAGGCTCGAGACCTTCGTGGCGGCCACCGGCCGAGGCTGCCGATCAGGAACCCTGCCGACTGTCCCGGAGCGCAGGCGCACCGGCGGGCCGTCGCACAGCTCGCCACCGGCGCGCCCGTGGTGCCCGTCCTGGTCATCGCCGTGATCGCGCTCCTCGACCTTGCCGACGGGCCGGGGACGAACTGGACGCCCCTCCTCGCGGCCGGACCCGCGCTGGCGACCACCACCAACGGGCCGCGCGGAGTCCTTTGCATCGGTCTTCTCGCCGGCGTGCTGGGCGCGCTGCTCGGCATCCAGGACGGTGTGCACGGCCGCGAGCTGGCCGCGGTGCTCTCCGCCTTGCTCGCCGTCACCTTGGCCGGCGCCCTGGCGAGCGCGCTGCGCGGCCGGCGCGAACGGGTGCTGGCGGCCGTGCGCTCGGTCGCGGAGGCCGCCCAGCACGCGCTGCTCAAGCCCGTACCGGAGCGGGTCGGTCCGTTCCGGGTGGCCGTCCGCTACAGCGCCGCGGCCGCGGAGGCCCGCATCGGCGGAGATCTCTACGCCCTGGTGCCCACGCCGTACGGGATCAGGCTGATCGTCGGCGATGTGCGCGGCAAGGGCCTGGCGGCCGTGGAGACCGCCGCCCTCGTGCTGGGCGTGTTCCGTGAGGCCGCGTACGACGAACCCGATCTGCTGGCCGTCGTCGGCCGGATCGAGCGGAGCCTGGCCCGCAACCTGGGCCACGACGACTTCGTCACCGCCGTGGTCGCCGGATACCCGTGGCTTGGCCGGCTCGAAGTGGTGAACTGCGGACACGCGCCGCCGCTGCTGGTCCGTGGGTCCGGCACCGTCGCGGCGGTGGAGCCCGCCGATCCCGCCCCGCCGCTCGGACTGAGCGTGCTGTCGGGCGGCGCCCCCAGTCTGCAGGTGCTGCCCTTCGACGACGGGGACCAGCTGCTGCTGTACACCGACGGGGTCACCGAGGCCCGCAATCACGACCGCGAATTCTATCCGCTCGCCGAAGGGCTGCGCCGCCATCTGTCCGACGACCCGGGCCGTACCCTCACCGCACTCCACGACGACCTGCTGACGCACGTCGGCGGCCGGCTGCACGACGACGCGGCGCTGCTCCTGCTGCAGAAGCCGGCCGAACCGGCGTTCCCCGCGCAGGCCGCCCCCGAATCGGAGTCCGACGCCGTCCGCCCCGCCGCGTCCCTCTCCGTCGTCGAGGGCGGCGCCTGGCGCAGCGACCGCGCCGAGCACCCGTGCTTCCCTCGTGCCGCTTTCACCCCCATGGAGCCCTCCATAGGGCCCTCCGTAGGCCCCTGCACCCTCATGCCGAGACGAGATCCGCCCATCGCGTGACTCCGCCGGAGTGGACACGGATGCCGTGCTGTGTCGCCAGTGCATGCACGATCTGCTCGCCCCGGCCGTGCTCGTCCGGGTCGATCCCGGCGGGCGTCTGACCCACCGCGAGGGCGCGTCCCGCGTCGGTGACCTCGACACGCAGGATGCCGAGTCCGTCGTTGCCCTCCCAGGACAGCCGCAGCTCCGCCGGGGGCAGAGCGTGGATGATCGCGTTGGTGAGCAGCTCCGACACCACCAGAAGCGCGTCGTAGGTGATCTCCCGGCAGACGTCCCACTCGGCGAGGACCGTCCGCACGCGCCTGCGTACGGCCGAGACGGCCTCCTCGATGTGCGGCAGCGGCCAGACCTGCTCCACCGCCACCAGAGGCGTCGTATTGAGCTGTAGCGCCATCTCGTCTCCTCGGGTGAGCGCAGTCGGCCCATCGCCGCTTCGCAGGGCACGGTGCCGGGCCGTAAAGGACGGTAAGGAGCCGGGCGAATCGGGTCAATGAACCCGGGTCGGCATTACCGAACGGCGGCTCGCCACCCCGTGTGACCTGCCGACCTGCACGTACGGCGGACGTGCCGCGGCGGAACTACGCTCGTTCTATGGCCGGACCGGTCCAGTCGATCGAGCGTGCGGCGGCGATCCTGAGGCTCCTCGCCGGCGGGCCCCGCCGACTCGGGCTCGGTGAGGTGGCGGCTTCGCTCGGGCTGGCGAAGGGCACCGCCCACGGCATTCTGCGCACCCTCCAGCACGTGGACTTCGTGGAGCAGGACGCGGCGACCGGCAAGTACCAGCTGGGCGCCGCCCTGCTGCATCTCGGCACCAGCTACCTGGACGTCAACGAACTGCGCTCGCGCTCCATCAACTGGGCAGACGCCCTCGCCGCCCGCAGCGAGGAGGCCGTCCGCCTGGG
Organism: Streptomyces sp. NPDC002619; assembly: GCF_042889305.1. Taxonomy (NCBI): domain Bacteria; kingdom Bacillati; phylum Actinomycetota; class Actinomycetes; order Kitasatosporales; family Streptomycetaceae; genus Streptomyces; species Streptomyces sp. NPDC002619. The sequence goes on along the minus strand of NZ_JBIAQV010000004.1, from coordinate 148,427 downwards.
CACCCCGCTGGAGGGACAGGTCCTCGTCGTGCACCACGTCTTCCGGCCGGACGACACGCTCCAGACGTTGGACGTGGGCGCACTGCTCCCGCTGCACGCCTCTTCGCTCGGCAAGGTTCTGCTCGCCTTCGGAGCCGCGCCCGTGGAAGCCGTTCCGGAAGCCGGCCTCGACGCCTACACCCGGCACACCCTGACCACCGCGGTGCAGCTCACCCGGGCGCTCGCCGAGATCAGGGAGCTGGGCTGGGGGGCCGAGGTCCAGGAGATGAGCATGGGCGAGGCCGGTATCGCCGCGCCGATCCGCGGACAGGGCGGTCTGGTGGTGGGCGCCATCTGCGTGTCGGGCCCGGTGGAGAGGATCTGCGACAGCCAGGGCCGCCCCCGGCCGAGCCTCCTCACCCTGCTCCGGGAGGCCGCGCGGGCGATCTCCAGAGACCTGGGTGCGGCCCGCTGGTGATCGCGCCGCCCAGTCGAGACATCGGAAGGCAGAATCCGATCATGGTTGAACGGTATGTACTGTCCATCGATCAGGGCACCAACTCCACCCGCTGCATCCTGTTCGACCATCAGGGGCGACTGGTGTCCGTCGCCCAGCGGGAGCACCAGCAGCACTTCCCCAAACCCGGCTGGGTCGAGCACGACGCCCTGGAGATCTGGCGCAGCCTGCGGCGCGTGGTGCCCGAGGCGCTGTCCGACGGCGATGTCGGCTCCGCCGAGGTCGCGGCCATCGGCATCGCGAACCAGCGCGAGACGACCGTGCTCTGGGACCGGCTCACCGGTACCCCGGTGAGCCGGGCGATCGTCTGGCAGGACACCCGTACGGCGACGCTCGTCGACGAGCTGAGACGGCGGCCCGGTGACGAGTACTTCCTCGAGCGGTGCGGCCTGCCTCCCTCCACCTATTTCTCCGCGCTGCGCATCCGCTGGCTGTTCGACCACGATGAGGGGATACGCCGGCGCGCCGAGGACGGCGAGGTGCTGTTCGGCACGATGGAGAGCTGGCTGATCTGGAACCTCACCGGCGGCGCGGACGGCGGTCTGCACATCACCGACCCCACCAATGCCAGCCGCACCATGCTGATGAACCTCCGCACGCTCACCTGGGACGAGGAGCTGCTGGAGTTCTTCGGGGTGCCCCGCCCGATGCTCCCCGAGATCCGCTCCTCAGCCGAGACCTACGGCGAGGCCCGCACGGTCCTGCCCGGCGTCCGCATCACGGCCGCCCTCGGCGACCAGCAGGCCGCCCTGTTCGGCCAGACCTGCTTCTCCCCGGGCGAGGCGAAGTGCACGTACGGGACGGGCAGCTTTCTCCTGCTCAACACCGGCAGCGATGTCGTGCGCTCACGGCACGGACTGCTCACCACCGTGGCCTACAAGATCGACGACCAGCCGCCGGTCTACGCCCTGGAGGGCTCGATCGCCGTCACGGGCTCGCTGGTGCAGTGGTTTCGCGACCGGCTGGGACTGATCAACAGCGCACCGGAGATCGAGACCCTCGCGCGGACGGTCGAGGACAACGGCGGCTGCTACATCGTCCCCGCGTTCTCCGGCCTGTTCGCGCCGCGCTGGCGCAGCGACGCGCGCGGCGTCATCGTCGGTCTCACCTCGTACATCACCAGTGGACACCTGGCCCGGGCCGTCCTGGAGGCCACCGGCTGGCAGACGCGGGAGGTCGTCGACGCCATGAACGCCGACTCCTCGGTGCCGCTGAAACAGCTCAAGGTGGACGGCGGCATGACGGCGGACAACCTGCTCATGCAGTTCGTGGCCGACGTGCTCGACGTACCCGTCGTACGGCCCATGGTCGCCGAGACGGTCTCCCTCGGCGCCGCCTACGCCGCCGGCCTCGCCGCGGGCTACTGGCCGGACCTGGAGGTCCTGCGCCGCAACTGGCACCGGGCCGCCCAGTGGCTGCCCGACATGGACCCCGCACACAGGGAAGCGGAGTACGACAACTGGCAGCGGGCCGTCGAGCGCTCCCTGGGCTGGATCAGACCAGCGGGATCCCCCTGAACATCGCGCAGCAGGCCCTGGTCACCGCCTGCTGGTCTCTGCTTCAGCCGGCTGGTCAACCGGGGGCGTGGCCTGGTCTCCAGGCCGTCGGTCCACCGGACTCCCGGAGGGGCCACCGGCGTCGTTCTGCTCCTGCTGGGTGTGACGGTGGCGACAGGCGTCCGACCACGACGGCGAGCGGTTGAGCCCGTCCTTGATCGGAGCGAGCGTCGGAATGCCGCCCCACTCAGGTCAGGAATGGAGAAGCGCCCGTGCCCGTGCCGCACGTACCGTGACCCTGGACCTCACCATCGGATGGAGACAGGATGAGCATGGCCACGGAGACGGACACACTGTCGCCCGCTACGCACGTCGCCGACAGTCACGAGCTGATCCGTGTGGTCGGCGCGCGCGAGAACAACCTCAAGGACGTCAGCATCGAGATCCCGAAGCGACGGCTCACGGTGTTCACCGGCGTCTCCGGCTCGGGCAAGAGCTCCCTCGTGTTCAACACCATCGCGGCGGAGTCGCAGCGGCTGATCAACGAGACCTACAGCGCCTTCGTCCAGGGCTTCATGCCGACGCTGGCGCGGCCCGAGGTCGACGTACTCGAAGGACTGACGACCGCAATCATCGTCGACCAGCAGCGGATGGGCAGCGACCCCCGCTCCACCGTCGGCACCGCCACCGACGCCAACGCGATGCTGCGCATCCTCTTCAGCCGCCTCGGGCAGCCGCACATCGGCTCGCCCAAGGCGTTCTCCTTCAACGTCGCCTCGATCAGCGGCGCGGGCGCGGTCACCCTGGAGCGCGCCGGACAGACCGTGAAGGAGCGGCGCAGCTTCAGCATCACCGGCGGGATGTGCCCGGGCTGCGAAGGCCGGGGCACCGTCACCGCCCTCGACCCCGCCCAGCTCTACGACGACTCCAAGTCGCTCTCCGAGGGCGCGCTCACCATCCCCGGCTACAAGCCGGGCGGCTGGAACTACCGCCTCTACACCGAGTCCGGCTTCTTCGACCCGGACAAACCGATCCGCGAGTACACCAAGAAGGAGCTGAACGACTTCCTCCACCGCGAGCCGACCCGGATGAAGATCGCGGGCATCAACATGACCTACGAAGGTCTGATCCCGCGTATCCAGAAGTCGATGCTCTCCAAGGACCGGGAGGGTATGCAGCCGCACATCCGGGAATTCGTGGACCGCGCGGTCACCTTCACGACCTGCCCCGAGTGCGACGGCACCCGGCTCAGCGTCGGCGCCCGCTCGTCGAAGATCGACGGGATCAGCATCGCCGACGCCTGTGCGATGCAGATCAGCGACCTGGCCGACTGGGTGCGCGGCCTCGACGAGCCGTCGGTGGCGCCGCTGCTCGCCGCGCTGCAGCACAGCCTCGACTCGTTCGTGGAGATCGGCCTCGGCTATCTCTCGCTGGACCGGCCCGCGGGCACCCTGTCGGGCGGCGAGGCGCAGCGCGTCAAGATGATCCGCCATCTCGGCTCCTCGCTCACCGACGTCACGTACGTCTTCGACGAGCCCACCACCGGTCTGCACCCCCATGACATCCAGCGGATGAACGGCCTGCTGCTGCGCCTGCGGGACAAGGGCAACACGGTGCTCGTCGTGGAGCACAAGCCCGAGGTGATCGCCATCGCCGACCATGTCGTCGACCTCGGCCCCGGCGCCGGAAGCGCGGGCGGCACCGTCTGCTTCGAGGGCACCGTCGAGGATCTGCGGGCCGGCGGCACCATCACCGGCCGCCACCTCGACGACCGGGCCGGCCTCAAGGACACGGTGCGCAAGCACACCGGCACCCTGGAGATCCGCGGCGCGACGACGCACAACCTGCAAGGCGTCGACGTCGACATCCCGCTCGGGGTGCTGGCCGTCGTCACCGGCGTCGCCGGCTCCGGCAAGAGCTCGCTCGTGCACGGGTCGGTCCCGGCCGGGGAGGGCGTCGTGTCGGTCGACCAGGGCGCGATCCGTGGCTCGCGACGCAGCAACCCGGCGACGTACACCGGACTGCTCGAACCGATCCGCAAGGCGTTCGCGAAGGCGAACGGCGTGAAGCCGGCGCTGTTCAGCGCCAACTCGGAGGGCGCCTGCCCCGCCTGCAACGGTGCCGGGGTCGTCTACACCGACCTGGCGATGATGGCCGGCGTCGCCACCACCTGCGAGGACTGTGAGGGGAAGCGGTTCGACGCCTCGGTCCTCGAGTACCACTTCGGAGGCCGCGACATCAGTGAGGTGCTCGCGATGTCGGTGACCGAGGCCGAGGAATTCTTCCGCGCCGGCGAGGCACGTACGCCGGCCGCGCACAAGATCCTGGAGCGGCTCGCCGACGTCGGGCTCGGCTACCTCAGGATCGGTCAGCCGCTCACCACGCTGTCCGGCGGCGAGCGGCAGCGCCTCAAGCTGGCGACCCACATGGCCGACAAGGGCGGCGTCTACGTCCTCGACGAGCCGACCGCCGGCCTCCACCTGGCCGACGTGGAGCAACTGCTCGGTCTGCTCGACCGGCTGGTCGACTCCGGCAAGTCGGTCATCGTCGTCGAGCACCACCAGGCGGTCATGGCGCACGCCGACTGGATCATCGACCTCGGCCCCGGCGCCGGTCACGACGGCGGCCGGATCGTCTTCGAGGGCACGCCCGCCGACCTGGTCGCCGCCCGCTCCACCCTCACCGGTGAGCACCTCGCGGAGTACGTCACCGCCTGACGGGGGCGCCCCGCGTCCTCCCGATTCGCCGGGGCCGCGCCGCGGCCCCGGCGAATCGCGTCCGGATGCCGCCTGACTCCGCGAAGACCTGGATGAAATCCATTTCAGCGGCGGGTAGGGTGGGGGCCACAACATGGTGAAAGGACGCGGATGCAGGTGGTGACGATCCAGGACGTGGCGCGAGCCGCAGGAGTTTCCCCGGCAACCGTCTCGCGTGTCTTCAACGGCGGCAACGTCACGCCGGCACGGGCCCTGTCGGTGCAACAGGCGGCGGCAGCCCTCGGCTTCGCGCCCAACCGGCTGGCGCGCTCGCTGCGCACCCGGCGGTCCAGCGTCATCGCCCTGATCATCCCGGACATCGAGAACCCGTTCTTCACCTCGCTCGCCCGCGGTGTCGAGGACGCCGCGCTGCGCACCAGCCTCTCTGTCGTCCTGTGCAACTCCGACGAGGACACCGACAAGGAGCGCCGCTATCTTGAGGTGGCGCTCGGTGAGCAGATGGCGGGCGTGATCGTGGCGGCGGCGTCCCAGGACGAGACGGACCTGAGGCCCCTGATCGCCCGCGGCGTGCCCGTGGTCGCAGTCGACCGCCGGCCGGGGGACGCCGAGGTGGACGCAGTCTCGGTCGACGACCGGCACGGCGCTGAGGTCGCCACCCGCCATCTGCTGCGGGCCGGCTACCGCAGGATCGCCTGCATCACCGGACCCGAGGGCGCCTCCACGTCGGAGGAACGCCTGGCCGGCTACCGGGCGGCGCTGAGAGCGGCACGGGACGAGGCGGCCACGACAGGCGACATGTGTGTACGGCACGCCGACTTCCGGGTCGAGGGTGGCCGGTCGGCGATGCGCGAACTCCTGGCGATGCCCGAGCCGCCCGATGCCGTCTTCGTCACCAACAACCTCATGACCATCGGTGTCCTCGACGCCCTCGAAGAGGTCGGCCGCACACCGCCCGGCGTCGGTGTGCTCTCCTTCGGCGACGTGCCCTGGGCGTCGCTCGTGCGGCCCTCGCTGACGGCTGTCGAACTGCCCTCGTACGATCTGGGACGCACCGCCGCCGAGTTGCTGCTGCAGCGCATCGACGGCACCACGTCGCCGCTGCAGACCGTGGTGCTGCGCACGCAGCTCCAAGTCCGCGAGAGCACGGCCGGGCCCACCGCGGCCTGAACCGCCGGCGACAGCGGACGACGGAAGGGGCGCCGCACTCGCGCGGCGCCCCTTCCGTCAGGGCTGTGCCACTTGATGCCGGACGTCTTGACCGACTCCACGAGCTGGCGCTGGAAGACGAAAAAGAGCACCAGCATGGGCAGCGCGGCCACGGTCGCGCCGCCAGGATGCAGTTCCAGTTGGAGGTGTACTGCGTCTGGAACGAGGCGATACCGAGCTGGATCACCGTCAGGTGCTGGTCGTTGGTGGCCACCAGCGGCCAGACGAAGGCGTTCCAGTTGGCGAGGAAGAAGAAGATCGCCAGGGCCGAGAGGATCGGCCGGGAAATCGGCAGGACGATGTTCCAGTAGACCCGCCAGTGGCCGCAGCCGTCGACGATCGCCGCCTCCGCCGGCTCCTTGAGCAGGCCCAGGTAGAACTGGCGCAGCAGGAAGATGCCGAACGCGTTGAAGATCCCCGGGATGATCAGGCCTGCGTAGCTGTCGAGCAGGCCCAGTTGGCGGGCCACCAGGAACAGCGGGATCAACACGACTGGGATGGTGACCAGGAGGGTCGCGAAGAGGTGAGGTGAAACACCTGTGAAATCCATTTCACCGGAAGCTAGGGGCGGCCGCAGGGTGTGTCAGGAGGTGAGACCGGCAGGTGCTTCCGGGGTGGTGACGCACAGGTCAGATGCGGCGATTCACTGGGAAAACGGTACCTTGTGCGCGCTCTCTTGACGCTGAAATCGATTTCTGCCAGCGTGCTCGCCATGCCTCTCAATGCAGTCATCGGTGTGGACATCGGCACCTCGAGCAGCAAGGGAGTCCTCGTCGGCCTCGACGGCGCCCTGATCCGCTCGGCCGTACGGGATCACACCCCCGCACGGCCCGGCCCCGGCCGCTTCGAGATGGACGCCTCCGTGTGGTGGCGTGAGTTCACCGAATTGGCCCGGGAGTTGACCGCCGCGGGCGACGCCGATGTCGTCGCCGTCGGAGTCAGCGGCATGGGCCCCTGCGTCCTGCTGACCGACGAGGACGACACCCCGCTGCGGCCCGCCGTCCTCTACGGCGTGGACACCCGCTCGGTCCGCCAGATCGAGCGCATCGAGGCGCGACTCGGCGCCGACGACATCATCCGCCGCGGCGGCTCCGCACTCACCACCCAGGCCGCCGGGCCGAAGATCGCCTGGATCGCGGACGAGGAACCCGAGCTCTACGCCCGCGCCCGCCGTCTCTACATGCCGAGCTCCTGGCTGGTCAGAAAGCTGACGGGAAACTACGTCCTGGACCACCACTCGGCCAGCCAGTGCACCCCGCTGTACGACAGGCTCGCCGGCTCTTGGTACGCCCCCTGGGCTGCCGAGGTGGCCCCCGGCATCGACCTGCCGCCGCTGCGGTGGTCCGGCGAGGCGGCCGGCACCCTCACCGCCGAGGCCGCCCGGGAGACCGGACTGCCCGTCGGCATCCCGGTCACCACCGGCACCATCGACGCCTGGGCCGAGGCCCTGAGCGTGGGCGCGCAGCACACCGGCGACCTGATGCTCATGTATGGCACGACCATGTTCCTGATCCACACCGTGCCCACACCGCTCACCAGCACGTCCCTGTGGGGCACGGTCGGCGCGCTGCCCGGCACCCGCAACCTGGCGGGCGGCATGGCCACCTCGGGCGCGGTCACCAACTGGCTGCGCGACCTGTTCGCCGGCGCCGACCACTCCGAACTCACCCGCCTCGCGGCCGAGTCGGGCCCCGGAGCCAACGGCCTGCTGATGCTGCCGTACTTCTCCGGCGAGCGCACCCCGATCATGGATCCCGACGCGCGCGGGGTGATCGCCGGGCTGACCCTGTCCCACACCCGCGGCGATCTCTACCGGGCCGCGCTCGAGGCCACCGGGTTCGGCGTACGGCACAACATCGAGGTCATCGAGGCGGCCGGCGGCGACATCCGCCGCGTGGTCGCCGTCGGCGGCGGCACCCAGGGCGCCCTGTGGACGCGCATCGTCTCCGACATCACCGGCCGCCCGCAGGAACTGCGCACCATCACCATCGGCGCCAGTTACGGCGGCGCGCTGCTGGCCGCGCAACTCGTCGGTGACGCGTCCGTCGACGACTGGAACCCGGTGCGTGAGACGGTACGGCCTTGCGCCGAACACACCGCACGCTACGACGAGTTGTACGCCCTCTACCGGCGGCTGTACCCGCAGACCTCCACGACCGTCCACGCCCTGGCCGCATTGCAGGAGCGCTGACGACCGTCCGCCCCGACGACAGCGCAGAAGCAGAAGAGCTGACAGCCGCCTGCCGCACAGGACGTCCTTCCCGCCGCACAAGCCATCCGTCCCGTCACGCAGGATCCTGTTCCGCCCAAAGCCGTCCGCCCCGGTGCACGTCATCGGCGCCCACGCCCGCAGCCGCCCTCGCGACCGGCGGACTCGCATTGCCGGTCATGCGCAGTTCATGGACCGCCACCGCGCCAACCACCTCAATGTGGTCTACGCCCCCGACGCGGCGACCGCCGACAAGGCGCTGCGCGCCAAGGCCGCCTTCTTCGCCGAACTGGGCGTCGAGGTGCACCTGTGCGGGGACGTGACGCTGGAGCCGTGACGGAACCGGCCGGCCCGCAGGCCGTCGACGGCGCCCGGGGCCGGCTACGGGGGCGGCGCGCACGAGTGCCGTCCCTGACGGCGTCGCCGGGGTCGGATGGCGTACGGGATCAACGGTCCGAGCGCCTGGGCGAGTTCTCCGTCCGGGCCCACCTCGATCGCCGGAGCGGCGGCTCACTCCCCCCGAGTCGTCGGCGCCGGACCGGTGGAGGCCCGTACCACCAGCGCGCACCCGAGCAGCAACGACCGTGGCGGGCCCGGCTCGGCGATGCACGTCAGCAGCATGCGCGCCGCCTCGGCGCCGATCTCCTGCTGGGGCACGTGCACGGTCGTCAGCGGCGGGGTCATCCGGGTCAGGAACGGCATGTCGTTGAACCCCGCCACGGACATGTCCTCGGGGCAGCGCAGCCCGGAGGCCGCGAGCGCGTCCAGCGCGCCGAGTGCCAGCAGGTCGTTCGCGGCGAACACGGCGGTGGGACGTTCGGGGCCGCGGTGGGTGGACAGAAGCCTGTCCATGGCCGCGGTCCCCGCGGCCTCGCTGAATCCCGTGGCGTCGACGACGGGGGTGTGCCGGGGGTCGAGACCGGCCTGCTCGCACGAGTCCAGGAACGTACGGCGCCGGATCAGGCCGGTCGACAGCTCCTGCGGGCCCGCGAGGTGGGCGATTCGCCGGTGACCGAGACCCGTGAGGTGCCGGACGACGGCGTCGACACCGGCCGCCTCGTCCGCGGTGACCGACGGCGTGAGCCCGCTGTCCAGGACCCGGTTGACGAGCACCATCGGCACGCCTTCCGCAGCAGCGCGCTCCAGCAGGGGGTGGTCGCGGCGCGCGGTCGCGACCACGAAGCCGTCGCACTGACGGCCGCGCAGCTCGGCGAAGAGCCGTGCCTCCTTGTCCTCGTCGTTGTCCGTGCTGACCAGCAGCGCCGAGTAGCCCGCGACGGCGAGCGCCTCCTCAACGCCTCGGACGATGGGCGGGAAGAGGGGGTTGGTCAGATCGGGGATGAGGATCGCGACCATCCGGGAGCGCCGGGTGCGCAGCGCACGCGCGACGGAGTTCGGCTGGTAGCCCAGGCTCTCGGCCACGGCCAGCACCCGCCGCACCGTCTCCGCCGACACCCGGTGGCGGGTCTCGGGATTCAGGGCTCTCGACGCCGTACCGGGGTGGACGCCGGCCGCTTGCGCCACGTCGCTCAACCTCGTCACGAGGCACACCGTATGCCGGGGAGCGGTCCGATGACAATGGATTGCATCAGGGCTTGCCGCAGATCTTGACACCCATGAGCGGCGAGCCTAACTTCGCGGCAACCGATTGCGGAGCGGTGCGCACGACACCGAACGGTGCCCTGCCGCATCGCCCTGAATGGCCATGAATTTTCCCCCTCTTTGAGCGTAGGGACGGCTCGCCGTGGAAGACAATCGATTGCCACTGATGGTCAGAGGACACCGAAGCCGCCGCCGTGGGGTCCTGGCGGTGCTGGCGGCCACGACCGCGGCGGCACTGGCCGCCTGCGGGCCCGCGACCGGCGGGGCCGCCCAGGGGGCCGGTGGGAGTTCCGACAAGGACACGCTGACGATCGGCGTCTCGCTCTCCCTGACGGGGGACTTCGCCGATCCCGGCAAGGCCGCCAAGCGCGGTTACGACCTGTGGGTGTCCGACGTCAACGCCCGCGGCGGTGTGCTCGGGCGCAAGGTCTCCCTCAAGCTCGTCGACGACACCTCCAACCCGAACCAGGTCACGACGAACTACACCAACCTCATCACCAAGGACAAGGTCGACCTGGTCGTCGGCCCCTACTCCAGCCTGCTGACCATCCCGGCCTCCCAGGTCGCCAAGCGCTACGGATACGCCTTCCTGGAGCCCGCCGGCGGCGGACCGAAGGTCTTCGAACAGCACATGGACAACCTGTTCTTCGTCCAGCCCGCCGCCATCGTCGAACAGGGCGACATCTTCGTCGACTACCTGCTCTCCCTGCCGGCCGCCAAGCGTCCGAAGACTGCCGCGTATGCCTCGCTTGACGACCCGTTCGCCGCCCCGCTCGCCGACAACGTCCGCAAGCGCCTGGAAGCGGCGGGCGTCAAGACCGTGTACGCCCAGACCTACCCCGACAACCTCACCGACCTGACCCCCGTGATCACCAAGGTGGCGTCGGCCAAGCCCGACCTGCTCGTCTCCGGCACGCAGTCCGAGGACGCCTACGGCCAGGTCAAGGCGATGATCCAGCTGGGCTTCAACCCCCACTGGCTGTTCGTCTCCAACGGCGCCAACAACCCGGTGGAGTTCCCCGACAAGGTCGGCAAGGACAACACCGAGGGCATCTTCACCACGGGCGACTGGTTCGCCGGCTCGGAGCAGCCCGGTGCCGCAGAGTTCGTCAAGGCGTACCTCAAGAAGTACGGGGGCGCGGAGACGGACATCGACACCACCAGCGCCGAGGCGTACTCGGTCGGCACACTGATCGAGCAGGTCGCGAAGAAGACCGGGAAGCTCGACAACAAGAGCATCATCTCGGCGCTGCACTCCGGCACTTGGCAGACACCGGTGGGCGAGCTCTCCTGGGACGCCAACGGGCAGCCGAAGGGCCACTACACCCTCGTCCAGTGGCAGAAGCAGCGGCTGACCCCGGTGTACCCGGCCGACGTTGCGGCCGCGAGTCCGGTCACCGCGAAGCCGGCCTGGGGGGAGTGAGCGGACGTGCACACCCTCCTCCAGGCGATCCTCCTCGGCATCCTCACCGGCGGCGTCTACGCCCTGATGGCCAGCGGCCAGACCCTCGTCTTCGGCATCATGCGGGTGATCAACCTGGCCCAGGGCGCGCTGGTGGTCCTCAGCGCCTATCTGTCGTACACCCTGTTCACCTGGGCCGGCATCGACCCCTTCGTCGGCATCCTGATCGTCACCCCCCTGATGTTCGCGCTCGGCGTCGCCGTGCAGTGGGTTTTCCTGAGGCCGCTCAGGAGCACGGACGGCGAGCTCAGCCTGCTCGTCATGTTCGCCGTCGCCCTGGCCGTCGAAGGCGTCCTCGCGTCGGTCTACAAGACGACCTTCCGCTCCATCAACACCGGCTACCGCGACACCGCCTGGCACCTGGGCGACTACCGACTGCCCGTGACCCGGCTGGCGGCCTTCGGGCTGTCCCTCGCGGTCCTGGGCGGACTGTGGCTGCTGCTGCACCGCACGCGCTTCGGCGCCTCGGTGCGGGCCACCGTGCAGAACCCGACCGCGGCACGGCTGCTCGGCGTCAACCCCGAACGCGTCGCTGCGCTCGGCTTCGGCCTGGGCACGGCGACCGCCGGCGCCGCGGGCGCGGTGTTCGGCCTGGTCTACCCCTTCAACTCGGGCAGCCACTACGACCTCATCGCGCGCCTGCTGGCCATCGTCGTCCTCGGCGGACTCGGCAGCCTCGGCGGAGCCGTCGTGGCCGGTGTGCTGATGGGCGTGGCCGAGGCGGTGGTGGCCGCGACCTGGTCACCGTCCTGGGCCGGATTCACCTTCTTCGCGGCGCTCCTCCTCGTCCTGCTGCTGCGCCCGCAGGGGCTGTTCGGAGCCCGGCTTCGGGGGGCGCTGTGACCTCCACCCTCTCCGCCACGCCCGTGACCGCCGCCCCCCGCCCCGGACTCGTGCGCCACCCCAGGCTGTGGCGTATCGCCGTGCCGGTCGTCGTCTTCGCCGTCCTGCTGGCCGCGCCCTGGACGGTGGGCCAGCCGTGGATCGTCAACCTGCTCATCTTCACGCTCATGTACGCCACGATGGCGAGTGCCTGGAACCTGGTCGGCGGCCTCGCCGGCTATCCCTCGCTCGGCCACGCCGCGTTCTTCGGCATCGGCGCCTACGCCGAGGCGATCTGGTTCCACCACCATCCGCCCGTCTCCGGCTGGGAACCGTTCATCGCGCTGCCGGCCGTGGCCGTCGGTACGGCGCTGGTGGGGCTGCCGGTCGCCTGGATCGCCATGCGCACCCGGGCCGCGACCTTCGCGATCGTCACGATCACCCTGGTCTTCGTCGTCCAGACCCTCGCGTTCAACGCCCGCGGACTCACCGGCGGAGCGCAGGGCATCGGGATCGGCCCGGCCCCCTTCGACGTCGCCTACTTCGCCTTCCCCTTCTACTACGTGCTGGTGGCCCTGCTCGCCGTAGCCGTCGCACTGACCGCACTCGTGATGCAGTCCCGGCTCGGCCTGGTCCTGGCGACCGTCCGCGACGACGAGGACAAGGCCCGCGGCATCGGCGCCCCCACGGGAGTCGCCAAACTCGCGGCGTTCGCACTGTCGGTCGGCCTCACCGGTGCCGTGGGCGCGGTGTGGGCGTACTACGTGTCCTTCGTCTATCCCCCGTTCGCGGTGGACCCCCTGGTGACCATCGGCATGGTGCTCATGGTGTACCTCGGCGGGCGGGGCACGCTGTGGGGTCCGGTGCTCGGCGCCTTCCTCGTCGTACCCGTGCAGCAGTACCTCGCCTACCGGCTCGGGGCCAACTCGCTGCACCTGCTGGGATACGCGGCCCTGTTCCTCGTCGTGATGCTCGTCCTGCCCCGCGGCATCCTCCCCTCGCTCGCGGACCGGCTCGGGAAGCGGGTGGGCCGACGATGACGGCACTCCTAGAAGTGCGCGGTCTCACCAAGACCTTCGGCGGCGTACGGGCGGTGGACGACTGCTCGTTCGACGTCGAGGAAGGCTCCGTGACGGCGCTCATCGGTCCCAACGGGTCCGGCAAGACGACCGCGTTCAACATGATCACCGGCTATCTGCCTGCCGACTCCGGCTCGCTCCGGTTCGCGGGCACCACCTACCGGCGGCCCGACCCGGCGGTGCTGTACCACCGCGGACTCACCCGTACCTTCCAACAGGCCAGAATCTTCGGCTCGTTGAGCGTACGGGAGAATCTGATCGCCGCCGCGGGCCACCGTTGGACCGCACTGCTCGCCCCGCGTGCCGCCCGCGCCGACCGGGCCCGCGCCGACGAACTGCTCGAGGACTTCGGGCTGTCCGCCAAGGCCAATTTGAAGGCGGCCGAACTCTCCTACGGCCAGCGTAAGTTGTGCGAGTTCGCCGCCGTGCTGATGGCGGACCCGCGGCTGGTGCTGCTCGACGAACCCACCGCCGGCGTCAACCCGGTGATGATCGAGACGATGGAGCGCCATATGCGCGCCAGGAACGAACAGGGAGTGACCTTCCTGATCGTCGAGCACGACATGCCCCTGGTGATGCGGCTGTGCGACCCCGTCGTCGTCCTCGACCGCGGCCGGCCCATCGCGGCCGGTGTACCCGCCGACATCCAGGCCGATCCCCGGGTCCTCGACGCCTATCTGGGGGAATGATGACCGACACCACCTCCGACCCCGCGAAGTCCCTGCTCACCCTGGACGGCGTCACCGCCGGATACGGCGCGGGCCTCATCCTGAAGGGCGTCGACCTGACCGTCACCGCCGGACGGGTCACCTGCCTCATCGGGCCCAACGGCTCGGGCAAGTCCACCACCCTGAAGACGATCTCGGGGCTGCTGAAGCCGGCCTCCGGCACCGTCACCTTCCAGGGCGAGGACATCTCACGCCTCAGCTCCCGGGAACGGCTCCTGCGCGGCATCGTCCACGTACCCCAGGACCGCAGCCTCTTCCCGGCGATGACCGTGCGCGAGAACGTCGAGATGGGCGGCTACGTCCTGCGCGACCGGCGCCTGATCGCCGAGCGCTGGGAGCGGATCGCCGACTCCTTCCCGCTGGTCGCCGACCGGGCGGGCGCCCACGCCGGCTCCCTGTCCGGCGGCGAGCAGAAGACCGTGGAGATCGCGCGGACCCTGATGCTCGACCCGGTCCTCATCCTCCTGGACGAGCCCTCCATCGGGCTCGACCCCAAGTCCCGCACCGCCGTCTTCCGTAACGTCGCGGACCTCGCCGCCGCCGGACGCTCCGTGCTCCTGGTCGAGCAGAACGCCCGCTCCGGCCTGGCCGTCTCGCACACCGGCGTCGTCCTCGAAGGCGGCCGGATCGCCCTGACGGGCTCCGGCGCCGATCTGCTCTCCGATCCGGAGGTCGGCCGGCTCTATCTCGGGGCCGGCGCCCGGACCGCCACACCTCTCGCCTCCTCCGTCCCGTCGCCCGCCGGCGACCGCACCCCACAGGACTGACACATGACCGAATCCACGACCCCTCCCACCATCGGCTGGGCCGGCACCGGCCGCATGGGCTACGCCATGGTGTCCCGGCTCCTGCGCGCGGGCCACGACGTCACCGTCTACAACCGCACCCGCAGCAAGTGCGAGCCGCTCACCGAACTGGGCGCCACCATCGTGGACAGCGCCGCCGAACTGGCCGACCGCGACATCGTGTTCACCATGGTCAGCGCGAGCAAGGACTTCGCCGAGGTCACCCTCGGCGAGCAGGGCATCCTGCGGCAGTCCGCCAAGCCCCGCATCCTCGTCGACTGCTCGACCGTCTCCGAGGACGTCTCGGCACAGGTACGCAAGGAAGCGGAACAGGCCGGCACCGCACTGCTGGTGGCCCCCGTCTCGGGCAACGCCAAGGTCGTCAAGGCGGGCCGGCTCTCCATGGTCGCCTCCGGCCCCCGCGAGGTCTTCGACGAGGCCGAGCCGCTGCTCACCACCGTGGCCGCCTCGGTCACCTACGCCGGAGGGGACGACGTGGCCCGGCTGGTGAAGCTCGCGCACAACATCTTCCTCGGCGTGGTCACCCAGTCGATGGCCGAGATCACCGTGCTCGCCGAGAAGGGAGGCGTGAGCCGGGCCGCGTTCCTCGACTTCCTCAACGGCTCCGTCCTCGGCTCGGTCTTCACCCGCTACAAGACCCCCGCCTTCGTAAACCTCGACTTCACGCCCACCTTCACACCCGAGCTGCTGCGCAAGGACTTCGATCTCGGCCTCGCCGCCGCCCGCGAGCTGGAGGTCCCCATGCCGGTCGCGGCGCTGACCCACCACATCGTCCAGCAGTCCCTCGGCCGCGGACACCACGACACCGACTTCGCCGTACTGCTTTCGGAGGAGGCCCGCTCGGCCGGGCTGACCCTCGTGCCCGAGGACGCGGACGTCTCCGACGGCCTGAGCGCCGCCTCGTGAACCACCCTCACACGGACAGGAGAAGAAGGTGACCACCACCCCGCTGCTCGCGGCCCCCGGACACACCGCCGTCGACTTCGAGACCCGCGTCGACTTCGACCGGCTGCGCGCCTACCGGCTCTCCCGCGCCCGAGCCGCCCTGGACGCCTCGGAGTTGGGCGCGGTCCTGCTCTTCGACGTCAACAACATCCGCTATGTCACCGGCACGATGATCGGCGAGTGGTCGCGGGACAAGATGACCCGCTACGCGCTGCTGACCCGCGACCACGAGCCGATGGTCTGGGACTTCGGCTCCGCCGCCCGCCACCACCAGTTGTACGCGCCCTGGTTGCGACCGGAGAACTCCCGCGCCGGAATGCTGGGCCTGCGCGGCGCCGTCGCACCCGAAGTCGGCCTGATGCACAGGGCGGTTGCCGAGCTCAAGGGCATCCTGGCAGACCACGGCGTCGCCGACGCGCCCGTCGGCATCGACATCGTCGAGCCGCCATTCCTGTTCGAGATGCAGCGCGCCGGACTCACGGTCGTCGACGCCCAGCAGGTCATGCTGGACGCCCGCGCTGTGAAGAACCCCGACGAGATCATGCTCCTTTCGCAGTCCGCCGCCATGGTCGACGGCGCCTACCAGCAGATCTCCGAGGCCCTCAAGCCCGGTGTGCGCGAGAACGACATCGTCGCGCTGGCCAACAAGTACCTCTACGAGCAGGGTTCGGACGACGTCGAGGCCATCAACGCCGTGTCGGGTGAGCGGTGCAACCCCCATCCGCACAATTTCACCGACCGGCTGATCCGCCCCGGCGACACCTGTTTCTTCGACATCATCCAGTCCTACCAGGGCTACCGGACCTGCTACTACCGCACCCTGAACGTCGGCTCCTCCACCCCGGCGCAGCGCGACGCGTACACCCGGGCCCGCGAGTGGATCGACGCCGCCATCGAACTGGTTCGCCCCGGACAGACCACCGACGTCATCGCCAAGGCCTGGCCCAAGGCCACCGATTTCGGATTCGCCACCGAAATGGACTGCTTCGGCCTGCAGTTCGGCCACGGACTCGGCCTCGGCCTGCACGAGCGGCCCATCATCAGCCGCCTCAACTCCCTCGAACACCCTGCCGAGATCGAGGAGGGCATGGTCTTCGCGCTGGAGACCTACTGCCCGGCCGTCGACGGCTACTCCGCCGCGCGCATCGAGGAGGAAGTCGTGGTCACCGCCGACGGCGCGCGCGTCCTCACCCTCTTCCCCGCGCAGGAACTGTTCGTCGCCAACCCCTACTAGACACAAGGGAGGTACGGATCGTGACCACACTCCAGGCCCGGCAAGTCGCGCCGGCTCTCGACGAGCCCACCCGGCTCGCGCTCTACCGGCAGATGGTGCAGATGCGCGGCATGGAGAAGCGCGCCTACGACCTGTTCCTGCAGAACCTCGTCAAGGGCACCAGCCACCTCTCCCTCGGCCAGGAGGCCGTCGCCGCCGGCTTCGGCGTCGCCATGCGCGACGACGACTACACCTTCGCCACCTACCGCGGCCACGCCCACACCCTCGCCCGCGGCGTGCCGATGACCGGCATCCTGGCCGAGCTCATGGGCCGGGCCAACGGACTGATGGCAGGCAAGGGCGGCAGCATGCATCTGACGTCCGTCGAGCACGGGATGATGGGCTCGTACGCCATCATCGGCGCCCATCTCCCGATCGCCACCGGAGCCGCCTGGTCGGCCCAGTACCGGGGCACCGAGCAGGTCGCCGTCTGCTTCTTCGGCGACGGCACCACCAACATCGGCGCCTTCCACGAGGCGCTGAACCTCGCGGCCGTATGGAAGCTGCCCGTGGTGTTCGTGTGCGAGAACAACCTGTACATGGAGTACACGCCGATCGGCTCCGTGACCGCCGTACCGAACCCGGCCGCCGACCGGGCCGCGGCGTACGGTCTCGAGCCGGTCGTCGTGGACGGCAACGACCCCGAGGCCGTCCATGAGGCCGCGCTCGCGGCCCTGACCCGCGCCCGGTCGGGCGAGGGCCCCTCCCTCATCGAGGCCAAGACCTACCGGCACGGCGGCCACTCCCGCGCCGATCCGGCCAAGTACCGCCCCGCGGCGGAGGTCGAGGAGTGGCTGAAGCGCGACCCGCTCCCCGTCTACCGGCAGCGGCTGCTCGAACTGGGCGTCGCCGAGGCCACTTTGGAGGACATCGAGACCGAATCGGCGTGCCTCGTGGACGAGGCGACCGAGGCGGCGAAGGCAGGAGTGCAGCCGGGCGAGGACCTGGTGCTCAAGGACGTATGGGCCGGCGGAGGTGCATCATGGCGCAACTGACCTATCGGGACGCGGTCGCCCGTGGTATCGCGCAGGAGATGCGGCGGGACGAGTCGATCGTCTTCCTCGGCGAGGACGTCGCCGCGGCCGGGGGCGTGTTCAAGACGACGGCCGGCCTGCTCGACGAGTTCGGCCCGGCCCGGGTGCGCGACACCCCCATCTCGGAGCAGGCCATCCTCGGTGCCGCCATGGGCGCGGCCATGACGGGCCTGCGGCCCATCGCCGAGATCATGTTCTCCGACTTCTTCGCGGTCTGCTGGGACCTCGTCGTCAACCAGATCGCCAAGTCCCGCTACATGACGAACGGTCAGATGACCTTCCCCCTCGTCATCAAGTCCGGCAACGGAGGGGGCCTGCGCTTCGGCGCGCAGCACTCCCAGGACATCGCCAACTGGGCCATGGCCGTACCCGGATTGAAGGTGGTCGCCCCCTCGAACCCCGCCGACGTCGTCGGTCTGATGGCCGCCGCCGTACGCGACCCCGATCCCGTGGTCTTCCTGGAGGCGAAGGGGCTGTACCCCACCAAGGCCGACGTGCCCGAGGGCGACATCGTCGACCAGCTCGGCACGGCGAGCGTGCTGCGCCACGGCGGCGACGTCACGCTCGTGTCGCTCGGGCTGATGGTTCCGCGCACCCTGGCTGCCGCCGAGCAACTCCAGCAGCAGTACGGCATCGACGCCACGGTCATCGATCTGCGCAGCCTCGTCCCGCTCGATGTGAGCACGGTGCTGGGCTCCCTCGCACAGACCGGCCGGCTGTTCACCGTCGAGGAGAACCCCCGACTGTGCGGCTGGGGCGCGGAGTTGGTCTCCATCGTCGCCGAGGAAGGATTCACGTCCCTCGACGGGCCGCTGGTGCGGATCACCACCCCGCATGTGCCGCTGCCGGCCGCGGACGTCCTGGAGGACGCGACGCTCCCCAGCACCGCCCGCATCGTCGAGACCGTCGCCAAGAGCGTCGACTGACCGGCCATGGGAGGCTCTGCATGATCACTGGTATGGACACGCCCACCCGGCTGTTCATCGGCGGCGGGTGGACGACGGCGGCCGACGGCGGAACCCTGGAAGTGATCGACCCGGCCCTCGCCGAGCCCCTCGCGGAGGTGGCGAACGCCACCGTCGAGGACGCGCAACGGGCCGTGGACGCCGCCCACGCCGCGCTGGACGGCTGGCGGACCACCGCACCGCGCGAGCGCGGCGAGATCCTGCGGCGGGCGTTCGAGCTGATGACGGCGCGCGCCGAGGCGTTCGCCGAGCTCATCGTCCGCGAGAACGGCAAAGCCCTGGCCGACGCGCGTGCCGAGGTCGCCTACGCCGCGGAGTTCTTCCGCTGGTACGCCGAGGAGGCGGTGCGCGCGGCCGGCTCCGTCCAGACGGCACCGGCCGGCACCAACAAGATCATGGTGCTACGACAGCCCGTGGGCGTGGCGCTCCTCATCACGCCGTGGAACTTCCCGGCCGCCATGGCGACCCGCAAGATCGGCCCTGCTTTGGCGGCGGGCTGCACCGTCGTCCTCAAGCCCGCTTCCGACACCCCGCTCACGGCGCTCGCGCTCGGGGCGCTGCTCGCGGAGGCGGGTGTGCCGGACGGCGTGGTCAACGTCGTCCCGTCACGCCGCAGCGCCCGGATCGCGGAAGTCCTGCTCGCCGACCCCCGGGTCCGCAAGGTGTCGTTCACCGGTTCCACCGAGGTCGGCCGGGAACTGCTGCGCCAGGCCGCCGGATCGGTGGTGAACGCCTCCATGGAACTCGGGGGCAACGCCCCCTTCCTCGTCCTGGCAGGCGCCGATCTCGACCGGGCGGTCGCCGGGGCGATGGTCGCCAAGATGCGCAACGGCGGAGAGGCGTGCACGGCCGCCAACCGCTTCTACGTCCACGCCTCGATCGCCGAGGAGTTCGGCCGCCGCCTGGCCTCGGCCATGACGGCGCTCACGGTCGGGCCCGGACTCGAGGCGGGTGTGGACGTGGGGCCTCTGGTCAACGAGTCGGCGCGCAAGAAGGTCGGTGAACTCGTCTCGGGGACCGTCGATGTCGGCGCCCGGCTCCTCGCCGGAGGTACGGCCCCCGACCGCGCCGGATACTTCTACCTGCCGACCGTGCTGGGCGAGGTCCCCCCAGACGCGCCCATCCTGACGGAGGAGATCTTCGGCCCGGTCGCACCCGTCGTCCCCTTCGACCACGTCGACGACGCGATTCGGCTGGCCAACGACACGGAGTACGGCCTCGTGTCGTACGTCTACACCGGCGACCTGGCCGAGGGCCTCAAGGTGTCCGAGGCGCTGGAGTCCGGCATGGTCGGCCTCAACCGCCCTGTGGTGTCGGACCCGGCGGCCCCGTTCGGCGGAGTCAAACAGTCCGGCCTTGGCCGCGAGGGCGGCCACGACGGCCTGCTGGAGTTCACGGAGAGCAAGTACATCGCCGTGGACTGGTAGGACGGCAGGGCGCCTGACCGGAAGCACGCAGGTCGGGCGCCCGCACCGTCACTCACTGACGTGGACGCGCTCCCCGGCGAACCGCGTCTCGACGGCGACGGTGGCCTTGAGGGGCTCCGCGGGGACGGCGCTGACCATGACGTCGGAGGACTTCGGCTACCTGGCCGCACACATTCCCGCGACGATGTTCTGGCTCGGCGTCGGCGGCGACGAGCCCCAGCACTCGGATCGCTTCGCCCCGGACGAGTCGGTGATCGTCCTGGCGGTGGAGCTGGTGACGGAGTTCCTGACCCGGCGTTGACCCCGAGACTCTCGGCTTGCCGGCCGGCCCGCTCACCGTGTGATCCGGTCCCGCGCGGTGGGGGCCCGGTCCGGGACGGTCCGCCTGCTCTCCCGCCGGTGGGCGTGGGCCATCAGTCCGAGCAGGACGGCCAGCAGTACGGCCGAGGAGCCCACCGTGCCGAGACCGAGGCCGCCCTTGGTGACCGGCTTCGTGAGGAAGTCGCCGGCTGTGGCGCCGAGCGGGCGGGTCAGCACGAAGGCGCTCCAGAACACCAGCACGTTCGGCACCCACGGCACGCGCGTGAGCAGGAGCAGCACCAGGAGCGCCCCGGAGACGAGGAGGGCGCCTCCGGCATAGCCGAGTCCAGAGCTGTCGGAGAGGAAGTCGCCCATGGAGGTGCCGAGCGTGTTGGACACGAGGATCGCCGACCAGAACAGGGCCTCCCCACGGAAACTGACGATGTCGCGGATCGCGAAGGTCATCCCGGTCAGCTTCCACGCGATGAAGATCGCGGTCAGGATCGAGATGAGGATCGCGGCACCGGTGGGGTAGCCGAGGCCCAGCCCCTGGGGTCCCCAGCCGAGCGAAGTGGCGCCGTCGGACAGGTACTTGGCGCCGGCGTCGCGGTTCATGAAGTCGGACATCGTCGTGCCGGCCATGCTCGTCGACAGGATGACCGTCCAGTAGAAGAAGGGGTTGTACCGCCGGGACCGCAGCTGGACGACCAGGGTCACGACGAAGACGAGGAACAGGGCGATGGTGGTGAGGAAGTAGCCGATCTTGAGGGTCTGGGCGAACAGATCGCCCGCGGTCTCACCGAGAGTGGTCGCCGCGATCTTCATGATCCAGAAGACGAGGGTGACTTCGGGCAGCTTCCGCACGACGCTTTTCCGGGCCTCGGCGGCCTCGAGGTCGGTGCGGGCTTCGGGCTTGTCCACGTTCGGACACTCCTGTAGGGCCTGGCCACAGGGCGCTCGTCCGAGGCGAGTGCCGTTGCGTGGACGGTGGGGGGACGGCCGCGCACTCACGACCGCGTCGTGGCCGAGCCTCTCAGCAGCGATCTGAACGCATCCTGAAGGCGTGACGGATCGGTCACTCAGCGTGTCGCGCGCCCCGGCCCGGTCCGGTGACGTCATGACGCCTCACCGACAGATGGATGACCAGGCCGGGGATGGCCGTGAGGAGGCGCGCGCCGGTCACCACGGCGCCCGGACCGGGGCCGCCGTCGCCGGGCGGCCGGGAGAGGTATTCACCCGTCGGGCGGCGAGCGGACGGGTGATCCGCAATGGCCGCACCGCGTGCGGGACGACCGGCCCGGGCCTTCGGAGCGCGGCGTCACGTCTCCAGCCGGTAGCCGTGGCCTCGGAGAGTGGTGATCCGGGGGAGCCGGACGGGCGCGGGCGCAGTGGTCTCGGCCTCGGTGAGGCGGCGGCGCAGGGAGGCCATGGTGACGTCGAGGGTCTTGGTGGGACCGAACCAGTTCTCGTCCCATACCTGGGCCATCAGCGTCTCCCGGCTGACCGCCGTGTCCGCGTTCCGCGCGAGCACCACGAGCAGGTCGAACTCCTTGGGGCGCAGGGTCAGTTCCCGCTCACCCAGCAGACAGCGCCGGGCGGCCGGGTCGACGGTGAGGTCGCCGAGGCGCAGGGGATTTTCCTGGGGCGAGGCGGGCGGGCGGCGGCGCAGATGCGCGCGGAGGCGGGCCAGCAGGACGGTGAGGCTGAAGGGTTTGACCAGGTAGTCGTCGGCACCCGCGTCCAGACCGGCGATCACGTCGATCTCCGCGCCGCGGGCGGTGAGGATGATGATCAGCAGCTCGGAGAAGCGGGCGCGCAACCGGCGGGCGACGTCGAGCCCGTCGGCGTCGGGCAGGCCGAGGTCGAGCAGGATCACGTCGTAACGTGTCCGCTCGGCCTCGGCCAGTGCGCCGCTCCCCGTGCGGGACCAGGTGGGTGCGTATCCGCCGCCGGTCAGGCCGGTCTCCAGATGGCGTCCGATGGTGTCGTCGTCCTCGACGACGAGCACGCGGATGCGGCCACGGTCGCGGTCGGGGCCACGGCGGGGGTGCGGCGGCGGGGAGGCGGGAGTGCGCATGGCAGGCAGCGTAGGCGGCCCGCCCGGGCCGCGGGGGGTCACAGCTCCCGCAGCTCCTCGATGGCCGGCCGGTGCGAGCGCCGTACCCCGTTGAGGGCGGCGGCCGCCACCGCGGCCAGGGCCACCAGCACGGTGGCCGTCACGTACACCCAGGGCACGGCGATGGTCTCGGGCGGTGGGTCGAAGACGCCGGTGAGCACCTTGACCAGCATCTGGGACAGAGCCCAGCCGCTGAGGGCGCCGCCTGCCAGCCCGGCCGCCGTGAGCACGGCCGCCTCGCTGAGGACCAGGCCGCGCAGTTGCCTGCGGGTGGCGCCCAGGACGGTCGCGATGGCGAAGGTACGGCGCCGCTCGGCGAGCCCGAGCGCGAGGACGATGCCGCCGGCTCCGGCGGCCAGCACGATGGCGTAGCCGAGTTCGATGCGGGTCAGTCCGGACAGATCCACGGAGGTGAGGCTGGAGCCGACCTGGGAGCGGGTCCCGGTGAGATCGGTGACCGTGGCCGTGGTGCCCAGGCGCCGGCGCAGCTGGTCGGCGACCTGCTTCTGGTGCGTGCCGCCGGTGTCCACGAGGAAGGCGCCGACGGCGTCGCTGCCGGTGGCCCGGGCGATGTAGGAGGCGTTGGCGACGAAGAAGCTGTCCTTCGGGGCGGTGGGGAACTCCTTCACGATGCCCGCGTAATGGAAGGGCACGGTGCGCGGAGCCTTGGTGCGGCTGTCCTGGATGCGCAGCCGTACGGTGTCGCCGGGGGAGAGCTGGAAGTCGTTGACGGTCTCGGCGCTGACCAGGAGGGCGTCGGGCCGCTGGGCGAGGGTGTTCATGAGCTGCGCGGCGGTGCCGCCGGCGAAGTAGGCGTCCTGCAGTGAGGTGGCGGCGGCGATGGTCCCGGGCCGTACGCCGTAGAGGTCCTGCAGGTCCGAGCCGACGTAGGCGAAGCGGTGCTGGACCGGTTCGACGTGCCGGACTCCGGCCACGGCGAGGGCGCTTGCGGCGCCCGGGCCGGTGCGTGTGCCGGGCGGTTCGGTGACCGTGACGTCGGCGCCGTTGGTGAGGCGGGCGTCGACCTCGGCCTGCTGCTTGTAGGTGGCGTTGAAGGTGGCCGTGGACAGGGCGAAGGACAGGGCGAGCGCGAGCAGCACCACGGAGCGGGCCAGAGGGCGTCGGCGTCGGGTCATGGTGGCCGCGGTCATACCGGCCAGCGAGCCGGTGAGCGGGCGGGACAGCAGGCTCAGGCCGCCGCGCCCGTGGGCGAGGGCCAGGGTGGCCAGTCGCCACAGCAGCAGGGCGCTGCCGGCCCACAGCAGGCCGGGGCCGAGGAAGGCCCAGTAGGAGACGGAGATGCTGGGCACGCCCTCAGGGGCGAGGACGAGCGCGTACTGGTTGCCGCTGGAGGCGCGGAAGACCAGCAGCGAGGCGGCGAGGAGCAGGAAGTCCAGGCCGCAGCGCATCCACCACGGCGAGCGGGTGCCGCGGCCGACCTGCCGACGGACCCGGGCGACAGTGACGACCCGCAGATCGCGCAGGGTGGGGGCGAGGACCGCTGCCGCCGCGATGGCGAGGCCGAACACGAGGGCGGCCGCGGACCACACGACGGCGGAGCCGGAACGTGCCCCGAACGAGGCCGTCCCGAAGGCGAGTCGGCCCACGAGAGCGGCCACCCCGATGCCGAGCAGCCCGCCCGCGAGACCGGTCAGGCCCGCCTCGACCCCGGCCAGCGCGGCGATCTGCCGGCCGCGCAGCCCGCGGACGCGCAGCAGGGCCTGCTCGCGACGGCGCCGCTCGGCGCCCGCTCCGGCCACGGCGGCGGTCAGCGCGGCGGCGAGCACCGCACCGGGAACACCCAGGAACAGGAAGAGGATCTGCGCGTACAGGGCGTCCTGCCGGGCGGCGTCGAGGGTGGCGCCGAGATTGTCGCCGACGAGTGCGCCGCCCGAGGTGGCCGCCTCCAGGTGGTGGGCGGCGCGGGTGACGGCGGTGAACGCGGCGGCCGGGTCGGCGGGCAGCCGGGCGTCGCGGGCCACGTGGATCTGCGTGGTGACGGCCGCGGGGTCGGCCGCGGCGACCGGTGCGGTCAGCGTCTCGAACAGCCCGGCGGGCAGCAGGATCACGTTGTCCGGCGGGGCGGTGGGCTGCGACTGGGGCGGGGCGCCCACCTTCTGGAACAGGGAGTCGGCCTGCGGCAGGTCGATGACCCCAGCCACCCGGACGTCGGCGTGCGGGGCGCCGGGCAGGGCGACGGTGACCGTGTCGCCGGGTGCGACGTGGAGGTTGGCCGCGGTCTGCTGGGCCAGCAGCACCCCGAAGGAGGCGCCGGTCAGATGGCGGATCGTGTGCGGGAACAACTCCTCGTAGCCGCTGGGGAGTCCGAGCACCACACCGGGACCGGTGGTCTGGACGCTGCCGCCGGCACGGGCCTTGAAGCCGTTGCTGCGGGCGAAGCCGACCGAGGCGGCGGCCCGTACCCCGGGCGTCGTGCGCACCGCGCCCAGGACCGAGGAGGCGTCGGCGCCCGGCTGCACCTCCACCTGCCAGTCCACGGCCACCGAGCGCACCGCCCGCTGGGTCATCGTCGACTTCGACGCGGTGAGGAAGGAGCCGAGCGCGGCCACCAGGGAGACGGCGAGCGCGATCCCGGTGACAGTGGCCAGCAGCCGGCCCGTACGGCGGCGGACGAGGCCGCGGGTCCAGAAGGCGAGGGTCCCCGACCACGCCGTGGCCGTGGCGAGCCGTGCGGTTACGGGGCGGGACTGGTGGATGGTCATGACCTCTCCTCGGCCGGGTCGAGCAGGCGTCCGTTGTGCATGGCCCGGCGCAGGGACAGGCGTTCGGCGATGGCCGGGTCGTGGGTGGTGACGACAAGTGCGGCGCCGGTCTCGTCGGCCACCGTCGTCAGGACGTCCAGGACGCGCTGTCCCGTGGCGCGGTCGAGCTGTCCGGTGGGCTCGTCGGCCAGGATCAGCCGGGGCGCGCGCGCCAGGACCCGGGCGACGGCCACACGCTGGCTCTGCCCGCCGGAGAGCTCCTCCGGCAGCCGGTCGGCCAGGTCCGCCGCGCCGACCGTGGCGAGCGCGGCGAGCGCGGTGAGGCGGACCCGCTCCTCGGGCACTCCCGCGAGCACCAGGGGCAGGGCCGTGTTCTCCACGACGTTCAGGGCCGGGATCAGGCTCGGACCCTGGAAGACCAGGCCGATCTCGCGCGGCCCGGCCAGGGCGGGCCAGAACACCTCGCCGCTGGTGGGCCGTTCGAGCCCGGCCAGCAGATGCAGCAGGGTCGATTTGCCCGACCCGGACGGACCGGTGATCGCGATCCGGTCGCCGGCCCGCACCCGGAAGGTGGTCCCGTGCACGGCCACCACGGCGGTCTCACCGCGGCCGAAGGTCCGCGCCGCGTCCCGGCAGTCGACGAGCGCGTCGTCCGAGCCCTGCCGTGGGGCGTGGTTCATGGAGGTTGCGCTCATGACGCCTCGATCCTTCCGTCGCGCAGGGCGATCACCCGGTCGGCGATCCGGACGGCCTCCGCGCTGTGCGTCACGACCAGCACCCCGTGCCCGGACTCGGCCCGCTTGCGCAGCAGTTCCAGTACGCGCTGCTCGGTGCCGCCGTCGAGTTCACCGGTCGGCTCGTCGGCGAGCAGCACCTCGGGGTCGTTGGCGAGGGCGACGGCCAGTCCCGCGCGGGCCAGTTCGCCGCCGGACAGTTCCTGCGGCAGGGCGTGGGCGCGGTGCGCGAGCCCGACCTGGTCGAGCAGCGCGGCGAGGTCCTCGCTGCGCCGGCCGTCGCCCGCCGCCGCGGCCCGGGCCAGCCGGACGTTGTCGCGGACGCTGAGGTGCGGGACGAGGTTGCCGGACTGGAGCAGGACGCCGATGCGCCGGGCCCGCAGCCGGGCCCGGTCGGCTTCCGGGCGGTGGCTGATGCGGACGCCGCCGACATGGACGGCGCCGCCGGAGGGCTCGTCGAGACCGGCCAGGCAGGCCAGCAGCGTGGACTTCCCCGAGCCGGAGGGGCCGGTGACGGCGACGGTCTCACCGCGCCGTATCCGCAGCGAGACCCCGCGCAGGGCGAGTGTCTCCTCCTCCCCGGCTCGGTAGAACCGATACAGCTCGTGCGCGTCGAGGACGACGTCGTGGACGTCGCCCCGCGGTCCGCCGCCGGCGGCCGGCCCGGCCATGTCCCGCATTTCTTCCCTGTCTTCCATGGCGCTCACTGCCAGGTGAAGGAGTCGGTGACGATGCGCCACGGGTCCACGTTGTCGGCGTTCACCGGCCCGGACAGGGTCACGTCCACCTCGTGTCCCTGGCGGTAGAAGGCGTACCGCTCGAAGGAGTCGCGTACGACCTTGCCCGTCACCGGGTCGGGGGCGGAGTCCCCCTGGTAGGTCAGCAGCACGGCCTGGCCGGCGTGCCGGGCTACGACGGAGACCTTTCCCGGCGCGAAGTTCGGCACGGTGCGCCGCAGTCGGGGAACCGTCTGCGCGGTGACCGACCCGGTGGTGGGGGCGGACGCGGCCGTCACGGGCGCGAGTTCAACGCGGTTCAGCTTGTCGGTGAAGGAGGTGACGGTGCCCTTGCCGGTGCGGGCCCAGCCCTCGGGCACCTTCACCGAGAAGCCGCCGCCGGATGGAGCGAAGGCGACGTACGCCTGGTTGTCGGGGATGTCGCCCGGGGGGTTGGACTCGGTCGCGGGCGCGGCGGGCGAGGACGGGGCCGTACGACTGCTCCCGGCCGGACCGCCGGACCCACCGGAGCCCGTTGATCCGCCGCAGGCGGTGATCGCCACCGACGCCAGGACGACGCCGGTGACAGGGAGGACGAGACGTGTTCGGTTCATCGTCATGCTGCCCTTCTGATGAGGAAGGCGCCCGGAACCTGCACCCGGGCCGGGCGCCCGCAGGCCGACGGCCATGTCCGTGACGCTAGGCAGCGCGTGGTTAACGTCCTGACCACCGAGGGTTAGACGACGGAAAAACCCGCGTCGGACCTGCTCAGGGGCGCGGATCGGTCCCGATGATGAAGGCATGAGACAACGCGTGCTCCGCGTCGCCCTGGTGGCGGTCCTGGTCGCCCTCGTCCTGCTGGCCGTGCCGCTGGCCGCGGCCCTGCAGGCGTACTTCTTCGCCAACGAGCGCGACGCGCTGGAACGCGCGGCGCTGGTGGCCGCGGTCCGGGTGGGCCCGGACTTCGCCGCCGGCGACCCGGTGGAGCTGCCGAAGGCGGGTGCGGACGTACACCTGGGCGTGTACGACACGCGGATGCGGCTGCGCGCGGGCGAAGGCCCGGCCCGTGCGGACCCGGACACCCGCCGAGCGAGCACGGGAACCGTGGTGCGCGGACACGCCGCCGGTGACCTCGTGATCGCGGTCCCCGTCTCCCAGAACGAGAAGGTCATCGGCGTCGTCCGCGCCGCGTCCCCGGCACGGGACGTATGGGGGCGCGTCCTGCTCGGATGGCTCGCCCTCCTGGGCGCGGTCCTGGTCGCGCTGGCCGTGGCCGTCCTGGTCGCCCGCCGCCAGGCCCGCGCTCTGACGGCGCCGCTGGAAGCTCTGTCCCGCCAGTCCCGGGCCGTCACCGAAGGAGACCTGGCGGCCCGGGCCGTACCCTCCGCCATCCCCGAGATCGACCAGGTCGCCCGGACGCACAACACCATGGTCGAGAGGCTGGCCCAACTGCTCCAGCGCGAGCGGGACTTCACCGCCAACGCCTCCCACCAGCTGCGCACCCCACTGACCGGCCTGCAACTGGGCCTGGAAGCCGCCCTGGCCGATCCGCACGCGGATCCGCGCACGGCCCTGCGGGAGGCGCTGGAGAGCACCGGACATCTGCACCACACCATCGACGAAGTGCTGCGTCTCGTCGCCTCCGCGCAGGCGCCCGCCGCCGTTCAGCCCCTGGGCGGCGTACTGGACTTCGCCGAGCAGCGCTGGCACGGCCTGTTCGCCGACGCGGGCCGCCGGCTCATCGTCGCCGCCGAGCCCGGAACCCGCGTGACTTCCGTACCGGGCCGGACCGTCGGCCAGATCCTCGACGTGCTCCTGGACAACGCCCGCCGGCACGGGCGGGGTACGGCAGAGGTGACGGTACGGTCCCTGGGCGACACCACCGCGCTCGACGTACGGGACGAGGGAAGCCTCCGCACCGACGCTGCCGCGCTCTTCGACCGCGGGCACACCACCGGCCCCGGCGCGGGCATCGGACTCGCCCTTGCCAGGGACCTGGCGGAAACGGCGGGCGGCCGACTGGTCCTGGCGGGTACCGGCCCGACGACCTTCACCTTGCTGCTGCCGCCCAGCAGGCCGGAGACGAACGGCTGAAAGGTCAGCCCGGGCTGCCCGGTCGGGCCAGTCCCGGGTCGTAGGAGGGGATCACGGCGTGGACCCGGTCCGTGGCGCCGATCTTCGCCAGGACCCCGTCCGACGTGGGTCTTCACCGTGGACTCGGACGGGCCGCTCGGCGATCTCGCCGTTGGTCCGGCCCCGGCAGAGGGTTGTGCTGCCGTGGTACTCGACGGCGTCGCTGGTGAGCTCCATGAACTCTTGTGCCAGGGACAGGGCCAGGGGAGTGAGCTCGAACAGGGCGATCCCGTCCCTCGTACCGACATGACGTCGTCCAGACCTGTGACGGCGAGGTCATCGAGCAAGCCGCGATGATCGCCTGGCACGGCTGGGGAACCTCGTACCACGTCTTCGGGGTGCTCTCCATGGTGATGGCAGCACCCCTGTTCCTGCTGCTGCGCAAGGAACCGGCGGCCGCAGCCGGGCGACCGCTGTCCCGGGGAGCGACGGACACGGCGGCCGGCTCCGCACCCCGACGCGCGCGCGGATGGCTCGACTTCGGTGGCATCGCCCGCAACCGCGACTACGTGCTCGTCTGTGTGACCGGCTTCTGTGCCTTCTGGGGTCTGTACGGCTTCATCACCTGGGCAAACGCACTCATGATGAAAGGCCATGACGTGTCCCCGGGCACGGCGGGGCTCGTCGTCTCGGTCTTCGCCATCAGCGCGGTTGCGGTGAAACCGGTCGTCGGCTTCATCACCGACCGGTTCTGGGGCGGCGCCCGAAAAGTACCGAGCATCGCCATCTTCGGCATCTTCGCGCTCGCCCTCATCTGGTTCGGCCACCTCCACGCCGACCGGGTTCATCCTGCTCTCGCCGCTGCTCGGCGCCGCGGCCTGCAGCTGGACACCACTGCTCGTCGCGCTGGTGCCACGGCTCGTCCCGTCATCCGTCACCGGCACAGCATCCGGACTCGCCAACGCCATCTGGCAACTCGGCAGCGTCCTGGTCCCGCTCGCGGTCGGCGCCGTCTTCTCGGCGACCGGCTCCTTCGACGCGGCCTTCATCACCCTGGCCGCCGGTCCCGTCCTCGCGATGCTGGTCACCCTCCCCGTACGCGACAACGCCAGACGCCGAAACGGTGTCCACACCCTCCCGCAGAAGAAACCGAGCCAACGTCCCCCGGTCGTCTGACAGCCGGCCAGGTGTAACCCGGGAAGGGCGCCTGCCGGCCATCAGCCCCGGTCAGGCACCCTTTCTCTCTGTCTAGTGCCCTGACCGCGAAGGTTCACCGGCTCGGAAGAGCGCGGTCTGGCGCGGGTCGGTGCTTCGCTACTCGCCGGTTGTGCCGTCGGCGAGTTCGCGGACCACGTCGAGCTGGCCGACATGTCGGGCGTACTCCTGCAGCATGTGGAACAGGATCCAGCTCAAGGCGGGGTGGTGGTCCGGGGGATTGAAGCCGCCGCCGCTGCGTGCTGATTCATGGAGTTCGGCACCGGCCACGATCGTGCGGGAGCGTGCGCATTCGTCCAGGAAGAGGGCCCTGATCTCCTCCGTCGATTCCTCAGCAGCGACGGACCATGTCCCTGTGTCAGGGTCGCTCTCGCCCCAGATGGGATCCACATGTTCGGCGGCGAACCCCCAGCGCAGCCACCGTCGCTCCACGAACGCGAGGTGTTTGAGCAGGGCGAGCGGGGTCCAGCCGGATGGGAGTCTGCTGGTGCGCAGGTCGTGCTCGGACATACCGTCGAGCTTGCGCAGCAGCGCGTCACGGTAGTAGTCGAGGTAGGCGAGCAGCAGCTCGCGGGGGTCGGTCAAAGTGTCTGGGGGCTCGGGTGAATCGACCATGGGCCGGACCGTAGTGCCGAGCGGGCACGGCGAACCACTTGATATTTCCGGTGCGGCGGGCTGCCTCCTCGCCGCGTTCGGTGCCGGGGTTGTCGGTCATACTGCCTCTTTGAGGGGCCGTCCGCCCCGGCGCATGCCCTTCTCGCTGCGGATGCGGGCGCGTTCCTTGCGTTGGGCGGCCAGGACGTCCGGGTGGCGGGCGTTGGCGTTGCGCCGGCGCAGGTAACGCTGAAGCTCACGGGTCTGGACGGTGTGATTGGGGTGCTCGGAGTTGGCGAGGGTCAACTGCCGCAGGGGCCCGACGTGCGCCTCGATAGGGTTGGCCCAGGAGGCGTTGGTCGGGGTGAAGCACAGCTCGACCCCGTGCTTCTTCGCCCAGGTTCGGATCTTGGCGCCTTTGTGGGCCGAGAGGTTGTCCAGGATGACGTAGATCGGTGCGCCGCCCGGGCGTGTGGCGCGGATCGGTTTCAGCGCGGCGAGCCGTGTGCGTCGCACACCGCGAGCAGATGCTCGCCGTCGGCCGCGAACGTGCCCATCAGCTCCCGGAACAGCGGCATCACCCGGGGCCAGTGGATGCTCCGCCCGGTAGGCGCCGAGGTCGCCGTCCGAGAGCTCCATGCTGGCCGAGCCGTCCGGACCCACGCCCGCCCGCGCGGACCGCCGCCACGAGTCCGCCCCCACCGACCGCACCGGCCGCGGCACGGTGCCGGCCGTGGTGAACGCCTCGTGCGCCCGGCGCAGGACCCGTACGCGCTCGGCAGGGTGGGCCCCTGGCTCAAGGGCCACCCACGGATCGGACAACTCGGCCTCCCCGGAAGGCGATGCGGCTGGGGACATCGTCACCCGGGGTGTTCGCGCGGACAACTTTTTCGACCGGACCTGACTCGAGCGACGGGCGGCGCCGGGCAATGACCAGCCGTGTCGGGCGACGATCAGCCGTATCGGGCAACGACCGACCGCGGAGGGCGACGACCGACGGCGTCACGCAACGAGTTGCGTCACGCGAAGTTGACGAGTCTGATGTAGCGGCCCCAGTCCCAGTTCGGCCCCGGATCGGTGTGATCGGTCCCGGGCACCTGGTAGTGCCCGAGGATGTGCGCCCGGTCCTTCGGGATGCCGTACCTGGTGCAGATCGCCGCCGTCAGCCTCGCCGACTGTTCGTACAGGGCGTCGGTGAAGTACGACGGCTGGTCCACCCAGCCTTCGTGCTCGATGCCGATGCTGCGGGTGTTGTAGTCCCAGTTCCCCGCGTGCCAGGCGACGTCGGCCTCATGCACGCACTGCGCGACGTGTCCGTCGGCGGAGCGGACCAGATAGTGCGCCGACACGTTCTTCTGCGGGTTCTGAAAGATGGACAGAGTGGTGGCGTAGGACTCCTGGGTGACGTGGATGATCACTCGGTCGACGGAATACTCCATGGGGCGGTCGGAAGCCGTGTAGTTGGAGGAACTCGCGGACTGCCACTCGGCGACGGGGTAGTCGACGGCCTGGGACTGCGCACCCGCCCGTGAGTCGGGAAGCGCGTACGGCAAGGCGGCGAGGGCCGCGCCCTTCAGGATCCGCCGCCTGCTGGGAAGCGGTCTTGCCCGGTCCATGGGGATGCCTTTCGGGAGTGGGGGAGGGGGCGAGCACCGACGTCAGGAGCGCCGCGTCTCGACGTCGGCAGCGCAGCGTCCGGACGTCAGGAGCGCAGCATCGCCGCCGTCTCGCGCAGCTGTGCGTGCAGTCCGCGATACGTCTCGCGCCGGGGCAGCCATTCCTTGCGCAGCTTGGCCACGCACGTGTAGTTGGTGTCGCACACGTTGGCCAACGGCGATTCCACCGCTTGGGTTGCGAACTGGTACGCGTCCAGCTCACCGAATCCGTAGTCGCGCACCAGCCACTGCACCAGGTCCAGCTGCGAGATCCGGAACGCGTCCTCCAAGGGGCGCGCCGAACCGGTGGAGATGATGTGCGTGTCCGACTCCAACCGGGGCCACGGTGTGGCGACCCCCTTGAGGAGTTCGACGAGCACCACGGTGTTCATCGCGCACTCGACGGCCACTCCGCAGGTCTCGCCCTCGCCCTGCCGGGCGTGCCCGTCACCGAGGCTGAGCAGCGCCCCCTCGACGTTCACCCCCAGGTAGCAGGTGACGCCGGCGCGCATCTCGGGTGTGTCCATGTTCCCGCCGTGTGCGTCCGGCACGAGGGCCGAGCGCACCTCCAGGTTGGCGGGTGCCACGCCCACGGTCCCGTGCATCGGGTCGAGGGGCAGCTCGGCCTCGAAGTCGCTGTCGTGCGCCCGGAACAGCGCGGTGCGCCGGGTCCGGTCCAGCTGCCAGATCCACACGGTCTCCGGCAGCGGGGGCTGCAGTGTGGCCGTGGTGTGCGTCGAGGTCAGCGCCCCGAACAGGGGGACGGTGGTCGACGCGGCCCAGTCCCGGGCCGGTTCGACCGACACGAAGTGCACGGCGAGCGTGTCGCCCGGCTCGGCGCCCTCGACATGGAAGGGCCCGGTCTGCGGGTTCAGGAACGGGAACTCGCACACCTCGGACACCAGGTCCTTCTCGGACCGGACCCGTCCGGCGAAGCAGTCCTCCGTGTACAGGTCGAGCACCGTGCCGGGGGCGATCCGCGCCACCGGTGGGGCTCCGCCGAACGTCCAGGCGTAGTCGTCCGGTTCCGGGCGCACCGTCAGGATTCGCGGGTCGGTCATCGCTGTACAGCTCCGTTCTGCCGAGGGCCGGCGGTGGCGGGTTCGTCGAGGTGGACACGGGCGGTGTCGGTCATGCGCTCGGGTGACGCCGTATCAGCACCGGCAGCAGCAGATGCTGTACCGGTTCGAGTGAGTCGCGTTCATTCCGTCGGGCTGCGCAGGAAGCGGTGAACAGGCATGCGACCAGCGCGATCAGTACGGACAGGGGCAGGCTGCCGCCCACGAATGCGGCGCCCGACGGAATGGACGCGGCGACCGCGGCGGCGGGCGCCATGACCGTGATGCTCTGGAACTGGACCTCACGCAGACCGATGGCGTCACGCCGCAGTCCGCCGACCGTCTCCCCCGACATGTGTGAACCTCCCCCTCGTCCAACTCGAAGCATCCACCGCCCGGACGTCCGATGGCTGCGCCTCGCGTGAATCACGGTATGGCGCCTGCGGGTTGGACAGAAGGGCGCAGCGTGGTTCCGTGGACAACATCGGAACTGTGGACAACTTCGCCACCCGATCGAGTGAAGTCGGCCCGGAACCAAGGGAATTGCAGGGTGTGGGCGAAACTGGGAACGGCACCGGTCATGGTGACACTGGAGCTGAACCCTGGCACGACGGGCGAGCTGGCGTCGGCCCGTGGAGGAGGGACACATCACCGGAGTCGCACGGGTGGTCGGCGACATCGGAGATCCGCCACCCCCCGCGCCCGGCAAACCGGTTGCCGTGCCCCAGCCCGCTTGCCAAGGTCGTCGCCATGCCCAACTTCACCGCGCACGACGGCACTCGACTGGCCTACCACGTCATCGGAGACGGCGATCCGTTGATCTGCCTGCCCGGCGGGCCGATGCAGGCCTCCGCCTACCTCGGGGACCTCGGCGGCCTGTCCCGGCACCGGCAGCTGATCAAGCTGGATCTGCGGGGGACCGGTGAGTCGGCCGTGCCGGACGATCCCGCCACGTACCGCTGCGACCGGCTCGTGGCGGACGTGGAGGCGCTGCGCGAGCATCTGGGCCTCGACCGGATAAATCTGCTCGGGCACTCGGGCGGCACGAATCTCACCGTGCGCTATGTGGAGCGCCATCCGGAGCACGTCGGCAGACTCGCGCTCATCACCCCGAGCGCCATGGCCGTCGGCATCACCGTCTCCGGAGACCTCCGGCGCGAGACGGCCCTGCTCCGCCGCGACGAGCCATGGTTCCCGGCGGCCTACGAGGCGCTGGAGTCGATCGTCGCCGGCCGCGCGACCACCGACGCGTGGCAGGCCATCGCCCCGTTCGCCTACGGCCGCTGGGACGAGGCGACGCGGCGCCACCAGGCCCTGGAGAACGTGCAGCGCAACGACGAGGCGGCGGCCGTCTACGGCTCCGAGGGCGCCTTCGACCCGGACGAAACCCGCAGGGGCCTCGCGACGTTCCGGCGGCCGGTGCTCCTGCTCGCCGGTGAGTGCGACCTGAACTCGCCTCCGCGCGCGGTGCGCGAGTTTGCCGAGCTCTTCCCGGACGTGCGGTTCGACATCCAGCCCGGCAGCGGCCACTATCCGTGGCTCCACGACGCCGAGCGCTTCGTGAAGACGGTGCGGGCCTTCCTGGGCTGAGGGCGCGGCGCGGTGGGTCAGGCGCGTTCGGCCACCGATGCCGGATCGTCCAGGACGGCGCGTATCACCGAGTGCGCCGCGCCCAGCAGCGGACCCTCGGGGCCGAGCTTCGACACCGACACCGGGCAGGCCGGCCCCGCTGTCCGGCCCGCCAACTCGCTCTTCAGCGACGGCAGAAGCCAGGGCGAGAGCCCGGCCAGCGCGCCGCCCAGTACGACGGACTCGGGGTCGAGCAGATTGACGGCCCCGGTCAGGGCGATGCCGAGCGCCGTACCGGCGTCCTGCAGTGCCCGCCGTACCTCCTCGTCGCCCTCGTCCGCGCGCCGGGCCAACAGCCCGACGAGGTCCTCGCCCGGTTCCAGGCCGGCGGCGCGCAGCACCGCCTCCTCACCGGCGTACTGCTCGAGGCAGCCGCGCCCGCCACAGGCGCACCGCGGCCCGTCCGGCCACACGGGCATGTGACCCAGCTCGCCCGCGAACCCGCGTATGCCGCGCAGCAGTTGTCCGTCGACGACGACCGCGGCACCGATGCCGATCTCGGCGGACACGTGCAGGAAGTCCTGTGGGGCGCCGTCGCCGAGCCACAGCTCCGCGAGCGCACCGAAGTTGGCCTCGTTGTCCACGGTCAGCGGCAGGCCGGAGGGCAGCAGAGCGCCCAGGTCCGTGTCGTGCCAGTCCAGGTTCGGGGCACGTACGACCGTACGCGCGTCCCGTGCGATCAGGCCGGGCACGGCGACCGCGAGCCCGGCCGGCCACAGGCCCTCGCGCTCCGCCGCCCCGACGACACGCCGGACCAGCGAGGTGAGCTCCGCCAGCACCGGCTCCGGGGCGCGGTCCCGGTTGGGTGCGTGCCGTACGGCACGCGCACGTACCTCGCCGCGCAGATCGACCGCGCACACGGCCAGGTGGTCGACGCCGACCTCCGCACCGATCCCGGCCGGTCCGCGCCCGCTGACGGCCAGCGCCGATCCCGGTCTGCCCACCCGGCCGGGTCGCTCCGGACCCAGCTCCTCCAGGAGTCCCCAGCGGATCAGATCGTCGACGAGGGTCGACACCGCCGCCCTGGTCAGGCCGATGCGGGAGGCGACCGCGGCGCGCGAGAGCGGTCCCTCGCCGCTGACGGCGTGCATCACGCGTGCGAGGTTGCGGCGGCGCATGCCCTGCTGGGTGTTGGGCAGAGCGCGGCCGGGTCCGGCCGGGCTCTCGTGCAGCGGTGCGGTCATGCCTCCGTCGATCCTCGGTCCGTGGCCCTGAAGGGCCGTCCCTCGTGGGTGTCGGTCAGCGGGCGTCCGTCCTGCGCTCCAGCAGCGGGGCCGCGTCGGAGAGTACCTCGGACATACGGGCGAATGCCGCCTCGTCCCGCTCCACGGCGTCGAGAACCGGACCCGCGGCCGTGTTCCACCTGCGGGCCACGGCGGCCGGGTCCTCGCCGGTCAGCAGCCCGGCCGCCTGCGCGGCGGCGCCGAGCGCGACCAGTTCCTTGGCCTCGGGCACCTGGACCGGCCGCCCCGACAGCCGCAGTACGGTCTGCTGCCAGGCCGCGCCGCGGGCCCCGCCGCCGATCAGCAGTAGCGGAGTTGTGCGGTCCGCGTCCTCGTCGAGCACCAGGTCCAGGGCGCCGAGCAGTGCGTGGACGGCGCCGTCGTACGCGGCCTGGAGGAGCTGCCCGCCGGTGGTGTCGTGGCGCAGCCCGTGCAGCAGGCCGGAGGCGTTCGGCAGGTTCGGGGTGCGTTCCCCGTCCAGGTACGGCAGGAAGGTCACCGCGCCGCCGGGCTCGACGGACTCGCGGTCCAGGCCCAGCAGAGCGGCGATGCGGTCGACGGCGAGGGTGCAGTTCAGCGTGCAGGCCAGCGGCAGCCAGTCGCCGTGCGCGTCGGCGAAACCGGCGACCGTGCCGGTCGGGTCGGCCGGGCGGTGCTTGGACACCGCGTAGACCGTGCCCGACGTGCCCAGACTCAGCACCGGGGTGCCCGGGCGCAGGCCCAGGCCCAGGGCGGCGGCCGCGTTGTCGCCGGTGCCCGCCGCTACCAGGGTGCCCTTGGAGAAGGGCAGGTCATGGCTGTCGCGCACGGTGCCGGCGATCTCGCCGGGGCGGACCATGCGGGGCAGGAACGCCGGGTCGAGCCCGATGTGGGCCAGGGTCTCCTCGTCGTACGCCTCGGTGCCGGCCGCCCACCAACCGGTGCCGGAGGCGTCGCCGCGGTCGGTCGTGCCCTGACCGGTGAGGCGCTCGGTGAGGTAGTCGTGAGGGAGTCGCACCGCCCTGGTCGCACGGACCGCCTCCGGCTCGTGCTCGGCCAGCCAGGCCCACTTCGTGACCGTGAAGGACGTGCTGGGCACGCTGCCGGTGCGCTCCGCCCAGGCCTTCGAACCGCCCAGTTCCTCGATCAGGCGGCGGGTCTGCGGAGCGGAACGCACGTCGTTCCACAGCAGGGCCGGACGCACCGGCTCGCCGTCGGCGTCCAGAGTGACAAGTCCGTGCTGCTGGCCGCCGATCGACACGGCGGCCGCCTCGTGGGCCGCGTCGCCGCACTGGCGCAGGGCCTCGCTCAGGGCGTCCCACCACTGGCGAGGGTCGCTCTCCCGGCCGGCGCCGGTCGTGACGGTGTGCGGCGCCTGTCCGCTCGCGACGACCTGACCGGTTGCCGCGTCGACTACCAGCGCCTTTGTGGACTGGGTGGACGTGTCCACGCCGACGACGAGCGGACCCTCGGCTGCTGACATCGTGCTCTCCCTTTTTCGCGGCTCGCGGGGTCTGACCTGGTGTTTTCTGGTGTGTCCAGGCAGTGGCGACCGGTCTGTCACCCCTTCGAGGACATCTTGTCTCTTCCCAGAGACGCGAACGCATACTAATTTGTAAACGGCCATGACGAAATAGTCGGAGCAAGCAAGGAGCCGCGGCATGAGCTACCAGCCCACCCCTGAGGACAGGTTCACCTTCGGCCTGTGGACCGTCGGCTGGCAGGGAAGGGACCCGTTCGGCGACGCCACGCGCCGCGCCCTCGACCCGGTCGAGTCGGTGCAGCGCCTGGCGGAACTCGGCGCGTACGGAGTGACCTTCCACGACGACGACCTGATCCCCTTCGGGTCCTCGGACACCGAGCGCGAATCGCACATCAAGCGCTTCCGCCAGGCCCTGGACGCCACCGGCCTGACCGTGCCGATGGCCACCACCAACCTCTTCACACACCCCGTCTTCAAGGACGGCGCGTTCACCGCCAACGACCGCGACGTGCGCCGCTACGCGCTGCGCAAGACGATCCGCAACATCGACCTGGCGGCCGAGCTGGGCGCGAAGACGTACGTCGCCTGGGGCGGCCGCGAGGGCGCAGAGTCCGGCGCCGCCAAGGATGTTCGCGTCGCCCTGGACCGCATGAAGGAGGCCTTCGACCTCCTGGGCGAGTACGTCACCTCGCAGGGCTACGACCTGCGCTTCGCTATCGAGCCCAAGCCGAACGAGCCGCGCGGCGACATCCTGCTGCCCACCGTCGGCCACGCCCTCGCGTTCATCGAGCGCCTGGAGCGTCCGGAGCTGTACGGCGTCAACCCCGAGGTCGGCCACGAGCAGATGGCCGGGCTGAACTTCCCGCACGGCATCGCGCAGGCCCTGTGGGCGGGCAAGCTCTTCCACATCGACCTCAACGGCCAGTCCGGCATCAAGTACGACCAGGACCTCCGCTTCGGCGCCGGTGACCTGCGCTCCGCGTTCTGGCTGGTCGACCTCCTGGAGACCGCCGGTTACGACGGCCCCCGCCACTTCGACTTCAAGCCGCCGCGGACCGAGGACTTCGACGGCGTGTGGGCGTCGGCGGCCGGCTGCATGCGCAACTACCTGATCCTGAAGGAGCGTTCGGCCGCCTTCCGTGCCGACCCGGAGGTCCAGGAGGCGCTGCGCGCCTCGCGCCTCGACGAGCTGGCGCAGCCCACGGCGGCCGACGGCCTTCAGGCGCTGCTCGCCGATCGCACGGCCTTCGAGGACTTCGACGTCGAGTCGGCCGCCGCGCGCGGCATGGCCTTCGAGCAGCTGGACCAGCTCGCCATGGACCACCTGCTGGGCGCCCGGGGCTGACACCCTCACGCGCGCGTGAGGCGACCATTCCTGCCGTCGCTCCACGCGCGCGTGTTGCACCGGCCGACCCCCGCGCGGAAGGCCTCGGAATCATGCCGTCCATGACATGGGTCCGTATCAGCTTCCGTGCGGGGGTCGCGTCATGACCGGTCCGCGGCGAATCTGGACCGCATGGCCATTCCGCCCGTACCGCCCCACCCGCCCGGCCCTCCGGCAAGGCGCCGGGGGCCGCTGTTCGCCGCGCTCGTCGTGCTCGTGGCGGCGGTAGCCGTCGCCACCGTCATGCTGATGGCCTCCGGAGGCGACGGCTCACCGGACGACGAACAGCCCGCACGGAGCAGTGCGAGCACGAGCGGCTCGTCCCGGCCGTCCCTCGGCATCCCCACCGAACTGCCGAGCGGGCTGCCGTCGGAGTTCCCCAGCGAGTTTCCGAGCGACCTGGCGTCGCTCCTCCCCTCCCTCACCGGGGAACTGCCCTAGGGACGACTCCCGTCAGATGCCGTGGGGCAGCCGGACGTAGACCACGGTCGTCTCGATGCCGCTGTCGATGAGGCGGCCCTGCGCGTCGAAGGCACCGGTGCCGTCCGTCATCCCGAAGTCGTTGTCGTTGATGAGTGCCAGGGTGTCGCGGTCCACGCGCGCGACGCCCTCGATCTTCCCCGGCACCCCGCTCACCTTGCCCAGGTCGACCACGAGTCGCTTGGCCAGGACCGGAACGCCTGCGGCGGCAGGGTCGTCCAGCTGTTCCACCGAGGGAGACGTCGTGTCGTCGTCCCAGGAGCTGCCCAGGATGTTCGCCTGGTGCCCGAGCTTCACCAACTGCAGCCGGGCCGCCTTGTCGGTGCGCTCCTCGACGAGCAGCCGGTCGCCGCCGACGGCGACCACCGACGAGATCTTCAGCTCGGAGGTGTCGTCCTCGCTCGGGTCGACGACGTTCACCGGGTCGAACCGGTAGGCGTACTCCGCGGTGACCGCCTTCTTCTTCGGCGAGAACCGCAGCAGACGCGTGTTGAGCGAGGCGTTGCCGGCGTCCCCGTCCGGCAGCGATAGCGGGCTCTGAACGGCTATCACCAGGTCACCGCCGGGCAGTTGGGCCAGTCCCTCGAAGCCGCGGTTGATCTTCCGGTGCAGCAGCACGGACGGCAGCGCCTCCACCACCGGGTAGTCGGCACCGGTGAGGTTCAGCCCCTTGGGCACGTAGCGGGTGAGCACCTTGCCGCGCGCGGAGAGGTGGATCAGCGACGGGCCGTACTCGTCGACGAGC
The DNA here is from genome assembly GCF_042889305.1 of Streptomyces sp. NPDC002619. Classification (NCBI taxonomy): domain Bacteria; kingdom Bacillati; phylum Actinomycetota; class Actinomycetes; order Kitasatosporales; family Streptomycetaceae; genus Streptomyces; species Streptomyces sp. NPDC002619. The sequence goes on along the minus strand of NZ_JBIAQV010000004.1, from coordinate 108,053 downwards.
CAGAAGGTTCCGTCCGCGGCCCGCACGATGCCCTCGGTGTCCACGCCGTTGGGGTTGTACGGCAGCAGCGTCTTCGCGTCGTAGGTGTACGGCGCCTCGTCGCGGCTCTGTTGGTTGGACAGTCCGGTGACGGGCTTGCCGGACGACGTGGTGAGGGGGATCGCGTCGATCACCTTGACGCTGTCGCCCGACATCCGGATCTTGACGATGGCCGGGTCGAAGCCCGGAACCGGGAACGTGCGGCGCTTCTGGCCGTCCACCTTGATCTGGCCGTTGGGCCCGCGGTCGGTCACCGTCCAGTACTCGCCGCTGCGGCCCGTCGGGTAGATGTCGCTGCCGATGCCGCCGAGGTCCACGCCCCGGTCGTTGTCGACGGTCCCGGGCAGCAGGGCGTTGCTGAACGCGCCGAGCGGGATGTCCCCGAGCGTGGCCGTACGGACGACATGCGCCTCCCCGGAGGGCGACGCCGTGGCTGTGCCGGCCGCCACGAGGGCGGCCGCCAGGGCGAGGGGCAGGCCCCTCGCGACGGAACGGTGGATGTGGCGCCGGCCGGTGGCGTGCGGGGACATCGGGGCCTCCTGGGAACAAGTTCGTTGACAGTGGCCAGAGTTGGTTCTCCGGCGGAACGCCGCACACGCACCCGGTTAATGAAGAACGTCGTGCGTTCGTCGGATTGTGGAGGAACTGCGCAGGCGTGCCGTCTGGCACAGCCGGAAGGCTCGGCCTCGTCCCGGGCGCCTCCGGTGCCGCACGCGCGCGTGCGAGCGCTTCGCCCTCCATGTACTGATGACTGCCTGGATCGGAGTCGCCGTGGGCGGGTACAGCCCATCGATGGGTCGGTCCGGAATGGCTAGGCTGTGTGCTGAGCCACTTCACCAGGTGTTCGATTTGGCGGGCAGGTGAGGGTCCTCAGGGGCGCGTCAGGGGCGCGCCTCAGGGATGTCTCAGGGTCGCCGTCCGGAACCGCGGGAAGCGCGGGCCCGTTTTCAGAACAGAGAGCGGCAGTGGCCGCGAAGGAGGCGACGCTCATGTCGAAGAACGCGAAGATCGCCGCAGGGGGTGTGGCGGTCGGGCTCATCCTGTTGATCTGGCTGCCCTGGTGGGTGGCGTTCCTGATCGTGGTGGGAGTGCCGGCGGCCGCGTACCTCACGCTGGATCCCTCGCAGCGGCGCAGGCTGCGCAGGGCCGCGCGAAAGGAACTCGGCCGCTGAGGCGCTAGCGTCCGGCTTCGTGCCCGTCCAGGGCGCAGGAGTCGACCACATCGCCGCTCGCGGGCCTGCCGACGGTACGGTCCGCGGGCGGCGTGGTGCCTCGCTCCACCCAGGCGACGAGTGTGTCGAACGCCGACCGGTAGCACGGCAGGATCGGGCGCAACCGGTCCGGGAAGGTGTCGTACAGCCCGTCGACGTGCGTGCCTCCCTGGACCGTGTAGTAGCGGTGGAGTGCTCCACGACCGTGTGCGTCGATCATGCGCGCGTACACGTCGGAGTCCGAGGCCTTGGGCAGCAGGGCGTCCAGATCGCCGTGGAGCGTGATCAGCGGCTTGCCGATCCGGCCGGACAACGCCACCCCGGCCACGGCGTGCCGGACGGTCCCGGGGCGCTCGGCGTAGGAATAGGCGGCGTCCGAGGCGCAGGGTGCCAGGATCTCCTCGGTGGTCGTCCCGGCGGAGGGACCGGGGCAGCCGGTGTCGTAGGCGGGGTCGAATTCGGCGCGGTAGATCTTCTGGGTCACTCCCCAGTAGGCCTTCGCGTAGTACGGCCACAGGAACTCGGAACCGTGGCCGAAGCCCGCCCGGTACAGATCCTCGTCCCGGGCCGATCCGAGCGCCCACGCGACGGCCGTGGGGAGCGTGGTGAAGAGGTTGGGGCCCCGCGTCGTCCACAGGGTGCCCTCCCAGTCCACGCCGCCGTCGTAGAGCTCGGGATGGTTTTCCAGCTGCCAGCGCGTCAGATAGCCCCCGTTGGACATGCCGGTCATGTACGTCCGCCGTGGCGCCTTGCCGTAGCGCTGGGCCACTGCGCGCTTCGCCGCCCGGGTGAGCTGCGTGGTCCGCGCGTTCCACTCCGCGACCGCGTCACCCGGCCGGGCTCCGTCGCGGTAGAAGTCCGTGCCGCTGTTGCCCTTGTCGGTCGCCGCGTACGCGTACCCCTGGGCCAGCACCCGGTCCGAGATCGCCGTGTCCGTGGAGTACTGCCGGCGCGTGCCCGGTGCGCCGGTGACGACGAGACCGCCGTTCCAATGGTCCGGCAGCCGGATCACGAACTGTGCGTCGTGCTGCCAGCCGTGCGTGGCGTTGAAGTGCGAGGTGTCCGGGAAATACCCGTCGATCTGTACCCCGGGCACCGCGGACGGAGTGCGGGTCCCTCTGGCCGTCAGGCCTGCCTGGTCCGCCATGTCCGTGTACGGCGTACCGGCCAGACCTGTGGTCGTCAGGTCCGCGAGACAGGCGCTCCGCTGGAAGTCCGCGCCCGGCACCCGGACGACGTCCTGACGGGCACAGTGGCCGCCGTCGGCGGCCGTGGCCGGAGCGGGCCACGAGAGGGCCGCCGCCATGACGGAGGCGGCGATGAAGGGGGCGGTTCGGGACAGGCGCATGAGGCCTCCGGGTCTTCGGCACAAGGCGGTTGGGCTGCCTCATGGTGCTGTCCGGGGCCGACGCCATCCATGGGTTGGGACCACACGGAGCCGTGCGCGGTCATAGGGGCAGAGCACAGGGCCCGAGCAGTGAACTCCCGTGCCGGTCAAGGGAGTCCGACCAGTTGGCGGTGAGCGCCACTGGCCGGACACGGGACGTCGCCGGCCTCGGCCTGCTGCCCTTGCCGCCCGTCCGCGTCAGCTGGGCCGTACGGCCATCTTGTCGAGTGCCTCCAGGAGGCCGGGCAGTTCAGGGCCCCGGCCCACCGGGAGCACCTCGCCGGGCTCTTCGTCCAGCAGGACGAACGCGATGTCGTCGGTGCGAGCCACCATCGACCAGCCCGGGCCGTCGGCACGCAGGGTTCTCGCGTCACCTGGCGCGAACGACGAGCGGACCCGGCCGAGCGGCGGCGGCGCGCTCACGTACGCGCGGGCCTCCGCCAGTACGCGCTGGATACCACGGTGACCCTTGGGGGCTTCCGACTCGCCATCGGGCGTCGCGTCCCCGGTCTCCTGCTCCTGCGGATCGCCGCCCGGCACCGGGAAGTCGGCGTCGTCGATCTGCTCCCGCCAGACCGCCCACTGCAACGCGATCTCGTCCGCACCCAGCCGCCGCTGGGCCGGGCCCCAGGTGCTGGTGTCCGGCGGCGCCAGCGGCGGCCCGTCCGCGACATCAGGGCCGGGATCGTGGGGCGCGGGCACCCCAGGAGCTGCCACGGCGACCGCCAGGGGCCAGCCGGGCAGTGCGGCGACGACCGTGCGCTCGTCCGGCGACAGGTCGTACTCCATGCCGCAGTCCCAGGACGCGATCGCCACGGCGACCAGCGAGACGTCGTCGATGACGACCGTCCAGCGCGAGCCGTCGCCGTCCTGGCCGAGCACCAGGCCGTAGCCGTCGGCCAGCGGCGCGAGGCCGAGCGCCGCGCAGGCCTCCGGATAGTCGTCGCCCAGCACGCTCGGAAACTGCGCCGGCGTCAGCAGCACCGCCGTGAGCACATAGAGCGCATCGTCCGCGGCGACGGCCTCCTCGTCCGTCCCGGCCATCCCAGCCTCCCCAGTCGTTCGTCCAACGGCGCGCACCCTAGTGCGAGCGGAAGGTGGTTGTCACGACACCTCATCACGCCCGGAGCTGCAGTTTTCCACCCTGGAGGGGGCGAATCGACCGCAGATCGACGGCCGGGAGCCCGTCACGGGTCAGCTCACGGGCAGTCCGAGCAGATCCCGGGCCACCGTACGCGGAGACTCGTCGCGCTCGCGGGCCAGCGCGATCACGGCCCGGCATGCCAGCTCGCTCACCCCGAACGACAGCGCCTCCGGCGACACCCAGGCAGCGGCCTCGTCCATCCGGTCCTGGTCGTCCTCCGCGCTGGCGGAGACGTAGGCGGCGGCAGCATCGAACAAGTTGTGTGTGCGCCTTTCACGAACACCGGTCGACGTCATGTCGGTGGAAGTGCGAAATCTGGCGAAGTATGCGCGGATCCTGTCGAACATGCGGTGCACCTTCCCCTTGCGTGGTGTCGTGCCTGATCGTTCATCTGCTCCTGTTCAACGTAGAGTTGGAGTCCGGGCCACAGAAGAGGGGCGCCGCGGTGAAGTGTGTGCGGCGCCCGCCTCAGGGGCCGGTGGCGTCCAGTGAGGCGATGGTGTCGCGCAGCCAGGTGAGTTCGGCCCGGCTCGTGGCCCGGGCGATGGTGAGGATGCCCCGACGGAAGGGATCGTCCAGCTCTTCGGCGCGCAGCGGCCGGTCGCCGTCGTAGAAGAAGCTGGCCGGCTCCTCCAGGAAGGCGAGTCGGCGCCGTAGCACCGCCGCCTGGGCGCCGAAGTCGTCGAGGTGCCGGAGGAACGCGAGCACCGTGAACCAGCGGTTCTCGTCCGTGACGTCGCGCTGCGTCGGTTCGGCCAGCCTGCGGCGCAACTCGCGCCGGCCCTCCTCGGTGAGCGTGAGTACGTGGCGCGGGGCGGCCACGGAGCCCGGTTCGGTGGCCCGGGCCAGCAGGCCCGCCTTCTCCAGACGCTTGATCGCGGGATACAGCGTGCTCTCGGCGACGGGCCGGACATGCCCGGTCAGGGCCGCGATCTGCTTGCGCAGGACATAGCCGTGCAGCGGTGTGTCGTACAGGAATCCGAGGATGGCGAGTTCCAGCATGACCGCATTCTCCCTCAGGCTCTCTGTACATCGTGAGGTGTATACATCGGTTTACTGATACCTCGTGACTGAGGTATCGTCCTCGACGACACCGGCGCCACCCAGGAGGACGTCATGAAGCAGGCCGAGTTCGACGGCAAGGGGAACTGCATCCGATGGACGGAGACGCCCGGCGCGGAACCCGCGCGCGTGTACGTGCATGGACTGGGCTCGGTCTCCGCCGTGTACCACGCGCACGTGGCGGCCCGCCCCGAACTCGCGGGCCGGCACAGCCTGTTCGTCGATCTGCCCGGTCACGGCATCAGTGACCGGCCCGAACACTTCGGCTACACGCTGGAGGAGAACGCCGACGCCCTGGCGGTGGCGCTGGACGCGGCGGGTCTCGGCGGCGCCGAGCTGATCGCCCACAGCATGGGCGGTGCGGTCGCCCTCGTGCTCGCCCACAGGCGGCCCGAGCTTGTATCCCGGCTCGTCCTCACGGAGGCCAACCTCGACGCCTTCCCGCCTCCGGCCGCCGGAAGCAGCGGTATCGCCTCCTACGAGGAGGACGAGTTCGTCGAGAGTGCCCACGCGCGCGTGCTGGACAAGGTCGGCCCACTCTGGGCGGCGACGATGCGGCTGGCGGACCCGCGCGCGCTGCACCGCACCGCCGTCGGACTGGTGCGCGGCTCGGACCCTGTCATGCGCACCATCCTGGAGGAGTTGACGATCGACAGGGTGTATCTGCAGGGCGAGCTCAGCGGCGAACTCGCCGGCAGGGAGCGTCTGGAAGCGGCCGGAGTGCGGGTGGTGACCGTGTCGGCCGCCGGGCACAACGTCATGTTCGACAACCCGGACACCTTCGTCGCCGAGGTCGCCGGACGGGCCTGACGGTGTCGCGGTCAGCCCTCCCGGACCGCCAGCGCGAGGAAGCGGGCGTCCTCGTCGGCGTACGACGTCATGCGCCACCCGGAACCGGCCAGCAGAGGACGCAGGTTGGCTTCCGCGCGCAGATCGTCCGGCGTGATCCTGCGGCCCTGCCGCGCTGCCAGAGCGGCCCGTCCGATCGGATGGAACAGCGCCAGAGCGCCGCCCGGCCGCACCACACGCGCCAACTCCCGCAGGTTCTCCACGGGATGGGGCAGATGTGCGACGAGGCCCGCAGCGAAGACGGCGTCCAGGCACTCCGAGCGCAGCGGCAGCGCGGCGACATCGGCGAGCAGCAGCCGACCGTCACGATCCCTCCCGGCCCGTACGGCGGCCTGGAGCATCGCCGGGGTCAGGTCGACGCCCACGACCACCCCCGACGGGCCCACGGCGGCCCGCAGCGGTGGCAGGGCGCGCCCCGTGCCGCATCCCGCGTCGAGCACACGGTCTCCCGCGCGCACCCCGAGGTCCGCGACGGCGGCCGCGTAGGCGGGACCGTCGTCGGGAAAGCGGCTGTCCCAGTCGGCCGCGCGCGCGGTGAAGAACTCCTGGACGTGTGTGTGGTCGTCGCTCATGTTCGGCATGATCCCTCACCGGCACGGAGGATGCCCGGGCGCGCATGTTCGAACGTGACGCGATCGTTCCAGCGCATCTCTCCGCCACATTCCGGCACCTTTCGAAATGCGCCCCCATCGTGCGTCTCTGCCCCGGCTAGGTTCCCGGCCCATGGGACACCTGGACCATGCCACCTTCGGCTGGCTGACCCCTGTGCTGTCGTACGCGATGGCGTGCATCGGCGCCGCACTGGGACTGCGTTGCACCGTCCGTGCGCTCGGCAGTACGGGCCGCTCGCGGCGCAACTGGCTGGTGACCGCGGCCTCCGCGCTCGGCACCGGCATCTGGACCATGCACTTCGTGGCCATGCTCGGCTTCGGCGTCAGCGGCACCGGCATCCGCTACGACGTGCCGCTGACCATCCTCAGCCTCCTCGTCGCCATGGCCGTCGTCTGCGCGGGCGTCTTCGCCGCCGGCTACAGCCGTGACCGCACCCGTGCGCTGATCCTGGGCGGTCTCACCACGGGTCTGGGCGTCGCGAGCATGCACTACCTCGGCATGGCGGCCGTACGGCTGCACGGCGACGTGAGGTACGACCCGTTGCTCGTCGCTCTGTCCGTGCTCATCGCCGTGGTCGCCGCCACCGCGGCCCTGTGGGCGGGACTCAACATCAAGTCGCCCGCCGCGGTCACTGTCGTCTCCCTCGTCATGGGAGCGGCCGTCAGCAGCATGCACTACACCGGGATGTTCGCGGTGAGCGTGCGGGTCACCCCCTCCGGCTCTCTCCTGCCCGGGGCCACGGCGATGCAGTTCATCTTCCCCCTCGCCGTCGGCCTCGGGTCCTTTCTGTTCCTCACCTCGGCCTTCGTCGCCCTGTCGCCCACCGCCGGGGAGCGCGAGGCATCCGCCTCCGCCCAGCGGCCGGTCGAGAGCGCCGCCGCCCGCTAGCGGAGCCACCTGAGGACGCCCCGAACCACGACCGAGCGAGGAGGCCATGCGTACCCCCAGGAGGACCCCCGCAGCAGGCGGCGAGGCGGTGTCGTCGCGCCCCAGGCAGCGGTACCGCACCGGACCCGGCAGCGGGCCGTGACAGCAGCGAAGGAGACCCTGCATGATCCAGGACCCGAGCACGAGGGCCGCACAGCGATCCCGTGAACTCGACTGGCTGCTGGACGACCTGGTGGCACGCGTGGGCGAGGTACGGCACGCCGTCGTGCTCTCCAACGACGGACTCGCGGTCGGCGCCTCGAGCGACCTCGAACGGGAGGACTCGGAGCACCTCGCCGCCGTGGCCTCGGGCTTCAACAGCCTCGCCAAGGGCGTGGGGCGGCACTTCGGCGCAGGCGGCGTACGCCAGACCATGGTGGAGATGGACGACGCCTTCCTCTTCGTGGCCGCCGCCGGAGACGGTTCGTGTCTCGCCGTTCTCAGCGCCGTGACCGCCGACATCGGCCTGGTCGCTTATGAGATGGCACGACTGGTCAAGCGTGTCGGCGAGCACCTTGGCACGCCCCCGCGTGTCGAGGCCCGGCCGCCCGCCGCCGGATGAGCCGAGAGGGGGGTCCGCCACCGATGACCCAGGACACGACGGCCGCCCGGCGGGAGCCGGGCAGCCAGTGGTACGACAACGAGGCCGGGCCACTGGTGCGCCCGTACGCCATGACGGGCGGCCGTACGAGACCCGGACCTACCGGGATCCGCTTCGACCTGATCGCGCTCGTCACGCTCATTCCCGGAGCTGAGGTCGTCGACGGCGGCACCCTGCTCGGCCCCGAGCACCGGGTGCTCCTCGACCTGTGCCGCCCCGAAACGCAGTCCGTCGCCGAACTCGCCACGGGTGCCGACCTCCCCGTGGGCGTGGTCAGGGTGCTCCTGGGCGACCTGCTGGAGACCGGCTGCGTGACGGTCAGCCGCCCTGTGCCCCCGGCCCAACTGCCCGACGAACGGATTCTGCGCGAGGTCATCGAAGGGTTGCGGGCACTTTAGATGAAGGTTCAGAACCAAACGGACGCGAGTCGATCACATCGCGCGGATTGCGGTCCGATCGCGCGCGGCGGAGCCACAGTTGTCATGGTGCCGACTTCGCACACAGACATCGATCGCGGCCGGAACTCCCGAGAGAAGTGATCATGGTCTCCGCGCACTCCGACGATACGGGCGACACGACTCCCCTGGCGCTGAAGATACTGGTCGCCGGCGGATTCGGCGTCGGCAAGACGACGTTGGTCGGCGCCGTCAGCGAGATCCGGCCCCTGCGCACCGAGGAACTGCTCAGCGAAGCGGGCGAGTCGGTGGACGACACCGGGGGCGTGGACCACAAGGTCACGACGACCGTCGCCATGGACTTCGGGCGCATAACCATCCGGTCCGGACTCTCCCTGTACCTGTTCGGCACCCCCGGCCAGGACCGCTTCTGGTTCCTCTGGGACGAACTCTCACAAGGGGCCCTCGGCGCCGTGGTCCTCGCGGACACCCGGCGGCTGGAGGAATGCTTCCCGGCCGTCGACTACTTCGAGCACCGGCACATCCCGTTCGTCGTGGCCGTCAACTGCTTCGCCGGCGCCCGCACCTACGGCGCCCACGACGTGTCGCGCGCTCTCGACCTCGACCGGGGAACACCGGTGGTCCTGTGCGACGCCCGTGACCGCGACTCGGGCAAGGAGGTGCTGATCCGGCTGGTCGAGTACGCCGGGCGGGCGCACTCCGCGCGGCTCCTCGACTCCGTCGGCTGACCGGTTGTCAGCCCGTGAGGTCCTTCAGTGCTGTGACCTTGACGACGGGGACACGGACGAGGAGTTCGCCCGGAACGCCGTTTCGGGCACCGAACTCCTCGGCACGCTCCTCACCCATGTACCGGGCCGCGATCCTGGTCGCCCAGTGCCGCACCTCGTCGAGGTCATCCGAAAGCCGGGCGCGGCCGTTCAGCACGACGAAGTGGAACGGCGGGCGGTCGTCGTCCACGCACAGGGCGACACGCCCGTCACGGGCCAGATTGCGCCCTTTCAGGGTCTCCTTCCCGGTGTTGAAGACCACCTCGTCCCCGTCGAGCAGAAACCAGACCGGGGCCACATGAGGGCTCCCGTCGGCCCTTACGGTCGACAGCTTGCCTGTGCGGGTGCCGTGCGACACGAACGCCCGCCATTCCTCGTCGGTCATCTTCTGTGCCATGCCTCCCATCCTCCTTGCCGCGACGGCGGTCGTGGGGAAGGCTGGCGGAGACATCCTCCGGTCAGGGGGCGACGTCACACGGGGAGATGGAACATGGCGCAGAACCAGGGACTCGGCTGGCTGCTCGACGACCTGACCGAGCGCGTGGAACACGTACGGCACGCGCTGGTCCTGTCCAATGACGGACTGGTGACAGGCGCGAGCACGGGGCTTCGCCGCGAGGACGCGGAGCATCTCGCCGCCGTCGCCTCCGGACTGCACAGCCTGGCCAAGGGATCGGGACGCCACTTCGGCGCGGGCAGAGTCCGCCAGACGATGATCGAGTACGACGACGCCGTCCTGTTCGTCACCGCGGCCGGCGCCGGCAGCTGTCTGTGTGTGCTTAGCGGCGCGGAATCCGACATCGGCCAGATCGCCTACGAGATGACACTGCTCGTCAACCGGGTCGGCGAGCACCTCGGCGTGGACGCCCGACAGCCCGAGCGCACTCCTGCATCAGATCTCTGACGCGTAAATAGCAGCAGGTCAGGATGGGTGTGGGCAGGGCTGGCTACCCGGTGGCCATGGCAGTCGCCGGGTGTCCGGGCTCGGGTTGGTCAGGCCGCCCCTTCCAGCGGGTTGAGGGTGACGGTGTAACCGAGCTGGTTGAGCGCGCTGATCGCGCGGCGGGTGGCGCGTTCAGGGTCGCGCTGGGCGAAGTAGGTGCCGCCGAGCTCGTGGTAGGGCTTGTGGTCGGTCAGCATGTGCCAGATCGCGGTGATGATCGAGTGTTCGACGGCGACCAGAGCCCTGAGCGGGCCGCGGCGGGCGGTGAGCCGCTTGTAACGGGCCTGCAGGTAGGTGTCCTTGGTTCTCACCGCGCCGAACGCGGCCAGGCCAAGGGCGCCTTTGAGATACGGATTGCCGGGGCGGACCTTGGCGCTCTTGGTGCGGCCGGCGGACTCGTGGTGGCCGGGGCAGACTCCGGCCCAGGAGGCGAGGTGCCTGGCGGAGGCGAACCGGCTCATGTCGCCGCCGGTCTCCGCGATGATCACCTCGGCGACGGCGCGGTTGATCCCGGGGATGGTGTCCAGGAGGTCGAGCGCGGGACGAAAGGGGGCCATCGCCTCCTCGATCCGCTCGTCCAACTGCCGGATCGCGTGGGTGAGCTGGTCGTAGTGGTCCAGGTGCAGGCGGGTCAGGAACGCATGGTGCACGCGGAAGCGTCCGGTCAGTGCCTCGGTAAGCTCGGGGATCTTCTTGCGGAGGCTGCGCTTGGCCAGCTCCGCGAGGACCTGCGGGTCGCGTTCCCCGGAGGTCAACGCCTCCAGCATGGCCCGGCCGGAGACCCCCATGATGTCGGAGGCGACCGCGGCCAGTTTGATCCCGGTGTCCTCCAGCAGTTTCTCCAGCCGCTGCACGATCTGGCCGCGCTCGCGGGTCATCTGGGTGCGAGCCCGGGTCAGGTCCCGCAACTCGCGCACGGGCTGGGGCGGCACGAAGGAGGGGCGCACCAGGCCGTGCGCGCCGAGCTGGGCCAGCCAGGCCGCGTCCGAGACGTCCGTCTTGCGGCCGGGCAGGTTCTTGACCTGCCGCGCGTTGACCAGGATCACGTTCAACTCCCCGGCCAGCAGGTAGTAGAAGGGCTTCCAGTAGTCCGACGTCGCTTCGATCACCACCAGGGTGACCTCGGCGGCGAGCAGGTGCTCTCGCAGGGCGAGCACCGCGTTCGTCGTCGAACCCCAGGTCGTGGTCTCGGTCGTGAACGACCCCCGCCGTTTCGTACTCGGGGTGCGGACGCACGCCTTGGCGTCCTTCTTGCTGATGTCCACACCGGCGCAGCGTTCGTGCAGCACGTCCACGTCCCGATCCACTCCCTCACTCAACGGCCGAGCGGTACGCCGTTCCGGGAGGACCAAGGTGAATCAGGAATTCTGACGCACGTGCTCGCAGCAACACTCCACGGTTCCCGTGGACGGCCCCCAGCACCACGCTGACCTGCGAGCTCACCGGCATCACAGAGCAATCGGTTTCGGCCGGAACGAACCCCACCAGCGTCCCGTAGCGGTATCAGCCCACGTCAGAGGCAGACGGAAGCACCCCAGCGCGCGCCACAGGATTTACCACGCCCCCGGCGCGCACCGAAGGTGCGCTGGACCGCTGACCTGCACGTTTTTCGGCCCCGTGGAGTTATCCACAGGCTCGCCACGAAATCCGTCCGAGCGGCTACGGTTTTTGTCACGGCGAGCGCACACAGCGTGAGCAGCGACTCCACGGGGGAGTACGACCATGTCGGGCCACACCATCACCCAGCCGCACCATCTCACCTGCGCGCCGAGCCGCGCCGCACGTGAACTGGAGCTCAAACGAAGCGAGTTCGACCTCGCCGTGCACCTCGGACGCATCCGCACCGTGCCCGACGAAGCGGGTGGAGGCCGCCGCGTCGAACGCGCCGAGATCGACCGGCTGCGCTCGGCGGCCGGCTTCCCCGAAGCACTCCGCGAGAGCGTCAGGGCCGTGGGCACCACGGAGGCCGCGACCCTCATGGACTTGTCGCCGGGCCGGTTCACCCGCCTCGCGCGGCTGGGCCTGGTCGTACCGGTGAAGTTCTATCTGAACCGCTATCGAGCCGTGGTCTGGCTCTATCTCGCCGAAGAGCTGCGGCAGTTTGCCGGTGACGAGAAGAACGCGCCGCTGCTGACGGGCCGGACGCCCGAGCGGCTGCGCGGCCAACTCGGAGCGGGAGCGGACCTGCGCGCCCGCAACTGGCGCGGACGGCACCTGGGGTTCCTGCTGCGGCAGGCCCATGATCCATGGGAGCACGCCGGGGCGGTGGCCGCGTTCCTCGACGCCGCCCATGTCGCGGACGTCGTCAAGGACCCCTACGAACGCGCCCATCTCAACCGGTTCCGGCCGGGGCCGCCCGCCCACGGTGCGCCGGGATCACCCTCCGCGCACCTCGCCGAGAAGATCATGACGGCGGACGGCCCGGAGGAGGTCGGCTGGCTGCGCAGCGACCTGGGACGAGCGGTGCAGGAGGCACGCGCGTACCGGCCCGCGCCGCGACCCGCGGCGCGCCAGGTCCCACCACGGCGAACGCCAGGAGTCCCGAATGAGGCCGCGCCTCCACCCGACGACCTGGCTCCCGACCCGGCGGAGCCGTCCCGTGGCCTGTTGGGCCGGCTGCTGCGCAGAACGCCCCGGCCCACAGGGCACTGACACCCTGCTCTACAGGGCCCTGAACAGACCTTCTTGGACGACCGAGACGAGCAGGCGCCCCTCCAGGTCGTAGATGCGCCCGCGTGCCAGACCGCGGCCGCCGGTCGCGATCGGTGACTCCTGGTCGTACAGGAACCACTCGTCCGCGCGGAACGGCCGGTGGAACCACATGGCGTGGTCCAGCGAGGCCATGTCGAAGTTCCGCTGGCCCCACAGGGGTTCTATGGGAAGACGGACCGCGTCGAGCAGGGTCATGTCACTCGCGTAGGTGAGCGCGCACGTGTGCACCAGCGGGTCGTCGCCCAACGGACCCACCGCGCGCATCCACACGGCGCTGCGCGGCTCAGCGCCCTCGATCTCCTCGGCGTTCCACCGCAGCCGGTCGACGTAACGGATGTCGAAGGGCTGGCGGCGCGCCATCCGCTCCCACTGCTCGGGCAGTGCGCACAGGTGTTTGCGGATCTCCTCGGTGACCGTCGGCAGGGACTCCGGGTCCGGCACCTCGCGGGCCGGCGGCAGTTGGTGCTCGAACGGTCCTTCCTCAGGCTTGTGAAAGGAGGCGGTCAGATTGAATATCGTGCGGCCGTGCTGCACGGCGGTGACCCGGCGTGTGGTGAACGAACGTCCGTCCCGGATCCGCTCCACCTGGTACACGATCGGCACGCCCGGCCGGCCGGGGCGCAGGAAGTACGCGTGCAGCGAGTGCACCGGGCGGTCGCCGTCCGTGGTACGCCCGGCGGCCACCAGCGCCTGGCCCGCCACCTGGCCGCCGAAGACCCGCTGCAGGGACTCCTGCGGGCTGCGGCCACGGAATATGTTGACCTCGATCTGCTCCAGGTCGAGCAGGTCCACGAGCCTGTCGGCCGGGTTCGTCATGGGTGGGATTCTCCGGATTCTCCTGCGGTCACAGCTGGCCGACGTCGGTGATACGGACGACCGCGCGGCCCTCCGCGTCGGAGGCCGTGAGGTCGACCTCCGCGCTGATGCCCCAGTCGTGGTCGTCGTTCGGGTCGTCGAAGATCTGCCGCACGCGCCACAAGCCGTTCCGCGGCTCCTCCTGGATCACGAGCAGCTTCGGGCCACGGGCGTCGGGGCCGGTGCCGAGGTCCTCGTACTCGTCCCAGTACTTGTCCATCGCCTCGCCCCACGCCTGCGCGTCCCAGCCGCTCTCGGCATCCATCTCGCCCAGCTCCTCGACCTGGTCGAGGGCGGCGAGCTCCACGCGGCGGAACATCGCGTTGCGGACCAGGACGCGGAAGGCCCGGGCGTTGGTGGTGACCGGCTTCACCTCGTCAGCCTTCTCCTGGGCCTCCTCGGCGGTCATCTCCTCCGGGTTGGCCAACTGCTCCCACTCGTCCAGGAGGCTGGAGTCGACCTGGCGCACCATCTCACCGAGCCACTCGATGAGGTCCTGGAGGTCCTCGGACTTGATGTCGTCCGGGACGGTGTGGTCCAGGGTCTTGTAGGCGCCGGCGAGGTAGCGCAGCACGATGCCCTCGATGCGGGCCAGTTCGTAGAAGGACACCACCTCCGTGAAGGACATCGCCCGTTCGTACATGTCACGGATGACCGACTTCGGCGACAGCGGATGATCCCCGACCCACGGGTGACTCTTGCGGTAGGTGTTGTAGGCGTGGAAGAGCAGCTCTTCCAGCGGCTTCGGGTACGTCACGTCCTGGAGGCGTTCCATGCGCTCCTCGTACTCGACGCCGTCCGCCTTCATCGCGGCCACGGCCTCGCCGCGCGCCTTGTTCTGCTGGGCGACCAGGATCTGCCGCGGGTCGTCCAGCGTGGACTCCACGACGGACACCATGTCCAGGGCGTACGACGGCGACTCCGGGTCAAGAAGCTCGAACGCGGCCAGTGCGAACGTGGACAGCGGCTGGTTGAGTGCGAAGTCCTGCTGCAGATCGACCGTGAGGCGCACGATCCGGCCCTCGGCGTCCGGCTTGTCCAGCTTCTCGACGATGCCGCCGTCGAGGAGCGAGCGGTAGATGGCGATCGCCCGCCGGATGTGCCTGAGCTGCTGCTTGCGTGGCTCGTGGTTGTCCTCCAGCAGATGCCGCATGGCGTCGAAGGCGTTGCCGGGACGGGCGATCACCGACAGCAGCATCGTGTGCGTCACACGGAAACGGGACGTCAGCGGCTCCGGCTCGGAGGCGATCAGCTTCTCGAAGGTGTTCTCCGTCCAGCCGACGAAGCCCTCTGGTGCCTTCTTGCGCACCACCTTGCGGCGCTTCTTCGGGTCATCGCCCGCCTTGGCCAGCGCCTTCTCGTTCTCGATGACGTGCTCGGGAGCCTGCGCCACGACAAGTCCGGCCGTGTCGAAACCGGCCCGGCCGGCCCGGCCCGCGATCTGGTGGAACTCACGGGCGCGCAAGGTACGGACACGGCTGCCGTCGTACTTGGTCAGCGCTGTGAACAGCACGGTACGGATGGGCACGTTGACGCCCACGCCGAGCGTGTCGGTGCCGCAGATGACCTTCAGCAGACCGGCCTGCGCGAGCTTCTCCACCAGCCGCCGGTACTTGGGCAGCATGCCGGCGTGATGCACACCGATGCCGTGCCGCACGTAACGGGACAGGTTGCGGCCGAACTTGGTGGTGAAGCGGAAGTTGCCGATCAGCTCGGCGATCTGCTCCTTCTCCTCCCGCGAGGACATGTTGATGCTCATCAGTGCCTGCGCCCGCTCCACGGCCTGCGCCTGCGTGAAGTGCACGATGTAGACCGGCGCCTGCCGGCTCTCGAGCAGTTCGGTCAGCGTCTCCGTGAGCGGGGTGAGCTTGTACTCGTAGGAGAGCGGCACCGGGCGGGTGGCCGAGCGGACCACCGAGGTGGGGCGGCCGGTGCGGCGGGAGAGGTCCTCCTCGAAGAAGGACACGTCGCCGAGCGTGGCCGACATCAGGATGAACTGGGCCTGCGGAAGTTCCAGCAGCGGGATCTGCCAGGCCCAACCGCGGTCGCCCTCCGCGTAGAAGTGGAACTCGTCCATGACGACCTGGCCGACGTCCGCGTCCTTGCCGTCGCGCAGGGCGATCGAGGCGAGCACCTCGGCGGTGCAGCAGATCACGGGGGCATCGGCGTTGACGGAGGCGTCGCCGGTCAGCATGCCCACGTTCTCGGTGCCGAAGAGCTTGCACAGCTCGAAGAACTTCTCCGACACCAGCGCCTTGATCGGGGCCGTGTAGAAGGTGACCTCGTCACGGGCCAGCGCGGCGAAGTGGGCGCCCGCGGCGATCATGCTCTTGCCGGAGCCGGTGGGCGTCGACACGATCACGTTCGCGCCGGAGACCACCTCGATCAGCGCCTCCTCCTGGTGGGGGTAGAGCGTGAGACCGCGCTCCTGGGCCCACGACTCGAAGGCTTCGTAGAGGGCGTCGGGGTCGGCGGTCGGCGGCAGCTGATCGATGAGGGTCACGGACCCATCTTGCCTGGCGTCCGGTCTGATGGGGGAATCGGCTGCGGGGACGAAGATCGCGACCGCTACGCTGTGTCGCCGACAGAGCGTCAGCGCACCGGGTCAACTGGACAGCGGGATACGAGGAATGGGGCGGGCAGCGGCCATGATGGGACCAGCACACTCACTGTCGGGGGCCGCGGCCTGGCTCGGCGTCGGAGCGGCCGCCGCCGCGGCCGGGCACACGATGCCCTGGCCGGTCCTTCTGGTCGGCGCCCTGATCTGCGCGGGTGCGGCGCTCGCCCCGGACCTCGATCACAAGGCGGCCACCATCTCGCGCGCCTTCGGGCCGCTGTCGCGCGGGCTGTGCGAGATCGTGGACACGCTCTCCTACGCCGTCTACAAGGGGACCAGGAAGAAGGGCGACCCGCGGCGCTCGGGCGGGCACCGCACCCTGACGCACACCTGGCTGTGGGCGGTCCTGATCGGCGCGGGCACATCGGCCCTGGCGATCGCCGGAGGCCGCTGGGCGGTGCTGGCGATCCTGTTCGTGCACATGGTGCTGGCGATCGAGGGCCTGCTGTGGCGGGCCGCCCGCGGCTCCAGCAGCGACGTACTGGTCTGGCTGCTGGCCGCGACGAGCGCGTGGATCCTCGCGGACGTCCTGGACAAGCCGGGCAACGGCGCAGACTGGCTCTTCACCCAGCCCGGCCAGGAGTACCTGTGGCTGGGGCTGCCGATCGTGCTCGGAGCGCTGGTGCACGACATCGGGGACGCCCTGACCGTCTCCGGCTGCCCGATCCTGTGGCCGATCCCGGTGGGCCGCAAGCGCTGGTACCCGCTGGGGCCACCGCGGGCGATACGGTTCCGGGCGGGCAGCTGGGTCGAGCTGAAGATACTGATGCCGGCATTCATGCTGCTCGGCGGGGTGGGCTGCGCGGCGGCGCTCAACGTGATCTGACGGACGGGCCCGCCTGTCCGGCGGGCCCGTCCGTGCCAGATTCGGACTTCGTGGGAGGCTTCGCCGCCTCAGGCGGAGTCCTGCCCGGTCTTGCCGTAGCGCCGCTCGAACTGGGCGATCCGGCCCTCCGAGTCGACCGTGCGGGCCTTGCCCGTGTAGAAGGGGTGGCTCTCCGAGGAGATCTCCACGTCGACCACTGGGTAGGTCTCGCCGTCGTCCCACTCGATGGTCTTGTCGCTGGACGCCGTGGACCGGGTCAGGAAGGCGTAACCGGCGGCACGGTCGCGGAAGACGACGGGGTGGTAGTCGGGGTGCTTGTCCTGCTGCATGGCGGCTCCTCGCGCGGCGCGGTCGGCGGGCAGGTGATGTCGGGGTCAGCTGAAGAGGGAGTCGTCGTCCACGGTGTGCATGGCGGCCTCCTCGGCGGAGGCACCCGCGCCGTCGATGCCCACGTCCGTGGCGAGCAGCGCGCTCTCCTCGTCCTCGTGCGCCCCCTCGTCGGGCGCGACCAGGCGGCCGGAGCGGAGGTCGCCGACCTCGTTGTCCAGCGCCTCGCCGTCGGTGTCCTGGGCGTCGCCGATACCGTCGTCGTCGGGGACGCCGACATCGGGCAGCTCCTCGGCGAGGCGCTGCTCCAGGGTCTCGCCCCGGTGACGCTCGGCCGCCGTCACACCGGTGTGCTCCACCGCCCAAGGCCGCTCGGGCGGGGACCAGCCGCGGTCTAGCGGATCACCGACGCCGTCGTTGACGAGCGTGTCCTCGACGTCGAGCAGTCCTGCATCGTCCTGGACCTCGGATCCATCCGGCTGGTAGACGTCGTCTCCCCATCCGTCGGGGCTGCTCACTGGTACCTCCAGGTGGTGGGGACGGCCCGGTCTCACCACGGTCGGCAGCGGACCGCCGACACGCGGGGCACAGGTTTCACCCGGCTTGAACCGGACATTTGCCGGGCATCCCCGGAACCGGTGCCGCTCTCCAGCCTTCCACTCCAGATCGGGACCGCGCAACGCCACCTGATGGCGACGTGCTCCGATCCCGTGCCCCGGCCCGTGCGGGGCGACCCGCGCTCCGGCGGTCGCAGGGGGCGCGAACAATACGCCGGACCGGCGGCGGACGACCCGCGCACCGGCCGTCGCACAGAGCGCGAACGGCACGCCGGCCCGCTGGCGCCGACCTCACGGACCGGCGCCGGGACCCGTGCCTTCCGCCCGTGGGCCGTCAGCGCCTTCGGCCCATGTGTGGTCAGCCGGCCAGGTCGGCTGTCGACCAGACCCGTCCGTCGTCCTGCACCAGCTCGACACGGTCGATCGACGAGACGGAACCGTAGGCGATCCAGGTGGCACGCCCGGAGGTCGGCGTCCACCACTGGCCGACGTCGCGGGCGGAACCGTCCTTGAACACGAGCCGGCAGGTGTAGTGCGTGCCGGGTCGGCCCGCGGTGACCTCCATGACCACGACGCGCTCGGAGCCGGCGCGGCTCGGAGCCACGGTGCCGACCGTCGACCCGGACGGCGTCACCAGCGCGGCTCCTCCGTCGCTCACGGTGACCCCCGCAGGGGTGGTGTCGTGACCGAGCAGCGCCGCCCCGGCCGCGCCCAGGCAGATCCCGGCGGCCGCGGCCCCGGCGACGAGCAGCGGGATCCGGTACCGCCGGCGCCGCGCGGTGGGACGCCGCAGCTCCAGCCCGTCCAGGACACGCGCGTCGAACCCTGTCGGGGCCGCGACCCTCGGTGCCGCCGGGAGGACCGCGTCGACGGCCCCCGAGACGTCGTCGTAGGCGGTGCGGCAGGCCGGGCAGATCGCGAGGTGGCGCAGCACTTCGGTGGGCTCGCACGGGAGGGTGCCGAGGGCCAGGGCGATGAGTTCGTCCTCGTCAGGGTGTCGCATCGCGGTTCTCCTCCTTCAGCGCGTCGCGCAGCCTCCTCAGACCGGTGCGGATACGGGTCTTGGCGGTGCCGAGAGGAATGTTCTCGTGCCGGCCCACCTCGGCGGCGGTGCAGCCGCCGATCACCGCGAGGGCGACAGCACGGGCCTGCTCCGCCGGAAGCCCGCTCAGGCGCTCCAGGGCCCGCTCGCTCTCCAGGGCGGCCAGTGCCTGCCGCTCCGTACCGTCGCCGTCGGCTTGGAAGGTCACCTGCAACAGCCGCTCCAGCGTCTCGGCCAGCACGGGTGTGGACCGCCGTGCCCGGACGGCGTCGACGGCGGCGTTGCGGGTGATGGTCAGCAACCAGGTGAGCGCCGAGGCGCGTCGGGCGTCGTAGCTGCCCGCGGCCCGCCAGGCTCGCACGAACACCTCCTGACTCACGTCCTCGGCCAGTGCCGGCTCACGGGTGACGGACAGCGCCAGGCCGTACACCGCGTCCTGGAAGCGGCGGACGAAGGCGACGGCCGCCTGCTCGTCGCCCAGGGCGAAGCCGGAGACGAGCGAGGCGTCGTCGACCCGGTCCGTACGTGAGAAGAGTTCCACGCCCATGTCTACGTACGAACGCGGCGAAGGGATTGAACGAACGCCACCGCAATCCCTCGGCACCGCTCGCCCGTACAACCTCGGCGACAAGGGACGGAGAGATCATGAAGACAGGAAGGATCGCCGTGGCTGTGACCGCGGTCGCGCTCGCATCCCTGGGACTGGCAGGTTGCGGGAGCGGCGGTGGTGACAGCAGCAGCGGAAGTCAGGAGAGTGGCAAGGCGACGACGGCCATGGACCCGTCCACGGTCAAGGTGAGCCAGTCGTCGCTCGGAAGCATCCTGGTCGACGGCAGCGGACGCACCCTGTATCTGTTCACCGGGGACGACACGAACACCAACTCCATGAAGTGCGACGCGGATTGCCTCAAGCTATGGCCGCCCGTGAAGAGCACGCCGAAGGCGGGGGCCGGTGCCGACGCGCATCTGATCGGCAGTACGAAGAACGGCTCCGAAGGCCAGGCGACGTACGCCGGACACCCGTTGTACTACTACGCCGACGACCAGGCCGCCGGTGATCTCAAGGGACAGGGGGTGGACAAGATCTGGTTCGTGCTCGACCCGCACGGCAAGGCGATCACGAAGTCGGGTGCGTCGACGCAGGACACGGGCGGCAGCGGCGGCTACGGCTACTGAGAGCGGTTGCCGCCGCACCGGCCGCATCGAGGCGCGGGACGGGACGGGCGCCGCCGCGAGACGGCTCCCGTCCCGGAACCGCAGCCCCGTCGGACTCCGGCTTCGCCTCGGCCCTCCCCAGGACGCGCACCGGTCACCCGTGCCAGGAGCGCCACAGCGCC
Organism: Streptomyces sp. NPDC002619; assembly: GCF_042889305.1. Taxonomy (NCBI): domain Bacteria; kingdom Bacillati; phylum Actinomycetota; class Actinomycetes; order Kitasatosporales; family Streptomycetaceae; genus Streptomyces; species Streptomyces sp. NPDC002619. The sequence goes on along the minus strand of NZ_JBIAQV010000004.1, from coordinate 87,822 downwards.
GCGTACGGGCCGTTCGCCGAGACCAGGGTGGCATGGCTGCCCAGTTCGCTGATGCGGCCGTTCTCGACGACGGCGATGACATCGGCGTCGTGGGCGGTGTGGAGGCGGTGGGCGATGGCGACCACCGTGCGGCCGTCGAGGACACGGGCCAGGGAGCGTTCCAGATGGCGGGCGGCGCGCGGGTCCAGCAGCGAGGTCGCCTCGTCCAGGACCAGCGTGTGCGGGTCGGCCAGCACCAGCCGGGCCAGCGCGATCTGCTGGGCCTGGGCCGGGGTGAGCGTCAGCCCGCCCGAGCCGACCTCGGTGTCCAGGCCGTCGTCCAGCACCCGCGCCCAGCCGTCCGCGTCGACCGCGCCCAGCGCCGCCCACAACTCGTCGTCGACGGCGTCGACGGGGGTCCCCCCGCTCGAGCGAAGCCGAGAGTGGGGGAGGGCCAGCAGCAGGTTGTCGCGCAGGGAGCCCACGAACACGTGGTGCTCCTGGTTGACGAGCGCGACGTGGGAGCGGACGCGCTCGGCGGTCATCCGGGACAGTTCGGCGCCGCCCAAAGTGATCCGGCCCTCCCGGGGCGCGTAGATGCCGGCGAGCAGTCTGCCGAGCGTGGACTTGCCCGCGCCGGACGGGCCGACCAGGGCCACCCGGGTGCCTGGCGCGACCTCCAGGGACACCTGCCGCAGCACGTCGACGCCCTCGCGGTAGCCGAAGTGCACCCGGTCCGCGTGCACGTCACGTCCGTCGGGGGCCAGCCCGGCGTCACCGGCGTCCGGCTCGATGTCCCGCACACCGACCAGGCGGGCCAGCGATACCTGGGCCACCTGTACCTCGTCGTACCAACGCAGGATCAGGTTCACGGGGTCGACGAGCATCTGGGCGATGAGCGCGCCCGTCGTCAGCTGGCCGACGTCGATCCAGCCGCGCAGGACCATGACCCCGCCGACCATCAGGACCGAGCCGAGGACCAGCAGATGGGTGATGTTGATCACCGGGAAGAGCACGGACCGCAGCCAGAGGGTGTAGCGCTCCCAGGCCGTCCACTCCTTGATCCGGCGCTCCGACAGGGCGATGCGCCGGTCGCCGAGGCGATGGGCCTCGACGGTGCGGCCGGCGTCCACGGTCTCCGCGAGCGCGGCGGCCACGGCGGAGTACCCGGCGGCCTCCGAACGGTAGCCGGACGGCGCCCGCTTGAAGTACCAGCGGCAGCCGACCACCAGCAGTGGCACGGCGAGGAGCACGGCGGCGGCGAGCGGCGGCGCGGTGATCACAAGCCCGCCGAGCAGCAGCGCGACCCATACGACGCCGATGGACAGCTGCGGCACGGCCTCGCGCATGGCGTTGGCGAGCCGGTCGATGTCCGTGGTGATGCGGGACAGCAGGTCGCCCGTGCCGGCCCGCTCCAGGACGCCCGGGGGCAGGCCGACCGACCGGACGAGGAAGTCCTCGCGGAGGTCGGCCAGCATCCGTTCGCCGAGGATCGCCCCGCGCAGCCGTACCTCGCGCACGAACACCGCCTGTACGACCAGCGCGAGTGCGAACAGTCCCACGGTCAGGCCGAGATGGACCTCCCGCGCCCCGTCGGACACCCGCTCGACGAGCCCGCCCAGCAGATAGGGGCCGGCCATGGAGGCCACCACCGCCACCGTGTTGACGCCGATGAGCAGCAGGAAGGCACGCCGGTGGCGGCGGAACAGTTCGGCCACGTAGGCGCGGACGGTCGCGTTGGCGCCGACGGGCAGGGTGGTGGCGGTCGTCGGGGCCGCCGGGTCGTAAGCCGGTGGCGCAACGCCGATCATGCGCTCTCCTCGATCTCTTCCAACGCGCCCCGAAGGACAGCCTCGCGGTCCTGTTCCAACGGGTCCCCTGGGGCGGCCTCGTGGGTCTGCTCCGACGGGCCCCGCGGAGGGGCCCCGTCGCCCGGTTCACTCCGCACGGCCTCGTCCTCGTGCCGTTCCTTCTCCTGCTCGCGGGTGACGACCGCCCGGTACCGGGGCTCCGTGTGCACCAGTTCGCGGTGCACGCCGACCGCCACGACCTCGCCCTCGTGGACCAGGACGACACGGTCGGCGCGGTCCAGGAGCAGTGGTGAGGAGGTGAAGACCACTGTCGTCCGCCCCGACCGCAGCTCCCGTACCCCCTCCGCGACCCGCGCCTCGGTGTGCGAGTCGACAGCGGAGGTCGGCTCGTCCAGGACGAGTACCTCGGGGTCGGTGATCAACGACCGCGCCAGCGCGAGCCGCTGGCGCTGGCCGCCGGACAGCGAGCGCCCCCGCTCCGTGATGCGGGCGTCCATCGGATCCGCCGCGTCCAGAGAGCCCTGGACGAGCGCGTCCAGGACGTCCCCGCACTGCGCGGCAGCCAGCGCCTGCGACGGCCGGACGTCACCGGACGCGGGCACGTCGAGCAGTTCGCGCAGCGAGCCGGACAGCAGGACCGGGTCCTTGTCCTGGACCAGGACGGCGGTGCGCGCGGAGCCGAGGGGCAGTTCGTCGAGCGGTACGCCGCCGAGCAGGACCGAGGGGCTCGCCTCGGCGGGGTGCCCGCCCAGACGCTCGGCGAGCCGTCCCGCCGCGTCCGGGTCGCCGCACACCACGGCGGTGAGGCGGCCGGCGGGCGCGAGCAGTCCGGTGGCCGGGTCGTACAGGTCGCCGCCCGGCACACCGGCCTCGCGTGAGCCGTCGGCGTCCGTCGCCCGCTCCAGGGACAGCACACGGGCAGTGCGTTTGGCCGCGGGGCGCGAGAAGGAGTAGGCCATGGCGATCTCCTCGAAGTGCCGTAGCGGATATGTGACGACCATGACCGCGCTGTAGACCGTGACCAGCTCACCGACGGTGATCCGGCCCTGGCGGGCGAGTTCGACGCCGTGCCAGACCACCGCGATGAGCAGCAGGCCCGGCAGCAGTACCTGGATCGCGGAGATCAGGGACCACATCCGGGCGCTGCGCACGGCGGCCCGCCGTACCTCCTGGGAGGCGCTGCGGTAGCGGTCGAGGAAGAGTTCCTCGCCGCCGATGCCGCGCAGCACCCGCAGTCCGGCGACGGTGTCCGAGGCCAGCTCGGTGGCCCGGCCGGCCTTCTCGCGCTGGAAGTCGGCGCGCCGGGTCGCCCGAGGCAGCAGTGGCAGCACCGCGAGGGCGACCACGGGCAGGCCGACCGCGACGATCACACCGAGCGCCGGCTGGTAGACGAGCAGGCCCACGCAGACCACGACGACCGTCACCGCGGCCGCGGTGAAGCGTGAGACCGCCTCGACGAACCAGCCGATCCTCTCCACGTCGCCGGTCGACACGGCCACCACCTCGCCGGCCGCGACCCGCCGGGTCAGCGCCGAGCCCAGCTGCGAGGCCTTGCGGGCCAGCAGTTGCTGGACCCGGGCGGCCGCGGTGATCCAGTTGGTCACGGCGGTGCGGTGCAGGAAGGTGTCGCCCACCGCGATGCCGGCCCCGCACAGCACCATCAGCAGACCCGTCAGGGCCAGCCGGGTGCCGGAGCGGTCGACGACGGCCTGGACGGCGAGGCCGACGCAGAACGGCAGCGCGGAGACGGACACGAAGTGCAGCAGGCCCCAGGCCAGTGCCTTGAGCTGCCCGCCCAGCTGGTTCCGCCCGAGCCACCACAGGAATCGGGGACCCGAACGTGCGTCGGGCACACCCGGGTCGGGATACGGAAGGTCTTGAATCTGCATGACGTCCCAGCGGCTCGGGTCAGGGGGTGAGAGGGCAACAAGCCGTGAAAGGGTCGCGTCGGAGCGTGGTCAAAATCAAACGGTTTTCCTGGATGGAGCACAGAAGCGGCAACGGGTCGGACGCGGCGTCCCCCGCTCGGTTCCCCTGTCCGGAACATCGCGTGATCTCCCGGTGCGCGATGCCACGATGGCCGGATGCGGAACGATGGTGTATGGCGCGTGGCGCTCGCGGCGGCGGCCCTCGGAACCTTCCTGGCGGCACTGACCGCGTGCGACACGACAGCCCCCGACGGCGGGAGAGCGGGAGCGACCGGCAGCCCCGGCCACGCCGACCCCGCGCTCACCCCCCGCACGGCCGAGCCCACCCGCATCCCGGGCGTCGGCGACCGGCTCCAGCGCCTGATCCCGGCCGACTCGGAGCAGGTCGTCGCGGTCTACGGCGAGGGCAAGGACTCGGCGGACGCGACGGTCGTCCTGTACACGCGGCACGGCGGCGGCTGGGAGCGGACCCGCCGCTGGGCGGCGCACAACGGCAAGAAGGGCTGGACCGCCGACCACCGCTCCGGCGACAACCGCAGCCCCGTCGGCGTGTTCACCCTCACGGACGCGGGCGGCGTGCTGGCGGATCCGGGTGCCCGGCTGCCGTACACCCGCGACGCCTCCTTCGCGGCGCCGCGCTGGTGGGCCGCGTCGCACTGGCACGACTTCGACTACGTCATCGCCATCGACTACAACCGCGTCAAGGGCACCCCGCCGAACGACCCGACGCGCCCCGAAGGAGAGGAGAACGGCGGGAGCATCTGGCTCCACATGGACCACGGCAGCGGTACGTCGGGCTGCGTCAGCATGTCCCGGGCGGCGATGGAATACCTCCTGCGCGCGCTCGACCCGGACCGGCACCCCGTGCTGGTGATGGGTGACAGGGCGGAACTGGAAGCCTGATCGTCGCCGAGGCCTCATTGCGGGGAAGCCCAACTCCCCGTAGAAACCGGCCATGAGAAGACGGATCGTCATGTCCATGTTCGCCTCCGTGCTGCTCCTCGTGGCGAGCACCCTCCTAGGAACCGGCGCCGCCTCGGCCCAACCCGCCGAGGTTCCCGCCGAGTTCGGCACCGACTGGCACGACCCGCTGACAGCCACCCCGCCGATTTCGAAGCCGGACGGCAGGTCCTGCCAAGTCACCCTCGCCGAGGCCCAGTTCCGCGACTTCACGCCGTACAAGGGTACCTACACACCACCCACCGGCTGCGGTGACCACTGGAGCAAGGTCGTGCTGCGCCTCGACGGGAAGGTGAAGGGCCGGCAGTACGACCGGCTCGGCTATCTGCACGTCGGCGGTGTCGAGGTGCTGCGCACATCGACACCGGAGCCGTCTCCGGACGGCATCGAGTGGTCCGTCGAGAAGGACGTCACACGCTACAGCGAGACCCTCCGCGCCGCGCAGGACGTCGAGATGCTCATCGGCAACGTTGTCGACGACACCTACACCGGCGTCATCGACGTCAAGGTCACCCTGACCTTCTACCAGGGCCGGTCCGCCAACGCCCCCGACCGTGTCCTCACCCTCGCCGACACGGCGGACGGCACGACCCTCACCACCCCGCGCAACAGCGAACGCATCGTGGCCGAGGTGTACGCCACCGGATCCGGTGGTGGCTGCGAGGAGTTCTGGTATCTGACCGTGGCCGACCCGGCGTCGTACTCCTGCAAGGCCGACCGGGGACCGTACCGCGAGGTGCAGATCAAGGTGGACGGCCAACTCGCCGGTATCGCCGCGCCGTTCCCCAACGTGTGGACCGGAGGCTGGTCCAACCCCTTCCTCTGGTACGTCATTCCGGCCCCGCGCGCCTTCGACGTCAAGCCGATCGAGTACGACCTGACCCCATTCGCCGGGATCCTCGACGACGGCCGCCCGCACCGCGTCGAGGTCTCCGTCGCCGGTGTCCCCGAGGGCCAGTCCGGCTGGAGCGCCCCTGTGAACGTACTGGTCTGGCAGGACGCGCACCGCGCCCACGTCACCGGCGGGCTCACCGCGCACCAGGCTACCGACCTCGCCAACTCCTCGACGTACACGCCCGGTTCCGACGCGTACCGGGTCGACACCGAGGCCGGTCACCGGCTGACCGTCGCCGGTTACCTCGACACCTCGCACGGTCGGGTGACGACCACCGTCAGCCGGACGCTGGCCAACACCTCCGCCCATCGCTGGACCGAAGGCGAGACGACGGACGGACTCGACGCCACCTGGACGGACGACGAGTCCGTGACGGTCGGCGGACGCGGACCGGCCCGGACGACGCACACCGTCCGGACGTACACGATGAACGGCGTCGTCGCCGTCGGAACGGACGACCGCCTGCGCACGACGCTGACCCTGGGCGACCGCGCGGCGGTCGTGGAGACGCGTGACGGGCGGCGCACCGCGTGGTCCCGGCTCGACGACACCTACACCGGCGACGCGACGTACACCCTGAACGTGCCCCGCGACCAGCGGCACGCGGTCGGCACGACGAGCGAGCGCTACCGGCTGTACGGCTCGGACGGCTGCTACGACCGCTCGCTGACCACGGTTCAAGGGGTGCTCACCGAGGACGACAGGGGCTGCTGACCCCCCTCAAGCCGACAGACCAAGGCGCCCCCTCCGCATAGCGGAGGGGGCGCCTTCACGTCGGTGGGTGTCAGCAGCGCTTTGCCGTCGCCCCGTCGACCAGCGTGTCCAGCAGTCCGCCCAGCTGCTCCCGCTGCTCGGCCGTCAGCGGCGCGAGGATCTCCTCCGCGGCCGAGCGGCGCGCGGCGCGCAGTTCGCCGAGGGTCCTGCGGCCGTCGTCGGTCAGCTCGATCCGCGTCACCCGGCGGTTCGTCGGATCGGGCACCCGGCACACCTTGCCGCTCGCCTCCAGCCCGTCGACCAGCGTCGTCACCGCGCGCGGCACCACCTCGAGGAACGCGGCGAGGTCCGCCATGCGCGGCGGCGAGCCGAAGTGCGCGAGGGTGCGCAGCAGACGGGACTGGGCCGGGGTGATGCCCAGGTCACGCTGCTCCAGATGGCGTTTCTGGATGCGATGCACCCGGCGGGTGAGCCGCAGCAACTGCTCGGCGAGCTGCGCCTCGGAGTCGGGGGAGGTCATGCGGGAACAATATCAGGACCTGGTTCATTGTGAGCATAGGTAACAATGAGCTAAGATCCGTGAGTCATCGTCGGCAGCTGTCCGCGCCGACCTCCGCACCCCTCCGTAGGAGCCCATGCACCCCGACCGTCAAGCACCCTGGACCCCGCCTGCCGATGCCAAGGAACATCCCCGGCAGGTGCGCCGCATCCTGAAGCTCTTCCGTCCCTATCGCGGCCGGCTCGCGATCGTCGGCCTGCTGGTCGGCGCGTCGTCGCTGGTCTCGGTCGCCACGCCGTTCCTCCTCAAGGAGACCCTCGACGTCGCGATCCCCGACGGCCGCACCGGCCTGCTGAGCCTGCTCGCACTCGGCATGATCCTGAGCGCCGTCCTGAACAGCGTCTTCGGGGTCCTGCAGACGCTGATCTCGACGACCGTCGGCCAGCGCGTCATGCACGACCTGCGCACCGCCGTCTACGGCCGGCTGCAGCGTATGTCGCTCGCCTTCTTCACCCGCACCCGGACCGGCGAGGTGCAGTCCCGCATCGCCAACGACATCGGCGGCATGCAGGCCACCGTCACCTCGACCGCCACCTCCCTGGTCTCCAACCTGACCAGCGTCGTCGCCACGATCGTCGCGATGATCGCCCTCGACTGGCGGCTCACCGTCGTCTCGCTCGTTCTGCTGCCGGTGTTCGTGTGGATCGGCCGCCGCGTCGGCAACGAACGCAGGAAGATCACCACCCAGCGCCAGAAGCAGATGGCCGCGATGGCCGCCACGGTCACCGAGTCGCTGTCGGTCAGCGGCATCCTGCTCGGGCGCACGATGGGCCGCTCCGATTCACTCACGCGGTCCTTCGCCGACGAGTCCGAGCGACTGGTGGACCTCGAGGTGAGGTCGAACATGGCCGGGCGCTGGCGGATGGCCGTGATCACCATCGTCATGGCCGCGATGCCCGCCGTCATCTACTGGGCCGCGGGAATGACCCTCCAACTGGGCGGCCCCCAGGCCTCCATCGGCACCATCGTCGCGTTCGTCTCGCTGCAGCAGGGTTTGTTCCGCCCGGCCGTCAGCCTCTTGGCGACCGGCGTCCAGATCCAGACCTCGCTCGCGCTGTTCCAGCGCATCTTCGAGTACCTGGACCTGCCCATCGACATCACCGAGCGGAAGAACCCCGTCCACCTCGACCAGGTCAAGGGCGAGGTCAGTTTCGAGGACGTCGAGTTCCGGTATGACGACAAGGGAGATCCGGTCCTCGACGGCATCGACGTCACTGTCCCCGCGGGTGGCAGCCTGGCGATCGTCGGTCCGACCGGAGCGGGCAAGTCCACGCTCGGCTATCTGGTGCCACGGCTGTACGACGTCACGGGCGGCCGCGTCGCCCTCGACGGCGTCGACGTCCGCGACCTGGACTTCGACACCCTCGCCCGGGCGGTCGGCGTCGTCTCGCAGGAGACCTACCTCTTCCACGCCTCGGTCGCCGACAACCTCCGCTTCGCCAAGCCGGACGCCACCGACGAGGAGCTCCACGCCGCGGCGAAGGCGGCCCAGATCCACGAGCACATCGCCGGCCTGCCCGACGGCTACGACACCGTCGTCGGCGAACGCGGCCACCGCTTCTCCGGCGGTGAGAAGCAGCGCCTCGCCATCGCCCGCACCATCCTGCGCGACCCGCCGGTTCTCATCCTCGACGAGGCGACCAGCGCCCTGGACACCCGCACCGAACACGCCGTCCAGGACGCCATCGACGCCCTGTCGGCCAACCGGACGACGCTCACGATCGCGCACCGTCTGTCCACCATCCGCAGTGCCGACCAGATTGTGGTCCTCGACTCCGGGCAGGTCGCCGAACGCGGCACGCACGAGGAGCTGCTGGAGCTCCGCGGGCGATATGCGGCGTTGGTCCGCAGGGATGCGCAACTGGAGCCGACAAGCTGAAGATATGCCGGGTTTGCGGCGATATGCGGGATAACGTGCCCGCATGCAGATGAACACTCCGTCACGGAGAACGATCCGACTGACGCGCCGGGGCAAGATCGCCCTGGTCGCGATCGGCGCCGTCGTCGCCGGCACCGCCGTGGCGGTGCCGCTGCTGACCCTGCACGACGAAGTGCAGGCCAAGCCCGCAAGCCTGGTCATCCCGGAGGGCTGGCGCGCCGGCCAGGTCTACGACGCCATCGACAAGGCGCTCACCCTGCCCGCCGGCTCCACCAGGAAGTCCCTCGCCAAGGCCGGACTCAAGCTGCCGAGCGACGCCGAGGGCAACCCGGAGGGCTATCTCTTCCCGGCAACGTATCCGGTCGACAAGAAGGCGACCCCCCAGTCGCTGCTGCAGTTCATGGTCGACACCGCCGACAGGAAGTTCAACGTCGCACCCGTCGCGGCCGGCGCGCAGCGCAACGCGATGAACGTCTATCAGGCGGTCACCATCGCGAGCATCGTGCAGGCCGAGGCCGCAACGAAGGCCGACATGGGGAAGGTCGCCCGGGTCGTTTTCAACCGGCTGGCGGCTGGGATGCCGCTGCAGATGGACTCGACCATCAACTACGCGATGAACCGCAACACGCTCCGGACCAGCTCGGACGACACCCGGATCGACAGCCCCTACAACTCTTACCAGCGCATGGGTCTGCCGCCCACGCCGATCGACAACCCGGGCGAGGACGCGATGCGCGCGGCCCTCAACCCATGGCCGGGCGACTGGCTGTACTTCGTCACGGTCAAGCCCGGCGACACCCGCTTCACCGCCGACTACGCGCAGCACCAGCGCAACGTGGCCGAGTTCAACGCCGAGCAGCAGAAGAGCAAGGCAGCGAAGCAGAGCCCGAGCGCAGCCCCGGAAACCCCGCAGCCGTCCGCCACGTGAGCCGACGGGACGTCACGCGGCGACGGGCTCCGTGCCCAGCAGCCGTTTGATGTCCCGTACGGCCGCCCGTCCCGCCCGGTTGGCGCCGATAGTGCTCGCCGAGGGGCCGTAGCCGACCAGATGGATGCGCGGGTCGGCGACCGCGCGGGTTCCCTCCACGCGGATTCCGCCGCCCGGCTCGCGCAGCCGCAGCGGCGTCAGATGATCGAGGGCGGCCCGGAACCCGGTCGCCCACAGGATGACGTCGGCCTCGACGTGCCGGCCGTCCTTCCACTCCACCCCGTCCGGGGTGATCCGGTCGAACATCGGCTGCCGGTCGAGGACACCGTCCCGCAGACCCTGCCGGATGGCGTCGTTGAGCGGCAGACCCGTGACCGAGACCACACTGCGCGGCGGCAGCCCCTGCCGTACGCGCTCCTCCACCAGCGCCACCGCGGTCCGCCCCAGGTTCTCGTCGAACGGCCCCTCGCGGAAGACCGGCGGCCGCCGGGTGACCCAGGTGGTTGCGGCCGCATACGGGGCGAGCTCCATGAGGTGCTGGGTGCCGGACGCGCCGCCGCCCACCACGATCACCCGCTGCCCGGCGAACTCCTCGGGCCCGGCGTACTGCGCGGTGTGCAACTGCCGTCCGCGGAAGGTCTCCTGGCCGGGGTAGCGCGGCCAGAACGGCCGGTCCCAGGTGCCCGTGGCGTTGATCAGCGCCCGCGTCGACCACGTACCGTCCGAGGACTCGACGAGGAGCCGCCCGCCCTCGCCCTCCCGCACGGCCGTGGCATCGACCGGCCGCCGTACCCGCAGGTCGAAGGTCCGCTCGTAGCGGTCGAAGTACTCGCCGATCACCTCGGCCGACGGCCGCGCCGGATCGGCGTCCGTCAGCTCCATGCCCGGCAGCGCGTGCATCCCGTGAACCTTGCCGTACGTCAGCGACGGCCACCGGAACTGCCAGGCGCCGCCCGGCGCGGGGGAGTGGTCCAGGACGACGAAGTCGCGGTCCGGCTCGAAGCCGGTGCGCCGCAGGTGATAGGCGCTGGACAGACCAGCCTGTCCAGCGCCTATGACGACTACCTCGACCTCGCGCACATCGTTCACGCATGGACCAACAGCGCCAGGACCGAGGATCTTCCCCTTCCGCACGGTCAGCGGCCGCCCGCGACGAGGACCGGCGCCCCGCTCCCGGTCTCCGCGCGCTCCAGCAGCCCGCGCGCGGCCAGTTCGGCGATCACGCCCTCCCCGAGCCAGTACGCCGCCTCCGGATGCGGATACCCGGAGAGCACGAAGTGCTCGACGCCCCGCGCGTGGTACGCCTCGATCAGGTCGGCCACCTCGGCATGGCTGCCAACGAGCGTGGTGCCCGCGCCGCCCCGGACCAGACCGACGCCCGCCCACAGATTCGGATGGATCTCCCGCTTTCCAGGAGCCGCCGTGCAGGTCCGGCATCCGCTGCTGCCCCACCGATTCGCTGCTGCTGTGCGTGCGCGGCGCCACCGTGCCGGGATCGAGGTCGTCGAGCAGCCGGTCCGGCGTCGCCCATGCCTCGGCGGACGAGTCACGGGAGATGGTGTGCGGCCGGACCCAGAACCGGACCGTGCGCCGCTCCCGCTCGGCCGGCGGACGAAAGCAACCAGTCTGCGTGGCCGCGGTCAACGGTGTCTCGGCAAATGGACCTCGCGTTTCACGACGCCGTCCGCCGAGGGCCGGTGGAACCCGGCTCATGGGTCAGGATGGGCTCATGTCAGATGCCTTCACCACGCGCGTCCTGAACGTCGCCACCGGATCCCGCGAGCGGGTCGTCGACCTCACCGGCGACTGCGAGGCCTTCCTGCGCGAGACGGCGGCCGGCCGTGACGGACTCCTGAACATCTTCGTGCCGCACGCCACGGCCGGCATCGCCGTCATCGAGACCGGCGCGGGCAGCGACGACGACCTTCTGGCCGCCCTGCACACCTTGCTGCCCGCAGACGACCGCTGGCAGCACCGCCATGGCAGCCCCGGCCACGGCCGCGACCACGTCCTGCCGGCGTTCGTCCCCCCGCACGCGACCCTGCCGGTCCTGAACGGGCGCCTGGAGCTGGGGACTTGGCAGTCGGTGTGCCTGGTGGATCCGAACCGGGACAACCCCAACCGTCAGGTGCGGTTGAGTTTCCTCGCATAGGGAGCCGCTACGGAGAGCGGCCGCCCCCGGGGGTCCAACGCGTCGGTCAGTGCGGGCAGTTCGCTCAGCAGGTCACGGGAGCGAGGCCGCCAGGCACCGTCCAGGAGTTCACGGGAGGTGCGTCGGCCTTCAGGGCGAGACGCGCGGCGGTAGCTGCGACGGGCTCGTGGTGTGGCAGGGGCGGGTGCAAGGTCGCCGACATGGTGCGGACCCGATTCCGGGCCGCCTCTGCGGCGGCCCGGGTTTCGTCTCTCGCCGAGAACGACCCGGCGTGGAAGCCGGTGTGCGAAATGCCCTCGGTACTCTTCACGCTGCTCCGCAACTCCGCCGCAACGCGGACCTTCGGCCGCCTAGAGCTGGAGCAGCCGTTGGGTGATCTCCCGGTACTGCCTCAGCGCGTGCCGGAGTTCTTCGGACTGCGTTTCGGTGTCCTGGTCCTGCCAGCCGGCGCGGAGGAGACGCCGTCGTTCCGCGAGGGCGTTCACGAGCTGGGCGGTGGCTTCGTCGTAGGCGCTCTCGGCCTCTTCCAGTGCTTCGAGGGGGGTGTCGGCGAAGGTGTTGAGGGCGTGCCGGAGGCGCTGGACGATCTTGTCCCGCTCGGCCGACGGAAGCAGCGGCTCCGGGCCCCGGGTGCGGTATTCGGCGGGGCTCGGGGATTGCCCCGCGGGCTGCTGGGCGCGTGTCTGGTCGTACATCATCGGGTGCCGCTTCCGTTCCGCCCGAAGGCGTTGTTGGTCTTCTCGACGGCCTCCTCGAGGTTTCCGGAGACCGGTCGGTCGGGCCTCGGTGCGCAGTCGCCTGTTCGGGGCGGCCCGGCCGAGGTCTTCCGAGATCCTGCCCTTCGTCGTCCGCTCTTGGTCCTGCCTGGCTGTGCAACGGCCTTGGTCGGCCTCGATGTTGTCCGGCAGTCGTGTTCCCGCACGGATAGGGGCGAGGCGGGAAGGCGGAACACCTCGCCGTGTGCGGCGGAGCGGTGTGGGCCTGCACCGTGCCGCCAGTCAACGTCCGGCGGCCGTCCGTGTCAACGCGGCGGTCGCGCGCGGCCACCTCGTTTCGGAGTGTGTGGGAGTAGGGTGGCTGGAGCGAGGGCATTTGGTGTGCCGGCGTCCGGACCGGCCTCGTCCTCGCGGGTCCCGTCACAGGGGCAGCCTCTGACCCCGGCCGCGCCACCCGCACCGAGGCCGAGGAGCCCCGCATGCCGCTCGTTTCCCTCACGTCCACGACGGCAGTTCCGCCGGACAGCGCCTTATCGCCCCAGGGATACGCCGGCACCTCGCCCTTCCCGCCGGACGGCCCGGCGCCCGCATACAGCGGCGGGGAGCGGCTGTACGCCACGGTCACGGGCCTCGGCGTCACGATCGGGTTCCACCGGGTCTCACCCACCGGAGTTACCGGGCCGTGCGTATCACGCTCGCGATGGCTGGGTCGATGAGTTTCCAGGGCGACGTCATCGGCCGGGTCGCCACACACCGCTGCCATCACGCCTTCACCGAAGAGCCCGGCGACATCCTCGCGGTCGACCGCGTGTTCCCGGTGTTGTGCGTCCTCTCGCTCGTGCTGCCGTTCGGGCTGGGCCGGGGCATCGGCGGTACTCGGATTGATGGCGTAACTGCCTTGCTGTGGGCGGTATTTGTACGTATCACCCTGCTCCACCATGTGACGTGGAGCGTGAACTCGCCGTCGGCCGCGGTCATCCGCCTCCTCGAACGTCCTGGCTGGGTGTACGACGTGCGCCGGTCGACTCCGGCCCGCGTCGCCGCCCGTTGCGCCTGACGCCAACCATTCGCTCGCGTACGACCGTTGACAGGAGCTCCTCATGACCACCGCACTGCAACCCCCGCTTCCCTCCCACCCCGTCCTGCGCCTGCGCCTGGCACCCAGCAGAGGCACGCCCCGGCCCATCGACGGAGCGTGGTGGCCGCGCTCGTACGACCTGCTCGCCGAACTTCCCCGGCTGCTCGCCGGGTTGCCCCGCGCGTGGGGCAACATCAACAGCGTCACGGTCAACGGGCCGATGTGGTCCGCGCCGCCCGGCCGAATGCTCGTCGCCAACCAGGTCGTACGACTGCATCGGAGCCCGAAGGCATCAGGCCCGCACACCATCGTCCTGCTCGCTCCCGGCCGGGGGCGCTGGGACCTGCTGGTCGTGCCTCCGGATACCACTGTGGAGGCCGCCGAACCGCTCATGGCAGCCGCCGCGGACGGTCGTGTCTGATTCGGCCCGGCACGCACTGTCCGGCTATTCACCAGGGCGCTGACGGCAGGGCGGTGAAGACGGCCGTCAAATCCCCGCGATCAGTCGCCGAGGCGACCGGTGCCGGGCCCGTACGACGACGATGCGTCGGCGGCCTGTTCCGCCGTCATGAGAGCGGTCGCGGTCAGCTGTGAGCCGGCGCCGGCGCTCGCGGAGGCCAGCAGCCGGGCCGCCGAGGGGGCGCCGGTCTCCGGGGGTATCACCAGGAGGTCCCAGCGGCCTGCGGTGTAGGACAGCAGCAGGATCCGGTGCGGATCCAGTTCGCTGGTGAACCAACCCGCATTCACCACATGGCCGTTGACGATGACCTTGCGTGGGATGACGGGCCAGTGGAGGGGGTTGACGGCGATGCGCGTGATGCGTCCCCACAGCGGATCCAGCACGTCTGCCAGAGCGGAGAGCTCGCTCGCCAGGTCACGTGAACGAGGCCACCAGGCGCCGTCCAGCTCACCGGGCCTGCGGGAACGGCTCTCGGGTTTCAGCGCGAGGCGCGCGGTCGGAGCCCTGAAGGGCACGGCCCGTAGCGGAGGACGGTCGGTGGTCGCGGACATCGCGCAAACCCGTCTCCGGACCCTGCGTGTGGGCAGTTGCCCGGTGTCGTCGCTCACCGGGAACGACACCGGCATCGGGGCCGGCGTGCGAAATACTCCCGATGAGTTCACGCTACTCCCCGGAGAGGCCGAAGGGACCGCTCCTGGATGTCGGCTCAGTTCCGCCGACGGCCGTCCCCTGAGGAGCGGCTGGTCTCCAGCCAGGACTGGACGGGTTCTGCCGTGCGGCTGGTGTCCACGGTGAGCTGGAGGCGGGTTCCTCCCCCGGCGCCGGCGGGATAGCTGCGCTGCTCGGTGGCGGAGAAACAGCGACGGAGAACTTCCGCGACGCGGCGGGCGACCTCGGGGGAGGCGGCGACAATGCGCACCTCGGCGTGCTCGTCCGAGGGTGTTTCCGTGGGGTGCATGACGACCTCGTTGTGTAGGCACGAATGAACGCACTGTCTCTTTCACCCTACGCCGGCATGCCCCGTGACCTCCTCCCATGACCAGCGAGGGTCCCGGTCGCCGTGAGCCGCGGAGTACCGTGACAATCGGAACAACCCCGTGTGCTTCTCGCTGGCAGACAGGCAGGCGAGTGCGATGCCCGACTCCGACTCCCCGCATGTGACCAGGCTTCTGCCGAACACCGTCCACCAGGCGGTGAAACCCGGGACGGCTGTCGTACGGCTGGAGACGACACACGACCGGCGGGGAGTTCTCGACGGGGCATGGTGGCCGCGGTCCCGTGACATCGCCGCCGAGCTTCCCACTCTGATCGCCGCACTGACCGAGTACCTCGGGCCGGTCACGCGCGTCGGCCTGGATGCCGCCGCTTGGGCAGCGCTGCCGACGCGCCTGATCATCGACGACCGCGTCGTGCACATCGACTCCTTCCCGGTCGGCGACGACACCGTCCTCATCACCCGAGGTGAGCAGGACTACTTCTCCCTCCTCGTGATCCCCCCGCACGCGCCGCCCGACGCGGCGCGCACCGCGATGGCCGAAGCCGTCCGCGCCGGCAACGTGACGCAGGCCGAACAGATCCTCATCGAAACCGGCACCGGCCGGGCACATCCGAGTCCCGCGGAAGACCGCCGTGCCGGCCGTGGATAGCCCGGGAAGCGAGGGTGCCCAGCCGCGGTGGTTCCCGGGCCGGCCCGGCGCCGGGATGTTCGCGGTGTCGAAGCCGCCGGAGATGGATCCACGCGGCAGGCTGCGACAGGCGCTCGGGCAGCACGCTCGACCGCATCGGCAAGTTCCTCGCCCGGAGGGGCGAACGGATCGCCTGGCTCACCCTGGCGGTCACCGACCTTGACCGGACCCGTACCCGACTCGTCGAGCGGAGCATTCCGTTCACCCAATGGGGCACGCAGTCCCTGTTCCTGGAGGAGGACACCATGTGCGGCGGACCCATCGAGCTGAGCACGCCTTGATCCTTTGCCGGACGGCTTCGTGAGGTGTCCCGCCTTCGGCTCTCGAAGAGAGGCGTACGGCCCGGAGTAGGGTGGAGGCACCGAGAGCCCGTCGCGCACCGCCCCGACGCCGGTGCCGCTCCCGGCGAGCGACGACGCCGGGCCGGTTGTCCCGCGCCCGGGGCAGGGCTTGCCTCATGACCGTGAACGCGCCGGTTCGGCCGACCACCTCAGACCTGATCGGGCGCCATGCCGGGCGCGACCGGCCCGGCCCGCTGAAGCCACTTCCGACCGAGCGGGAACGAGGCTCCTCGCCCCGCACGGGTGAACGCGTCCGCCCGCTGACCCGACGTCAGATCGAGGACCGCCTGCAGGAACTGGGCGACCTGTACGCGGAGACTTCCGGCGGTGGCCCATGGGCGTGGAACCAGGCTCGCGGTGCCTTCCTGCGGCGACTCGCGGTCGACGTACGGCGACCGGGATTCGAGTTGCTCATCGCCGAGACCACTGTGCTGACCGGATGTGCCCACGGCTTCCCCATACGCGGAGACGGTCCCCGGTGGGAGGGCTTCGACGGGTACATTCCGGGGAGCCTGCTCCGCCTCGCCGCCGCCGAACGCCTCTTCGTGGTCTCCGGGATCCTCGTGCCGCCCCGCGTGCGCAGGCAGTACCAGAACCGCGCCTGGAACCTCGCCCGGCGCCTGCAGCGACGGCTGCTCGCCGACCACGGTGTCGCTGCCGGTGTCACGCTGGTGGACCGTTTCGACGACCGGACCGCGGAGGCGCTGCGGTCCTGGGGGTGGCGGTACGTCGACGGCGATACTCCCCGGGCGCCTCCGCTCGGCCCGTTCCGAGTGCTGGTCCTCGGGAGCTGAGCACCGCGTCCCGGTGTCACGGCGTCGGCAGGCGCAGGGCGAGGAGGGCCACGTCGTCGGTGCTGCCCGGCGGCATACGGGCGAGCAGTTGGTCGCACAGCGTGTCGAGTGTTTCGTCGACGAGGGCCAGGGCGTGGCGGCGCAGACGGCCGAGGCCGGTGTCGAGGTCGCTGCCGGGGATCTCGACCAGGCCGTCGGTGTAGAGCAGCAGGGTGGAACCCGGTGGCAGGGGCTCCGTGGCGTTCGGCCGACCCCCACCCGTGCCCAGGCCGGCACCGAGGAGTAGTCCCTGCCCGGCTTCGAGGTAGCGTGCCTGCCCGTCGTGGGTCAGCAGGAGGGGCGGCGGATGTCCGGCGCTGGTCCAGCGCAGCGTCCACGGGCCGGTGTGCGGGTGGCCCTCGACCTGGGCGAGGACCAGGGTGGCCATGGGGACGGTGGTGATGGCGGCCATGGCGTCGTCGAGCCGGTCGACGACGGCACCGGGCGGTCCGGTGTGGTCCCAGGCCAGTGAGCGCAGGACGCCGTGCATCTGGGCCATGCCGGCCGCGGCGGCCAGATCGTGGCCCAGGACGTCACCGATGACCAGTGCGGTCGTGCCGTCCTTCAGCTCGAACGCGTCGTACCAGTCGCCGCCGACCTGGGAACCGACCGGAGCGGGCTGGTAGCGGGCGGCCAGCCGAAGCCTGCCGGGCTGGGGCAGCGGGGCCAGCAGATTGCGCTGCATGGCCTCGGCGACTGCGCGCTGGCGGCCGAACCGGCGAGCGTTGTCGATGACCAGCCCGACGCGTTGGCCGATGTCGGTCACCACCTCCAGGTCGCCGGTGTCGAAGGGGTGCGCCGGGTCGGTGCGGATCAGCGTCAGGGCGCCGGCGAGCTGCCGCTGGGAGCCCAGCGGCACCGTGACGGCGGACGTCGCGCCCACGGCCTGCAGGAAGCAGCTGTGGACGGCGGTCAGGGGGGAGTCGGGCGCTGCGGCAATCTCCACCCGCTCCTGCAGGACCGGATCGCCTCCGTTCAGTACCTGGATCAAAGGGGAGCGGGGCGCCTCTCTGGCCGGCGGAAGGCGCCCGCGCCAGTCCTCCTGCTCGGCGTCCCGGCCCTCGGGACCCGTCACCGCCACCCGATGTACCTGGCCGGGACCGACACGGAGGTCCACCGTCGCCCAGTCGGCCAGCCGGGGAACGAGCAGGCGGCCCAGCCGGGCGAGGGCCTCGTCGATCTCCAGGGTCTGACCGAGCACGTCTGTGATCTCCGCGACCAGCGTCAGCCGCCCGGTGAGGTCCTCCAGAGCACTCGTATAGGCCGCGCGCTCCCGGCGCGCACCGCGATCGCTCGTGGCGTCGGTGAGCAGCACAGCCATGCCCAGTATGGAGCCGCCGTCCGTCACGGGAGAAGCGGACCAGGCGACCGGGAGCAGTCGGCCGTCGCCGCGCAGATGGCTCTCGCCTTCCACGCCGGCCGCCGTCCCCAGGGCCAGCGCCTGGAGCAGACGGCACTGCTCCCGCGGGATGGTGGCGCCGTCCGCCGCCCTGTGCAGCAGATCATGCACGTCTGCTCCGCACATCGCCGCGGCGGCGCGCCCCAGCAGCCGCTCGGCGGCCGGGTTGGCCGTGACGATGTGACCGGCCGGATCCACCACGATCAGCGCCGTGCCCAGCTGCTCGACGACCTGCCGCCAGAAACCCGGCTCCGCCGCCGATCCGCACCGCCGTTCATCTCCCTCGCCGGGCACCACACTCTCCACCAAGCCGCCTCCAGTCGTGCAACGCCGTCGCCCGGGACTGCGGGCGCCACCGGTAACCGGGGATCACCAGTGGATCGATGGTCCCGCGGCAGGAAGTGGGCCGCATGCTCGACACAACCAATCCTTCCCGGCTTTCCCGTACGACGCGCCGACAACGGAACCCGCCCACCCGGCCACGGCGTTCGGCCTGGCCGCCAGGACGGGACTCGTGCGACCCGCCGTGGGACTGCTCAGCTCGCGCGGCACAACTGACCGAGCGTGCTCTTACGGGGATTGCAAGCCGGGACCACCGCGAGATCGCCACCGCACGCCGCCCGGAAACGCTGGCCGATCTCCCCGTCGACCAGCGCCTGCGCCTTGACGTCACGGATCAGGCAAGCGTCGATCGGGTCATCCAGGACGCCGGCGACATCGATGTCCTGGTCAGCAACGCCGGCGAAACGGTGCGCGCGCCTTTGGAGAGCGTCCCGCTGGCGGAGGTCGAACGGCTCTTCCAGCTCAACACCTTGGGCGCGCTGAGGGTGGCACAGAGCGTGCTCCCTGCCATGCGCGCAAGAGGAGCGGGCCGCCTCATCTTCATCTCCAGCATTCAGGGGCGGATGGTGCTGCCGATGATCGGTCCCTACGGCGCCAGCAAGTGGGCGCTGGAGGCGCTCGCCGAAACGCTCGCCATCGAGACGGGGCACTTCGGCGTCACGGTGAGCGTCGTGCAGCCCGGTGCGGTCTCCTCGGGTGGCGGTGAGCGCGCGAAGGTGTTCCTGAAAGAGAACGATCCCTACATGCCGCTGTACGAGCAACTCGGCGCCCTGCGCGGTGAATCCGTAACTCCGGAGAGCGTGGCCACTGCGGTGGCCGACACGATCGAACAGCCCGAACCTCCACTGCGCGTACCGGTCGGGGCATCGGCCATTCGGGCCGTGCGGGCCCGCAAAGAGGCTCCCGAGGCCAAGCCCTTCCTGATGACCGAGATCGATTGGTAGTCGTTGAGTAGCGAGGTCGTCCCGGGGAGGCCGTGGTCGTCACCAGAGAATTGCCCAGGATCCGCACGCTGGAGTGGGGAGTCCCCGCGCGTTATCGGCGGTGACGAAAGGCCCGGACGCCGAGGCGGCCCAGGACGAGATGGCCGCCCACGAAGACGAGCGTCAGAGCGACAACCGCCAGGAGAGCGTTGACGCCCCAACTCGTCCACGGCGACGCCGCCAGTGCGGCTCCCCCCAGCCCGAGATGCACGGCGACGATCACGACGCCCACCGCGCCGAGGCCCACGATCCCGCCGGGCCCGAGGCGCTTCCGGGCGCCCGCCTCGGGTACGGCGGCCGGGTCGGCAGCCTCGCCGGCCGGAGCCGTAGCCCCCTGCAGGCGTTGCCAGTTCACCTTCAGCCGGTCGCGGCGGCCGATCTTCTCGATGCGTCCGGCGATGCCGTCCTGGAGCCGCTGCAGGGTGTCCTCGTCGTCGGCCTCGACGCGGAGTGTCAGCGTGTCCGACCTGGCCTGAAGGGTGCACCGGCCTTCGGCGAAGCGGATGATCCCGTCCGTGTCGCTGTACTCGACGTGCCGTATCTCCGGTGGCATCTCGCCGCCGCCGTGGCCGACGGGCGAGCGGTGTCGCATCCGGCCCATCTGGCCGAGGTGACGGCAGAGTTGGGTGAGGTACCGGCTTGCCCGGTCGGTCCGGACGCGGGCTTCCGCGGTTGGCATGGCATTCCTTTCGGGGGTGCGGGGCGGGGTGCCTTCGGCGTGCGGGCATCGACGGGTTGCACGGCCGGTGCGGGGCGCGCCCCGCTGATGTTCAGATCCTGGTGGCGGCGACGAACCAGGCCCGGACGCCCTCCGGGTCGCTGGTGATGTCGATCGTGGTCGGTTCGATGGAGTCGACGTACCAGCCGGCGGCGAACGCGGACTCGATCTCGTCGCGCGTCACTCGCCGTGGCCCCTGATCGCCCGGCTGCCGGTCGCTGAAGCACAGCATGAAGTAGCGCCCCGCCGGCCGGACCACCGACCTCAGACTCTCGACGAACGAGGAGCGGTCCTCGTCGTTGAAGATGTGGAAGAGCCCGCAGTCCAGGACGGTGTCGAAGGACTCGCCGAGATCGGCCAGTTCCCTGGCGTCATGGAGGAGGAACCGCGCGGTGAGATTGCGCTCGTCGGCCTTCCTCCTGGCGGAGTCGAGCGCCCGGGCGGCGAGGTCCAAGCCGGTGGCGTCCAGGCCGAGACCGGCTGCCATCAGCACGTGCTCGCCCGTGCCGCAGCCGACGTCCAGCACGCGGCCCCGGATCTCGCCCTGTTCGGCGAGGGCGAGGAAGGCCTGCTGCGGGCGGCCGATGTCCCACGGTGGCCGACTGGCGTACAGGTCGTCGGGCCTGTGCCATGGATTCCCGGCGCCGGAGTGGCGAAAGTCGGGTGTGTCGGACATGGGGTGCCTTCCCGTCGGGGCCGGTGACGCGGGATATCAGTGCTCGGGGCGCCGCTTACGCAGCTTTATCGATACACGGTGTCTCTGTCAATCCATAGTGTCACGCATAGGGCGCCGCGTATCCTAGGGGTGTGCCGAAGCTGTGGAACGAGACCATCGAGGAGCATCGCCGTACGGTGCGCGAGGCGATCCTGGATACGACGTGGCGGCTCGTGGCCGAGCACGGGCTGCTGTCGGTGACCATGTCGCAGATCGCGGAGAAGGTCGGCATCGGACGCGCGACGCTGTACAAGTACTTCCCGGACGTCGAGGCGATCCTGGTGGCCCACCACGACCGGCACGTCACCGGCCACCTGGCGCAGCTCGCCGAACTCCGCAGCCGACCCGGTGACGCCGGTGAACGTCTGGCGGCGATGCTGGAGCAGTACGCGTTCATCTGCTATCGCCGCGGGCGCCACGGCACCGAGGAGCTCGCGGCGCTCGTGCACCGTCCCCAGCACATCGCGCATGCGGAGCAGCAACTCGTCGACGTGTTCCAGGACCTGCTGGCCGAGGCCGCGAAGGCCGGCGCGCTCCGTGACGACGTCGCCCCCGAGGAACTGGCCCGCTACTGTCTGCACGCCCTGGCCGCTGCCGGAGGGCTGCCGTCCGAGGCGGCGGTCCGGCGACTGGTCGCCGTCACGCTGGCCGGGTTGCGGCCTGCGAGCTGAGTTTGGGGCGGCTCAGTGGACGCTGGGCTCGACCGCGTCCCTGGCGGACTGTTCCTGCCGGTCCGGCGTGGGGGAGGGGGTCCCGTCGGGCAGTCGAAGTCCCTTCAGGGACAGGGCGTTGACCGCGACGATGAAGCTCGAGCCGGACATGGACAGCGCGGCGATCTCGGGCGGGAGGATCAGGGCGAAGGCCGGCTCGAAGACGCCCGCGGCGATGGGCAGGGCAATGGCGTTGTAGCCGATCGCCCAGCCGAGGTTCTGACGCATCTTGCGCAGGGTGCCGCGGCCGATGCGCAGGGCGGTGGGCACGTCCAGCGGGTCGGAACGCATCAGCACCAGGTCGGCGGTCTCGATCGCGACGTCGGTACCGGCGCCAATGGCGATGCCGAGGTCGGCCTGCGCGAGCGCGGGCGCGTCATTGACGCCGTCGCCGACCATCGCCACCTTGCGGCCGGCGGCCTGGAGTTCGGCGACCTTGGCCGCCTTGTCGCCGGGGAGGACCTCGGCGATGACGGTGTCGATGCCGAGCTGCTCGGCGATACGGTCGGCGGTGGCCTGGTTGTCGCCGGTGAGCATGACGACTTCGATGCCGAGCGCGTGCAACTCCCGTACGGCGGTGGCGGACGTCTCGCGAGGGGCGTCGGCGATGCCGATCAGTCCGGCCGCGCGTCCGTCGATCGCGGCGATCACAACCGTACGGCCGGTGGCGGCCAACTTGTCCCGCTCGTCGGCCAGTTCCGCCAGATCGACGCCCTCGCGTTCGGCCAGGCGGCGGTTGCCGACCGCGACCCGGTGGCCGGAGACCCGGGCGATCGCCCCGTGACCCGGTACGTTCTCGAAGCCGTCCGCGGGTTCGGTGGCGAGCCGCTTGGCCTCCGCATATCGTACGACGGCTTCCGCGAGGGGGTGTTCGGACTCCCGCTCGACGGCCACGACCAGCCGCAGCAGGTCGTCCTCGCCGACGCCGTCGGCCGTGACGACATCGGTGACTTCGGGCTCGCCCTTGGTGAGGGTGCCGGTCTTGTCCATCACGACGGTCCCGATGCGGGCGGAGGTCTCCAGGCCCACGGCGTTCTTGAACAGCACGCCCCGCTTGGCGCCGAGCCCGGTACCGACCATGATCGCGGTGGGGGTGGCCAGGCCGAGCGCGTCCGGGCAGGTGATGACCACGACGGTGATGGCGAACAGCATCGCCTCGCCGAACGACCGCCCGACCAGCAGCCAGACGGCCAGCGTCGCGGCGCCACCGATCAGGGCGACGAAGACCAGCCAGAACGCCGCCCGGTCGGCCAGTCGCTGTCCGGGCGCCTTGGAGTTCTGGGCCTCCTGAACGAGTTTGACGATCTGAGCCAGGGCCGTGTCGGTGCCGACCTTCGTGGCGCGCACCCGCAGAGTGCCGTTGGCGTTGATGGTCGCACCGACCACCTCCGAACCGGGCTCTTTGTGCACCGGCAGACTCTCACCGGTGACCATCGACTCGTCGACCTCGCTGGAGCCCTCTTCGACCACACCGTCGACCGCGATCTTCGCACCGGGACGCACGAGCAGCAGGTCACCGACCACGACCTCGGCGGTGGGCACTTCGACAGGCTCACCGTCGCGCAGGACGAGCGCCTTGGGCGGGGCCAGGTCCAGCAGCGTACGGATGGCGTCGTTGGCACCGCCGCGGGCACGCATCTCGAACCAGTGGCCCAGCAGCACGAAGGAGGCGAGCACGGTGGCCGCCTCGTAGAACACGTCGCCGCCGCCGGTGAGCGTGACGACCAGCGAGTACAGCCAGCCCGCACCCACGGCGACCGCGACCAGCACCATCATGTCCAGGGTGCGGGCACGCAGGGCCCGCCAGGCCCCGTCGAAGAAGATCGTGCACGAGTAGAAGATCACGGGCAGGCTCAGCAGCAGCGCCCACACGTCCTCGCGCAGCCCGAACGGGACGGGTACGAACCGGTTGAAGACGTCCTTCCCGATCGGCGACCAGATCACGATCGGGATCGAGAAGAGCGCGGCGACGAGGAAGCGGTTGCGCATATCGGCGACCATGCCCGCCATCGACATGCCGTCGTGCCCGCCATGGCCCATCGCGTCGTGCGGTGAGGCCAGGTCTTCACCGTGCTCAGCGTGAGCGCTCGGTTGCTGCGCCTGCGTCTCATGCACGTGTGCTTCGGCAACGTGCTGGTGCGGGGTCGTTGCCGGGGCGGGTGGATCGGGCTCGGTCATCGGGTCGCAGACACGGGCCGGTACGGACTGGCCCGCGCAGTGGTAGCCGCACTCCTCCACCCAGCGCCGCAACTCCGCCAGCGACGTCTGCCGAGGGTCGAAGACCACGGTCGCCGTCTGTGCCACCGGGTTGACCGCCACCTCGATGACGCCCGGCCGTCGGCCCAGCACGGCGGCAACGGTGCTCTGCTGGGAGGCCCAGCGCAGACCGCGCACGTCGAGCACGGCGGTGCTGCGTTCCTTGGGTGTGAGCGCGTGGCCCGAGCGCGCCTCGTGCGGTATGTGGTCGTGCACCGTCATGTCTCCTTGGGCGAGGAGGCGTGTCCGCTCGGTTCAATGCTTGACCGGGGCGGCTCCGCTGGAGCGCAGGACGCGCAGTCGGCGCTGGTATTCATCCTCGTCGATCTCTCCCCGCGCGAACCGCTCGGCAAGCAGTTCTTCGGCGGAAGGAGTCGTCCGGGAGGCGACGTCCCGCGAGCCGCCGGGCATGGATCGGCCGAGGCCGCGGAAGAGCAGGACGAGGACCGTGATGATCACGGCCCAGAAGACGATCATGCCGAGGGAGGCACCGAACCAGCCCCAGCCGCTCATGTCGTGGCCGTACCAGAACATCATGGCGATCACTTCCCGGATCGAGCACCGGACGTGGACTGCGGCCGCGCATCGAGGAGCGGCCTCACAGCCACTGTGCTACCAGTAAGGGCATTGGTGCATGGGCCGGGTGGCCCTGTGCCCGGGGCGGCGGGCCCCCTGGGCGCGGAAGGTCGGCTTGATGGATTACATACCCCTGCTGGGTATAGTGGACCCGTCGTGTCGGATGAAACCCGGGTGCGGAAAGTGATGACGACAGCCATGAGCCTGCGGGCCCGTCACCGTAGCGGTGCCGTGCGCTGCGTGTGGAGTGTGGTCGTCGCCCTGTTCGCCGTATTGGCCGTGCTCGTCCATCACGACATGACGCCCGCCGCCATGCCGGCCGGCACCATGAACGCGATGGCCGGCATGGACCACACCGCCTCGGCCTCGGCGGGGCACAGCTCGGCGCAGCAGGTCACGTATCCGGACATGGGCGATGACAGCGGTGCCTGCTCCGGCGCCGGGGCGCAGCACTGCTCGTCCGGCGATGTGGGTACGGCGACATTCGTGGTGCCGCCCACCGCCGTGCTCATCGACCGATGGGACGCCGCGAGCAGCGTGTACGTCAGACGTGGTCTGCCAGGTACGGCACACCGCGCTCCTCCCGATCTTTCCGCCCTCTCCCGACTGCTGATCTAGGCCGACTCCGGG
Source organism: Streptomyces sp. NPDC002619 (assembly GCF_042889305.1). Lineage (NCBI taxonomy): Bacteria > Bacillati > Actinomycetota > Actinomycetes > Kitasatosporales > Streptomycetaceae > Streptomyces > Streptomyces sp. NPDC002619. The sequence goes on along the minus strand of NZ_JBIAQV010000004.1, from coordinate 62,575 downwards.
CGGGCCGCCGTCATGTTGCCCAAGTGCACGACGGCGGGAGTTCCCGCACGCGCCCGATCATCAGCACGTCGAGAAGAGGACGTTCACCGTGAACAGCATCAACCGCCGCTCCGCCCTGCTGGCGGGGCTCGGGATCGCGGGCGCGGGTGCGCTCGCCGCATGCGCCACCGGCTCCGGCGGCCCCGTCTCGCTCGGCCTCGTGAGCCCCTCCGGCTCCGCGGTCGCCGCTGTCGAGAACAAGCGCAAGGGCACCGGCCGGACGCGGCAGGTGACCCTCACCGCCGCACGCGCCGTGCTCGATCTCGGTGCCGGGATCAAGGCGGACAGCTGGGCCTTCAACGGCAGGACCCCCGGCAAGGAACTGCGGCTCTCCGTGGGCGACACACTCGCCGCCGAGCTGTCCAACCAGCTCCCGGACAGGACGACGACGTCCATCCACTGGCACGGGATCGCCCTGCGCGGCGACATGGACGGCGTGCCCGCGGTCACCCAGGCGGCCGTGCGCGCCGGCAGGAACTTCACCTACAGGTTCATCACCGACACCCCCGGCACCTACTTCTTCCACCCGCACGTCGGCGTCCAGCTGGACCGGGGGCTGTACGCACCGCTCATCGTCGAGGACCCGAAGGAGCCACTGTCGTACGACGACGAATGGGTCGTCGTCCTCGACGACTGGGTCGACGGGGTCACCGGTACCCCCGACGAGGTCTTCGCCGAGGTCAAGCAAGGCATGAACATGAACATGGGCGACATGTCGATGCGGTTCATGCTCATGGGCGCTCGGAGCACGTTGCTGGGTGGGGACGCCGGGGACGTGAAGTACCCGTATCACCTGATCAACGGCCGCGTCCCGGCCGACCCGGACGCCTACACCGGCAAACCGGGCAGGCGGGTGCGGCTGCGTGTCATCAATGCCGGCAGCGATACCGCGTACCGGGTGGCACTGAGCGGCCACAAGATGACCGTCACCCACACCGACGGGTTCCCGATTCGGCACCAGGAGGTCGACGCGCTGCTGGTCGGCATGGGGGAGCGGTACGACGTCCTGGTCACCCTCGGCGACGGTGTCTTCCCGCTGGTCGCCCTGGCCGAAGGCAAGGACATGACCGGCATGGCGCTGGTGCGTACGGGCTCGGGCGCCGCACCCGCCCCCACGGTCCGCCCGAGGGAACTGGACGGCATGATCATGTCCGCGTCACAGTTGAAGGCCGCGGACGACGTCCGGCTGCCGTCCAGGAAGACCGACCAGGTGCACCGCATCGAGCTGACCGGCGGGATGACCAAGTACGACTGGGCCATCAACGGCAAGCGGTTCGACATGAACGATCCGACCGCGACACCGATTCTCGTCGAGCAGGGTCAGCGGGTCCGGCTGGACTTCGTCAACACGACCACCATGTGGCACCCGATGCACCTGCACGGTCACACCTACCAACTCGGCAGCGGCGGGGCGCGCAAGGACACCACCATCGTGCCGCCGAAGAAGACGGTGTCGGTCTTCTTCGACGCGGACAACCCGGGCCAGTGGATGCTGCACTGCCACAACGCCTACCACGGCGAAGCCGGGATGATCGGGCTGGTGGCCTACCGGGCCTGACGGCTGTCGCCGACCCACTTCGGTATCAGGCGTCCGTGCGCTTGTCCGCGTCCGGTTGACGTCGGCCAACTCGCGCACGGTCGCCTCCACCTCCACAGGCGATCCATGATCTCCACCTCTAGATCGCTCAGCGCGGTCGCGGCCGGGGGACGCCTCAGGCCGGCTTGCGCCACACTGAGATGTGTTTCGCGGAGTCCTGGGTGAAGGGCGTGCCGTCCCAGTCCGCGACGCGTCGTTCCAGTTCGAGCCCGGCGATCCGGGCCATCAGGTCGAGCTCCGCCGGCCACGCGTACCGGTGCCGGGAGTTGCCGCGACGGTAGCGGCCGTCCTCGCCGTCGCGCGTGAAGTGGTTCGAGACGAGGATCTGCTCGACCAGGTCGAAGGTGTCGAAGCCGAGATGCCGCTCGGAGACGTCGAACGGCACCGCGACCTGCCCGGGCGGCAGCAACCGCAGGGGCGGCACGCCCAGTTCGACGACGAACCGGCCGCCGGGCGCCAGGTGACGTGCGGCGTTGCGGAAGCACTCGACCTGCTCGTCCTGGGTGAGCAGGTTCGAGATGGTGTTGTAGACGAGATAGACCAGCGTGAAGTCGCCGGGGACGGTGGTCGTGGCCATGTCGCCGATGGTGACCGGGAGCGTGTCCTCGTCGACCTTGCGCCGCAGGACCGCTGTCATGTGCTCGGACAGCTCGATGCCGGCCACGGGCACGCCGCGTTCCCGGAGAGGAACCCCCACGCGTCCGGTTCCGATGGCGAACTCCAGCGCCCGGCCCTCCCCGGCGAGGTCGGCGAGGAAGTCGAGAGTCGGCCCGAGAACAGCGGCCGAGGACATCTCGGTCTCCTCGGCGTCGTAGCGGTCGGCCATCGGACGGTTCCACAGCTCACTGCTCGTCATGGGCGCCCACTTTGCCGGGCGTGACGGACCCTGTCGACGGGATTTACCTGCCCACGCGTCCGTGACCTGCCGACTGCTACGGTCCGTCACATGCCCCCTCTCGACCGCAGCCTCCTCGACGACCTCCGGCGGACTCCTCGGCTGGCCGAACTCGCCGCTCACCCGTTCGACTTCGACCTGCGCCGGGCCGAGCACGGAGAAGCCGTCCGGCTGGCGTCCGGTGCGTCGCTGGAGGGGATCGCTGGTGACGACAGCGGCGGGACCTACTTCCTCTGCGGCGGTGGAGGGGTGTTGTACGCCGATTCGGAGGGGCAAGCCGGGCTGATCGCCGAAAGCCTTGCCGACGCCATGGAGTTGGTGGCCGGTCTTCCCGGATGGCGGGATCACCTGTACCTCCCGCCGGCACTCGGCGCGGATCAGCTCCGTGCCGCGGCTCTCGAGGTCGAGGACGGCATGCGTGCCTCCTACGCACCGGAGCTCGACGCCCGCCGCGACGAACTGCTCGCGGGTCTCGGGCTGGCCGTGCGCTCGCGCGCCGAGCTGTTCGCCCGGATGCACCGTGCCCTACTGCGCTCCGAGCCCGATCATCTGTTGCTGCTCGCCGACGAGGGGCACGCCTACGCCTTGTTGGACCCGCACCCTCGACCGCCGCTGATGGAGACCGTGCTCGCGCAATGCCGGGCGGACCTGGCCCGCCTGCGCGCCGACCCCTCCGCCTGGCCCGAGTCGGCGTTCTCCACGGTGTCCGGCGGAAGCGACCCGGAGCATGACGCCAACTCGGGCCGTCGCGCCGGTGTGCTGCGCGCGCTCCAGTACGACCGGCACGACGCCGACCTGCCGCTCCTGCGCCATCTGCTCGAGCAGGAGACCCTGTGCCGCCGCGCGGCCGCCTTCGGTGGCATGGGCGAGGAGTTGCACCTCGCCGTGTTCCTCGTGGCCCGCCACCTCCGTGAGGAGGATCTTCCCCGGCTGCATGCCGCCCGGTGCGCCAACTTCGACACCTGGTGCGCCCTGTCGGACCTGCCGCTCGGCGGGCCGGGACAGAGTGAGGAAGATCTTCGCTTGGAGCCCGAGGCCCTGCGCGCTTGGGCCGACACCCACGACACGTCGGAGTGCTTCGGCGACGACCCGAGGTCCGAGCCGCCCGAGACCTGGGTGACTCTCGCCCGTCGCCAGGGCCGCACGGAACTCGCCCGCACTGCCCTGATCCGTCTGCTCGACGACGTCCGGCCCTCCGACACGGCCGAACTTCCCTGGATCGCCGCCGAGTTCGTTGCGCTGGCGGACTTTCAGCAGGCTTCGCGCGCCCAGCGGTTGTACGCCAAGCTCCAGGACACCGGTCTCGCCCGTGCCTCGGCGTACAGCCGCCTGTCCGCCCTGGAGCGGCAGGCCGGCGACCTGGACGGAGCGTGGACGTCTCTGGAGCACGCGCTCACCGTTCTCGACGGCCCGCGGGACGTGGAGCCGGGCCCGTCGCAGCCCGTGCTCTTCGAAGTCGAGCCGGCCCCAGTCGTCGACGACTGGCGCGACAAGGGCGTGGCACTCGCCCTCACCGAGGAGCACTTCCTGCTCGCGCGGTCGGCCGCGGACTCCGGCCGGCCCGACCTCGCACACCGGGCCCTCCTCGCCGGGATGGCTCTCCTCGACACACTCGACCGCGCTTCCCCGGCCCTGTACGGCGCGGCCCACGCCGCGGCGCGGGCCTGTGGTGACGGAGAACTGTCCGCGCGCTACGAGTACCTGCTGGCCGAGGAGGAGCAGCGCCTCGCGGAGTTTCCCTACGACTTGGACGACAACGACTGACCCGGTCAGCGGGCGCCCGGTGACGAACCGATCGTCACCACCCGCGCCCACTCGGGCGGTGCGTCCGGCACGTAGTCGGGGTCGTTCCAGGAGTCGGTCGCGCGCTTGGGGAACAGGCCCACCACCGTACGGCACGGTGGGCGTGTGCTCGGCCACGGTGTCTGGCCGTCGGTCAGGGCCACGATGACGTCCGGCTGCGGTTGGGATCGGAGTGCCTGGGCGAAGCCTGTGCGCAGGTCCGTGCCGCCGCCACCCACCAGCGGTATGCCCTCCGCCCGGCACAGCGGGTGCGCCACTCGGGCCGCCGCGTCGCACGACAGGACCGTGACCAGGTCGCGTCGGCCGCCCACGGCACGGCCGATCGCGGCAACCTCCAGGAGCGCGCTGCCCAGTTCGGCGTCGCTGACCGAGCCTGACGTGTCGATGACGACCGAGACGCGCGGCGGCCTGCGTCTGAGGCTCGGAAGTACGACGCCGGGCAGTCCCGCCGACCGCCGCGCAGGGCGCCCGTAGCTGTAGTCCTCGCCCGCACCGCTGCCCGAGGCCGCCGAGCGCACTGCCGCGCCCAGCAACTCCCGCCACGGCTGCGGCGGATGGAACGCCTCCTCCGCCCATCGCCGCCAGCCCTTCGGGGTGCTTCCCGGGCGGGCGGTGATGCCCTGTGCCACGCGGAACCGGACCGCGTCCTGCTCCTGCTCGCTCAGTCCGTGCGCGCCGTCCGGGCACAGGTCCCACTCCCGGTCAAGGCCATCGGCACCACTGCCACAGTCCAGCCAGGACAGCAGCTGGGTGCGCGGACCGAGGCGGAACTGGCGGAGGTAGTCCTCCATCAGTTCGCCCTCGGGCAGTTGGAGAGACTGCGGGTATACGGCGTCCTCGGGGCGGGCCAGTCCGTCGCCGTACACGTCGTCGTTGATCTCGCAGTCCGCGGCGATGTTCATCCGCAGCCGTTCCGCCGGGCCGGTCAACCCCCGCTGGCGCGCGACGCGTTCACTGCGCCCGTGGTGGTCGCGCAGCAGGTGCGACACCTCGTGCACCCACACCCCGGCCAGCTCCTCGACCGGCGTGCGGGCCACGAACGCCGGGGAGACGTAGCACCGCCAGTGCCGGTCGACGCCCATCGTGGGGACCAGCCGCGACTCCACGACGTGCAGGGCGAACAGGGCCGTGGCCAGGTAGGGCCGGACCCGGGCTGCGTGCAGGCGGGCGGCGTACAGCTTGTCCAGGTCCAGAGTCCCTCCGGTGCCCGTGCTTCCGGTGTCCGTGCTTCCGGTGTCCGTGGTCATCGGCCCGCCTTGGCGGTCACCGCGGTCCGGTCCGCCGCGCGGTCCGCCCGCTGGGACAGGGACACCACTCCGGCGAGGCGCTCGATCGATGCCGGGACGTTCCAGTCCTCCTGGCGCAGAGCGGCGAGTGTCGTCGCGGGGACGACCACCAGGTCCGGGGCGCCGGTCTCCACGGCTCGGACCAGGAGCGCCCATGCCGCGTCCCAGCGGGACCTGTCTGGACGCTTGCGGACCGCCGACACCACGCCGTCCAGGACGGCCTGGCGCAGATCCCCGCGTTCGGGCAGGTCGGCACCCGCCGGGTCGGCGAGGAGCGTCTCGGGGTCGGGGAGGTCCATCCGGTCGATGCTCGCCACCAGCTCCAGCCCCGGACCGTCTCCCACCGTGCCCCTGACCAGCTGGGAGAGCACCTCGCGGGAGGAGCCGGCCGCGGTCGCGAAGGCGATGAGGCGCAGGGTCATCTCCCAGCTCCGGGGCGAGGGCCAGGCGCCGCCGCGGCGGGTCTCGCCGCTGGGCAGCCGGTGGACGAGGGTGGGGCGGGCGGCGAGGAGCTCGCACACGGCGCGGCGGGCGAAGGCGACGGCCGCCGGCAGCCGGTCCGGGGCGAGTGCGGGCAGCGTGGCCCGGGGCCAGGTCCCGCCGAGGCCGCGTACGACGACGTCGTGGTCGTGGGTCCACTGGAGATGCACGAACCGGTTCGCCAGCGGCGGGCTCAGCTCCCAGCCGTCGGCCGCCGACGAGCGTGGGTTCGCCGCAGCCACGATCCGGACATCCGGAGGCAGTTGGAGCGCGCCGATCCGCCGTTCGAGCACGAGACGCAGCAGCGCGGCCTGAACCGCCGGCGGCGCGGTGGACAACTCGTCCAGGAACAGCAGCCCCCGGCCGGCCCGGACCAGGCGTACCGCCCAGTCCGGCGGGGCCATCGGGACACCCTGTGCCGCGGGGTCGTCCCCGATCACGGGCAGCCCCGAGAAGTCGGACGGCTCGTGCACACTGGCGATCACCGTGGTCAGTGGCAGGTCCAGGGCCCCGGCGAGCTGGGTCAGCGCCGCGCTCTTGCCGATCCCCGGCTCACCCCACAGGAGGACGGGAAGGTCGGCGGCCACGGCCAGGGTCAGGGCCTCCAGTTGGGTGTCGGGGCGTGGTTCGGTAGTGGTGTCGCGGAGCATCGTCAACAGCTCGGAGGCTACGTCGAGTTGAGAAACGGAAGTGGTGTTCGGCATGGTGATCACCTTTGGGGTCGTGGCGAGTTGGGCAGCAAAGAGCACGGTGGTCCGAGTCGGGCCGTGCGGCGACGGACGTACGCGGTTCAGCGAGCGGTGGCGAGGCGTGGACGCGGGCGATGATCGCGGGGACGGCGAACACCTGGGCGGTCGTGCCCGGTTGGCGGTTCGGCCAGGCCGGCCCTGAACAGCCCGTACGCGATCCGCCGTTGGGCCGCCGCCTCCAACTCGTCGCGCAGGGCGCCGTTGCGGAGCGTCGCGTCGGTGCCCAGCAGCCCTTCCACGACAGCCAGCGCGCCGGCGGTGTCGCCGTGAACCAGGCGTTCACGGACGCCGGAGAGACAGTCCGGACGACGGTGCGCCTCGTCGATGGCCTGGAGGCAGGGAAGCGGGGTGCCGGTCAGCGCGACCAGCAGTTCCTCCCGCCGGATCTCGGCCGGATCATGGTCCAGCGGTACGAGTACGCCGTCGACCAGCCCGATCCGGTGCCGCGCTCCCCGGCACTCCACGAAGCGTGGCCGGCCCGCCGTATCAGGAGGCTCGGCGGGACCGGTCGGCACATGACCCGGTACGAGCGCCGAGGCCACGAGCGGATGCAGCCGGTCGGCGTCGATCGACCCCGTGCGGAGCAGCTCCATGTCGGGCAGCACCCAGGTCGCCGCGTCGGGCAGCACCGGCACCGCGCCGGCGTCGCCGTTCGCGGGCGGTGGCGCGACGCGCAGAGCGATGTCATCGAGCAGGTCCAGGAACAGGTGCCGACGCGCTCCGAACCGTACGGCGACGGTCCCGCCGCCGCGTCCCTCGGCGCGCAACAGAATGCCCGCCTCGGCCGCCCACCGGGCCATGGCACAGCGGAATCCCCGCGGCACCGACTCGCGCAGTTCAGGGTCCGCCCCCGCAGGATCGGGCAGGTCGGCGCCGGACCGGATCCGCAACTCACCGGCCCGGCGCGCGTCCCAGAGGTGGCGGTGCAGGTCGAGCCGGAACCGCCGGTCGGGGCGGGGATGCGGATGCGGACCGGTGTCGGTTCCGTCCCACAGCGCGAGACTGATCCGCTGGCCGGCGTCCGCCCAGGCCGGTGGCGTACGTGCCACGAGATGGACGGGACCGCGGGGCCGTGATGTGTCGTACCGGGCCAGCGTGAGCGTCACACCGGGGCGCAGCAGTCCGTCCGGAGCGATCCTCGGCATGTGCCAGCGCAACAGGTCGGGTGCGAGATTGCGGAGATCGGAGCGGATCCGGTCCGCTAGTTCCCGGCCGTGTGCACGTGCGACGGAACGCGGATGGACGTCCACGTCGACGCGCGCGGCGGCACACGCCCCTGCCCAGTCCCCGGCACTGCGGCGGGCGGTCGCGGTCTCGATCATGGAGGGCGGCACGGCGAACTCGCGCACGCGCAGCCAGAAGGAAAGACGGGAATTCCCGTTCGCGGCTTGAGTGGGCATCAGCACTCACCTTGCGCGGACGGGACCCCCAATCTGCGATCGGAAGAGGTCTGAGTCGTCATCGCGGGCGAGCGTAACCCCCAACCCCTCGGTCTGTCAGGCGAATTAATCGTCAGGCCGTGTGCTGATAGGCGGGGTAGGTGAGGTAACCGGCGTCGCCGCCCTGGTAGTACGTGCTCTCGTCGACCGGCGCGATCGGCAGTCCGGTGCGCAGCCGCTCGACCAGATCGGGGTTGGCGACGAAGGCACGGCCGAAACTATGAGGTCGGCCCCGAGCCCGAGCCAGTGGTCGGCGTCGGCCCGGCCGGTCTGCTTGGGGCCCATCGGCACCACCGGGTTCATGACGAGGGTGCCCGGCCAGGCCCGGCGCAAGTCGAGCAGTACGTCCTCGGAGACCGTCGCCTCCAGGTGGACGTACGCCAGGTGCAGACGGGACAGCCCCGCACTGGAGCGGATGGCCGAGGAACGCGACCGCCTCTCCGAGCACATCGCCGACCTCATCCGCACCCGGGAGGCCCTGGACGGGCTGATGATCACGGCCCGGGCTCATCGCGAGCGTCTGCGCACCGCCGCGACCGGGTGAGCAGGACGCGACGTACGCTCCTCGGCAGGAACGGTCCCGGCACCCCACAGGAGCTTCACGTTGACGTACGACATCACGGCCCTCCGCTCCCAGTTCCCCGCCCTGAGCGCCAATACCGCCCACTTCGACGGTCCCGGCGGCACCCAGACCCCGCAACCCGTCATCCAGGCCATCGCCGACGCGCTGGCCCACCCCCTGTCGAACCGCGGCCAAGGGGTGGTGGGGGAGCGCAACGCCGAGAACATCGTGGTCGAGGCGCGCCGGGCCCTGGCCGACCTGCTGGGCGCGGACGCGGCGGGAATCGTCTTCGGCCGCAGCGCCACCCAGCTCACCTACGATTTTTCGCGCACCCTCGCCAGGACCTGGGCGCTCGGTGACGAGGTAGTCGTCACCCGCCTCGACCACGACGCCAACATCCGCCCCTGGGTGCAGGCCGCGGAGCGGGCCGGAGCCGTCGTGCGCTGGGCCGACTTCGATCCCACCACCGGTGAGCTCACGGTCGACGACATCCGCGCGGTCCTATCCGAGCGCACCCGGCTCGTCGCCGTCACCGCCGCCTCCAACCTGATCGGCACACGCCCCGCGATCACGGAGATCTCCCGGCTGGCGCACGACGTGGGCGCGCTCAGCTACGTCGACGGTGTCCACCACACCGCCCACGCGCTCGTCGACCTGGAGCGGCTCGGCGCGGACTTCTACGTCTGCTCGCCGTACAAGTTCCTCGGCCCGCACCACGGAGTCCTCGCCGCCCGCCCGGAGTTGCTGGAGACCCTGCGCCCGGACAAACTGCTGCCGTCCACCGACGCGGTGCCCGAGCGCTTCGAACTGGGCACTCTCCCCTACGAGTTCCTCGCGGGCACCCGGGCGGCGGTCGACTTCCTCGCCGGCCTCGACACTGGTGCCACCGGGACGCGACGACAGCGTCTGACCGCCGCCTTCGCGGCGCTCGAGGACCACGAACACATCCTGCGCACGCGGATCGACAAGGGCCTGGCGTCGCTCCCCGGCGTCCGGATCCACTCCAGGGCGGCCGACCGCACGCCCACCGTCCTGCTGACGTTCGAGAACGCCGCGACGACGGACGCCTACCGCTTTCTCGCGGAGCGTGGTGTGCACGCGCCCTCGGGGTCCTTCTACGCGATCGAGGCCTCTCGCCGGCTGGGCCTCGGTGACACCGGCGGCCTCCGTATCGGCCTCGCCCCCTACAACGACACGGGGGACGTGGACCGGCTCCTGGCCGGGCTGACCGACTTCCTGGCGGGCTGAGGCCGTCCTACGCCTCGCTCGCGTGACCCGGCCGAGGGAGCAGGCCGAGCCGCTGGGCGCGCAGCACCGTGCTGACCCGGTCGCGGGTGCCGAGCTTGCGGTAGATGTTCTCGATGTGCTTGTGCACCGTACGGGCCGAGATGCCGAGGCGGCGGCCGATGGCCGCGGCGGTGAGGGCGTCGGTGAGCAGGAGCAGTACGGCCGTCTCACGGGGCGTCAGGGCGCAGTCCGCCGCCCGCTCCTGAGGAACCTCGGGCGGCGGCAGCAACCGGCGCCACTGCTCCAGGAGTTGCCGCTGCTGGTCGACGGCGGCCAGCAGCGGCTGCACGCGCTCCGCGAGTCCCATCTGGTCGTCGGTGAAGTCCGTGCCGGAGCGGTAGACGAGGCAGCCGGTGATCGGCTCGGCCGTCCCCGGCAAGGGGATCGCCAGCACCTGGTCCACGTCCAGGAAATCGCCCAGCAGACGCGCGGTCCGGCTCGCCGACCAGGCCCGGCCGCCCACCGTCCGCCGTGCCGTGAGCGGTGCCCGGTCCAGACCGGCCGTGTAGAGCCGCGCGAAGGGGTAGCCCGAGCGCAGGACGCCCAGCGCCTCGTCCCCGAGCCGGGCGAACTCGGGCGCGACGCCCGGTGACATGCCGAGCGTGCCCGCGCTCGCGCTCCAGTCGTCCAGCTTGTAGATCAGTGCCTCACCGCCGCACACTCCGGGCAGGGCGTCGGCCAGCATCGGCCACAGCCGCTCGGGATCACGTTCGTGGAGCGCCGCCACGGCCGCCGACATCATGCGTTCCCAGGCCCGTTCCACCGTCGGTGCCACGCCTTCCTCTCCGCCGGTCCGCATACGCAGTTGTACCCATACCCGAGCAGTGTCCACTGTCCCAGACTTCAACCGGGCAACATCACATTCCTGGATGTACCCGGTCCGTGCGGGCCGCCGGAACGGGGGAGCGGCGGCCCGCACGCCACGCCGCCGCGCACAGCGCCCGGTCGAACTCCTCGGTGCAGCGGGCGGCGGCCGGCCGGCCAGGCGCGGGCGAAGCGGCCCGTGTCGGCGGGCAGAAGTCGGCCGAAGGGGCCGCGGGCCCGGTCCGCCGTGGCGGCGAGCAGATCGTCCAACAGGTGGGCCGCGGTGGCGAGTCCGTTCTCGCGCAGCCGCCGGTCGTCGGCCGCTCCGGCGCCGGGGAGGGCCGGGACGCGACGGCCGCCGGAAGCGGCCGGCTGGACGCGCCTGCGCAGCAGGTGCAGCGGGGCCTCGTCCGGGGAGGGCGAGGGCACGGCCGCCGCGGCGACGGGGGGCGCCGCGGCGGCCGGCAGGTCCGCAAGCCGGAGCCGGTCCAGGCCCAGGTCCAGTCGCACCCTGGGATCCATGGGGTAAGCGCAGGCGAGCAGCAGCGCCCGGGGCCGGACGGCCGGGATGAGGCGGACGACGACGCGCAGCCGGCAGCCCGGGGCGGCGGCCAGGAGCCGGAGGCTGTCGCTGTGGGGGAGCGCCGGACGGTTGTGGGCCGCGGCCGGCCGCAGCGTCAGGCCGTCGCACTCGGCGAGCAGCGCGTCGCCCGCCGCCTCACGGGACCGTACCGGCGAGTGTGACGTCCAGGAAGAGCAGACCGTGACCGCCGTCCAGCGCGTGGGAGACCTGCTCGGCGACGGGTACGGCCCACAGCCCACCGAGCGGCTCCTCGCTCCACCCGGCACCGGACGCCCGTAAGCGTCCCGGGGACACGGCCCGCGCGGGGCACCCCCGCGGAACCGGCCACCGCGGATTGTGTACGACCCGAGAAAGACTGGAGCGCGCGCGATGGGCCGGGCGGAGGGGGCGCCGCGCAGTCGCCGGGGGCTGGGACCGCAGCGCCTTACCGCGCCGATCCGGCTGTGGAGGAGGCGTGCAGCAGCTGTCGTGGGCGCGCGGGCCTGATGTGTGAATGCCGGGAGTTGACCTTCATGAAACCTTTTCGCGGAGTGGCCAGAAGCCGCCTTGTTCGGTCAACTGCCAACGCTTCAAGGTGGGTTGAGCACGTGAGCATCAGGAGTCACAAGCGCGTTGCTTGACCCGGAAACAACCGTCCGGGTACTGACGGGGGAACTGATGCGGTGCGCTCGGCCGCCGCCGCCCAGTCGCGCGGCGCCGTGTGGCGCGCCGGTACGGAACATGTCCCTCCGCTGTCTTCTCCTGGTGCCTTCGCCCGGTGCCGGCACCCCGGTACCTCGGTACCTCGGTACCCCGAGACAGCGACCAGGAGGGGGAAAGCCGATGAGCGCGGTGAGCGCCGCCAAGCCGACGTATCCCGGCGTCTACGTCGAAGAGCTTCCCAGCAGTACCCGCACCATCTCGACCCTGACCACTTCGGTGACCGCCTTCGTGGGCCACACCCGGCGCGGTCCGCTGAACGAGCCGGTACGCGTCACGAGCTTCGCGGAGTTCGAGCGCCGTTTCGGCGGCCTGAGCGCACGCAGCGCCGTTGGCTACGCGGTGCACCAGTTCTTCGGAAACGGCGGCACCGTCGCCGTGATCGTCCGCGTCACCAAGGCCGGGAGCGGCAAGGCCGCGTGCATCACCCTGAAGTCTACCGAGGGCCACAGCGGGACCAAGGTCCTCGAGGTGCACGCCAAGGAACCCGGCGTCTGGGGCAATGGCCTGCGCGTCGCCGTCGACCAGGACACGCCCTGCCCCGACGACACCTTCAACCTCCGCGTGTACGACGCCCGGGGCGAGGCCCGCGAGAGCTTCACCGGCCTGTCCATGGACCCGGACAGCGGCAGTTACGCGCAGACCGTGATCAACGCCGGCTCCCGGCTGATCCGCGTAGAGGTCGTCGGCGAGGGCCGCCCCGACCCGTCCGGCACCGTCTCCAAGCCGTTCGGGCACGAGCTGCCCGACCTGGCCGTCGACCTCACCGTCAAGATCGGTGACGTGGAACGGGAGTTCACGCTCTACGACCCCGACTCCGACGGCGAGGCCCCGACTTCCGTGGCCGAACTCGCCCTGCTGCTCGAACGCAGGCTGCGCGCCCTGCCCGACGCCCCCGGCAAGCACGCCTTCGCCGGCGTCGAGGTCACCGCCTTCGGACGGCGCGTCCAGGTCGTCGCGGGCTCCACCGACCCCGAGGACGTCGTCCGCTTCGTCGGCGAGTGCGCCAACGACCTCGGCCTGGAAGCGTCCGTCAACCCGCCCGTCTTCCCGCTGGTGGGCGGCGAGGACGGCGAAGCACCTGGACCGCGCGACCTCATCGGCTCCGAGGCCGGCAAGACCGGCATCCAGGCACTGCGCGGCGTTGCCGACGTCAACCTCCTCGTCCTGCCCGAACTCGCCGCGTACGAGAAGACCGAGGACGCGATCACCGTCGTCTCGGCGGCCCAACGCCTGTGCCAGGAGCGGCGGATCTTCCTGCTCGTCGACGCGCCCGCCGGCTGGGTCAGCGTCGACACGGCACGCGCGGGCCTCGCCGCCTTCGACGCCGTACGCGGCAACCACGCGGGCCTCTACTTCCCGCACCTCCAGCTCACCGACCCGCTCACCGGGCGGCTGCGCTCCTTCCCGCCGTCCGGCGCGGTCGCGGGCGTCATCGCGCGCACCGACTCCGAACGCGGCGTGTGGAAGGCACCGGCCGGCACCGAGGCACGGCTCGCCGGCGTGCACTCGCTCATGGTCGACCTGACCGACCGCGAGACCGGACTGCTCAACCCGCTCGGCGTCAACTGCCTGCGTACCTTCCCGCTCACCGGTCCCACGGTGTGGGGCGCCCGCACCCTCGAAGGCTCCGACGCCCTCGACAGCGAGTGGAAGTACGTGCCCGTGCGGCGGCTCGCGCTGCACGTCGAGGAAAGTCTCCAACGCGGCCTGCAATGGGTGGTGTTCGAGCCCAACGACGAGAACCTGTGGCAGCAGATCCGCCTCAGCGCCTCCTCGTTCCTGCACACCCTGTTCCGGCAGGGCGCGTTCAAGGGCCGCACCCCGCGCGAGGCCTACTTCGTCAAGTGCGACAGCGACACCACCACCGACGAGGACATCGCGAACGGCGTCGTCAACGTCCTGGTCGGCATCGCACCCGTGCGCCCGGCGGAGTTCGTGATCGTCAAAATCCAGCAGACGTCCGGCCAGTTCGAACTGTAGGCCCCGGGAATCTTGGAGAGCTGAAGGAATCCGATGGCAGAGTTCACCGTCAACGCCCATCGTTTCGACCCCTACAAGAACTTCAAGTTCCTGGTCCTGTGGGACGGTCGAACGGTCGCCGGCATCAGCAAGATCAGCCCGCTCAAGCGGACCACCGAAGTCGTCAAGCACCGGCACGGCGGCGACCCCTCCTCGCCGCGCAAGTCGCCCGGCCGCTCCGAGTTCGAGGGCATCACGCTGGAGCGCGGCGTCACCCACGACCCCGAGTTCGACCGCTGGGCCAACAAGGTCTGGCAGGTCGGCGCCGGGCTCGGCTCCGAGGTGTCCCTCGCCGACTTCCGCAAGGACATCGTCATCCAGGTCCTCAACGAGGCCGGCCAGGTCGCCGTCTCGCACAAGCTGTACCGGACCTGGCCCAGCGAGTACCAGGTGCTCGGCGAACTCGACGCCAACGCCAACGCGGTGGCCATCCAGTCGCTGAAACTCGAGTGCGAGGGCTGGGAGCGGGACTACGAGGTACCCGAACCCGAGGAGCCCTCCTTCCTCAACCCGGCCTGAACCGACATCAGTTGAGGAAAGCGGGGGGACACATGGCGAACACCGGGGCGGCCGGGCTGCTGGCCACCTGGGAGGCGGGGCTCGTCGAGGCATCCGCCGGGCGCGCCCGGCTGCTGCACCGCACGGCACGCCCGGACCTCGATGCAGGGGCGCTGCCGCAGCGGCCCCTGGGCGAGCGCGAGGCCGACCTGTTCGACCTGCGTCGCGCCCTGTTCGGGGAGCGGATGCAGGTGCGCCTCGAGTGCCACGCGTGCGGGGCGGACATGGAGTTCGACCTGGACGCCGGGGCATTCGCCCGGTCGCTCGGCGGGCCGGACACGAGCGTCGTGGGGCTGGCGGAGGGCGGCTGGGACGTCGAGTTCCGGCTGCCCGCCCCAGCCGACCTCGCGGCCGCCGCCCGCGCCGCCGACCCGCGCGCCGCGCTGCTTGCGCGGTGCCTGGTCTCGGCGGTGCGGGACGGAACGGCCGTGCCGGCCGACGCCCTGCCCGCCCCGGTGCAGCGCCGGATCGCCGACGCCGTCGAGGCGGCCGACCCCGGCGCCGATGTCACCCTCAACGTGAACTGCCCCGAGTGCGGCGCGGCCACCCGGGCCGAGCTGGACATCGCCTCCTATTTGTGGACCGAACTGGACGCCTGGGCAAGGGACGTACTGCTCGACGTCCATCTGCTCGCCACCGCCTACGGCTGGAGCGAGCCGGAGATCCTGGCGCTCAGCCCGCTGCGCCGCCGCTACTACCTGGAGCTGTGCGCGGATGTCTGACACCCCCTCCCGGGCGCCCTCGGCCGAGCCCGACTTCCTCGACCGGTTGCTCGCCCGGCACACCGCCCCACGACCGGACGCGGTCCGCGTACGGCCCCGGCTGCCGGGCCCGTTCGAACGGGTCGAGGCCGTACGGTCCCGCACACCCGAGCCCGACGCCGACCCGGTGGCGTGGCCTACCGCCGCGCCGACGGCCGTACCCGAGCGGGAGTCGCCGCGCCCGGCCCCTGCCGACGTGCGGCGGCACACGGAACGGGAGCGGACCGTCGTACACATGGAGCGGGAGCCCGCCGACGCGGTGGCACACTCGGCTCCGCCCGCCCTGCCCGAGGCACCGCTGCTGCGTCCCGTCGCGCCCCTCGCGACGCCGCGGCCGGTGCCCCCGTCCGGATCGCGTACGGCCGGGGCCGGGCGCCCGGAACCGGGCGCGGACCGGGCCGCGGCGTCCCTGCCCGTCCCCCCGGGCACGGACGCCGCCCCCGCCGCTCTCCTGGCCGCGGCGCGCCCGAGCGCCGCGGACACCACAGCGGCCCGTGAGGCCGTACGGCAGGCCGCCGCCCGCCGCCCCGCACGGTCGCCGGAACAGGTGGTGCGGGTGCAGATCGGGCGGCTCGAAGTAACGGCGGGATCGACGCCGCCGCGGAACGGCACACGGCCGCCGACGCGGTCCGGCGAACGGCCGGGAGCGGCCCTGAGCCTGGCCGAATACCTGGCACGGGGGCGCGAGTGAGCCGCACAGCAGCACGAGAACGACGGGGACGAACGGCACGAGAGGAACCGGGGAACTGACGCCATGAGCAACGCACTCGCCATCGCCCATGTCAGCCAGGCCCTCGCCCTGCTGATCGAGTCCCATCTGCGACCCGAGATCGACATGGCCGTCAAGGTGGAGCCGCGCAAGCCGCCCGCCGAGCCGCCCGCCGAGCCCACCATCTCCGTGTTCCTGTACCAGGTCACGCCCAACGTCTCGCAGCGCAACCAGGACCTGCCGACCCGTGCGTCCGACGGCAGACTGGTGCGCCGGGCCGCCGCCGCGCTCGACCTGAACTACGTGATCAGCGCGTACGGCGACGAGACCGAGCTGGTCGGCCAGCGGCTCATCGGCTCGGTGGTGCGCACGCTGCACGAGATCCCGATCCTGCCCACGGACGTCATCGAACTCGCCGGTGAGCGGCCGTACTTGACGGGCAGCAACCTCGCGGAGGCGGCGCAGCGGGTGCGGTTCACGCCGATGGTGATGGACGTCGACGAGACGTCGAAGCTGTGGGGGATGCTCTACCAGACCCCGTACGCGCTGTCGGTGGTCTACCAGGCGTCCCTCGTCCTCATCGACGGCCGTGAGACGCCGGTCGCCGGCAGGCCGGTCGAGCGGACCGACGTCCGGGTCCTGCCGTTCGGAGCACCGGGCGCGCCGGTCCCATCGGGAGCGACGCCGGCCACTTCCGGCGAGTCGCCGGCCGAGGGGCGCGAGCCGGAACCGGCGAAGGCTGACGCCGCCGAGACCGTGAAGCCTCCGAAGACGCCCGCGAAAACCGTCGCCAAGTCCGCGCCCAAGACACCGGCCCGCACCCGCAAGGCGCCCGGGGCCAGGACCACCAAGAGGGCCGTCAAGAGCCCCCGGCCGGACGGCGACGCGGACACGGAGAGCTGAGGAGACGTGGGAGCGACGGGGGTGGGTGAGGACGTGGGACCCATGGAGGCAGGCGAGGACATGGGAGCGCACGCGACGCAGGGACCGGCAGCCATCGCGGCGTTCGGCGACGGCGCAACGCTGACCGGCGAGATCCGCCGAGTCCTGACCCGCATCGACACCCACGCGGCGCGTGCCCACGCGACCCACGCGGCACGGCCCGCACCGGATTCGGCAGCTGCCGGCGATACGCCCGCCGCGCCGGGCGGCAGCGCCACCGCTCCGGTCGTGGCCGACGCGGCCGGTGGCGCGGGAGCCTCGCACGGCGACGCCTCGGCCGCGTCCGGCCCCGCTGGTGTTTCGTCCGACCCGCACTCGGCGCGTGCCGCCGCAGCCCCGACCGACGACGCCTCCTCCCCGGCCACCGCTGCCCTCATCCCTGTCGCCCCCGACCTCGCCCCCCTCGACACCCTGGTCGCCTGCCTGGGCCTCACCCCCTTCGAGCGGGACCTGGTCCTCCTCGCCGCCGCCGATGAGCTGGACCCCACCGCCGCCGCCCGGTGCGCCGCGGCCGCCGGGGATCCGCGGCGGGCGTACCCGACCTTCTCGCTCGCGCTGGCCGCCCTGGACGCTGCCCACTGGAGCGCGCTCACGCCCGTGGCCCCGCTGCGGCGTTGGCGGATCATCGAGTTGGAGGACGAGTCGCGGCTGACGACCTCCCGGCTCCGACTGGACGAGCGCATCCTGCACTTCCTGCTCGGCTCGCCCTACCTCGACGCCCGCCTGCACGGCCAGTTGCGCCGCACCCCGGTGCCGGACGCGCTGCCGCCGTCGTACGACCTGGCCGCGAGCCTGCTGGCCGAGGGCTGGACGGAAGGCGGCCGCAGCCCCGGCGCACCGCTGCTCGTCGAGGTCACCGGCGGCGATCTGCGCAGCCGCGCCGATATCGCCGCCGCCGCTGCCGCCCGCTCGGGTCTCGGGCTGTACGCGATGGGCGCCGAGGACATTCCCGCCGACCCCGCCGAACGCGACCGGCTCGCCCGGCTGTGGCAACGCGAGGCGATCCTGCTGCCCGCCGCGCTGCTCGTCGAGGTGGGCGAGCTCGACCGTGACCAGCGGGCGGCGACCGAGGCGTTCCTGGCGGGGGCCGCCGTACCCGTCGTCGTGGCCGGCGAGGATCCGCTGCGCAGCGAGCGCCCGCACGGCACTCGAGTGGCCGTGCCCCGTCTGGACGACGAGGAACAACTCGGCCTGTGGGCCGACGCGTTCGACGAGGTCGCCGAGCTGGGCGACACCGAACTCCGGTCGCTGATCGCCCAGTTCCAGCTGCCGCCGCACGTCGTACGGTCCGCCGCCGCCACCGTACGGCGCCGGCTGCCGCACGAGGACGAACTGGACGCCGCCGAACTCGCCTGGCGGGCCGGGCTCGACGAGGCGCGCATCGGCATGGACGAGCTGGGCCGCCGGATCGAGCCGCAGGCCCGCTGGGACGACCTCGTGCTGCACGAGCGGCAGACGGGTGTGCTGCGGGAGATCGTCGCGCACGTACGGCAGCGGGCGATCGTCCACCAGGAGTGGGGATTCGCCGCGACCCTGCGCCGCGGCCTGGGCGTCACCGCGCTGTTCGCGGGCGGCTCCGGCACCGGCAAGACCCTCGCCGCCGAGGTCATGGCGAACGAACTGGGCCTCGACCTGTTCGTCGTGGACCTCTCCCAGGTGGTCAGCAAGTACATCGGCGAAACCGAGAAGAACCTCCGCCGGGTCTTCGACGCGGCCGAACGCGGCGGAGCCCTCCTGCTGTTTGACGAGGCCGACGCCCTCTTCGGCAAGCGCAGCGAGGTCAAGGACAGCCACGACCGCTACGCCAACCTCGAAGTGAGCTACCTGCTCATGCGGATGGAGGCCTACCGCGGCCTGGCCGTCCTCACCACCAACATGAAGCAGGCCCTCGACACCGCCTTCCTGCGCCGCATCCGCTTCGTCGTCGACTTCCCCTTCCCTGCCGAGCAGGAGCGCGCCGAGATCTGGCGCCGCGTGCTGCCGCCGCAGGCACCGCTGAAGGACATCGACCCGGAACTCCTCGCCCAACTCACCGTCGCGGGCGGCTCGATCCGCAACATCGCCCTGTCCGGGGCGTTCCTCGCCGCCGAGGAGGGTGACCGGCTGCAGATGCGGCACATGCTCGCGGCCGCCCGCACCGAGTACCTCAAGCTGGAGCGCTCGCTGACACCCCCGGAGGTCCGCGGATGGGTGTGAGCAGGCGGCCGGCCGCGATACACGTGGAGATCGGCGAACTCGTCCTCGACGGCTTCCGGGCCGACCCCGAGCGGGTCACGGCCGCGTTCGAGCGCGAACTCACCCGGCTGGTACGGCTGCACGGCGTGCCCCTCGCGGCACAGGGCGCGGTCGGCGTCGACGCGCTCACCGGGCTCCCGCCGCTGTCCGCCGGGCTGTCCGCGCGGCGGCTCGGCCAGGAACTGGCACGCGCGGTGCACGAGGGACTCAGCGGGCACGGGGAGGTGACGCGATGAGCTCCCAGGCCCAGGACGCCCGAGCGGAACAGACCGCCGAACAGCGCCGGCGCAAACGCAGGGAGCGGGCCGCCAAGTCGCGTGCCCCCGAGCCGAAGAACATCGTCAGCGGCGCCGGACAGCCCCTCGACCCCGGCGTACGGCGGGAGTTGGAGGAGCAGCTAGGGCACGACCTCGGCCGCGTACGGCTGCACACCGGACGCGACGCCGCACAGCTCACGGGGCTGCTCGGCGCGGACGCCGTCGCCGTCGGCCAGGACGTCCTTTTCCGCGAGGGCGCCTTCAGACCCGGTACGGACGAGGGCCGCCGCCTCCTCGCCCACGAGCTGCTGCACACCGTGCAGAACCCGCACGGCCTCGGCGCGCTGCGGGCGGGCCGCGAGCTCGGTGCCGTGAGCCTGCCGCAGCAGGCCATTGAGCGAGAGGCGGAAGCGGCCGCACAGGCGGTCGTACAGCCGGATGCCTCGGAGCTTGCCCCGCAGGTCGAGGAGGGACAGGCCACACCCGGCTGGCTGCGCTACGCCACCGTCGACGCCGACCGGATGCGCGCCGAGGCCGTCGACCCGGCGACCCTCGTGGACCGGCTCGCGGGCAATGTGCTGCGCTGCCTGCGTGGCGACCCGACCGATGCGTCCGGCCGCGTACGGCTCCAACTGGCGAGGATGTCCGAGGAGTTGGAGGACGCGGTCGTCGAGCGCCTGGAGAACCGGCTGCTCACACCCGAGTACGACCGGCTCCTGGAGATCGCCGACCAGGCCCGCCCCGGTCCCGTCGAACTCCAGCCCGCCGACGCGCCGTTGCCCGAGATCGACCTCTTCGAAGAGCTCGGTGTCGAACGAACCCGGTGGAAGAAGAAGCAGGAGTCCGATCGCGGATCCACCGACAGGCGTGCCGCCGACGCCCGCGAGGAACAGCAGGACGCCAAGGCCCGCGACGAGAAGAGCGGCAGCGACCGCAGCCGGGCGAGCGCGGACGCCGCCACCGAGGAGCAGGACGCCGCCCGGCGCACGGAGCAGGAGGACGAGCGCAACGCCTCCCGGCAGCGGGCCAAGGAGGAGCAGCAGCAGGAGGACGAGCAGGGCGCCGCCGACCGCGAGCGCACCGACCAGGCCGCCGACGAGCGCACCCAGGGCCGGCAGGAGGGCGCCGAACAGGCCAAGGAGGACCGCAAGGAACAGCGCGAGCGCGAGGAGGCCGACCCGCAGCAGGCGAGCGCGCCCGGCGCCGACAAGCGCAAGCGCCGCGACGACCAGACGCAGCCGGCCCCCGGGTCCAAGCGCGAGGAACCGGATCCGAAGCAGAAGGCCCAGTCCGGTCCCATACGCCCCGAGAAGGTCGACGAGCGGGCTGAGCAGCCCGACTCCGCGCTGTCCGAGCATGGGCTGAACAAGCAGGACGAGGACGGCGGCGCCGAGGCCGAGCCGCGGGAAGAGGAACGGCCGCTCGGCCTCGAAGCGGGCGCCGACCAGGAGGTCGCGGGCGGCGAGGACGAGGGCGGCCGGGCGCCGGGCAGCGAGCCCGAGCCCGCACTCAAGCCCGAGGACTACCTGCCCGAGGCCGACCTGGACCTGTCCGCCGTACCGACCGCGGACAAGCTCGAGCCGGGCGCGGCCGAACCGTCGCTGCCCTCCTTCCCCACCCCGCCGCCGACGAAGGCCGAGAAGACCGAGCAGGAGCGGGAGAAGAACGAACAGGGGCGGGCCGAGGAGGACGCCGACGACGCCGGGCCCGAGCCGAAGGCCCCTGGCCAGGACGAGGGGCCCGTCGAGGGCGAGGCCCCGCAGCCCGAGAACGGGCCCGCCGCACAGGCTCAGGACCGCGGCACCAAGGACCTGCAGGAGACCGAGAAGCCGCTCGACCAGGAGGTCGGTCCGGACCTCGCGACCCAGGACAAGGACCGGCCCGAGCCCGAGGCCGAGAAGCCCGACCCGGAACAGCAGCAGGAGAAGGAGCAGACCAAGGAGGCCGACGGCTCCGGCGCGGCGGGCGCGGACGGTGACGACGAACAGCCGGACGCCAAGGACGCGCAGGAGGAGAAGAGGGAACAGCAG
This sequence comes from Streptomyces sp. NPDC002619, assembly GCF_042889305.1. Lineage (NCBI taxonomy): Bacteria > Bacillati > Actinomycetota > Actinomycetes > Kitasatosporales > Streptomycetaceae > Streptomyces > Streptomyces sp. NPDC002619. The sequence continues at coordinate 40,838 of NZ_JBIAQV010000004.1, read as the reverse complement.
GACCGTACGTCTGCGGAGTCCCGGTCGGCTGCGGGCCCGGCGCCCTCCGTGGTGAGTCCGGTGGCAGCGGCCGTGTCCCGGCCCGCCGGTGCGCAGACTCCCAAGACCCCGGTCGAGGACCGTGACCCCTCGCCCGCCGCCCGGCGCGGTGCCGAACCGCCCCGGCCCGAGCGCGAGGCGCCCCAGGCCAAGAGCCGGGTGCCCAAGGAGACCGGGCCCGGCGCCGCGCCGCGCGGACCCGTGGGCGCCGCCGAGAAGACCGGCCCGACGACCGCTGCCGGACCTGGTGCCGCGCCGTCCGTCGCGCAGGCGGCGGTGAGCCCGGCCGCTGAGCAGACCGACGGGCCCGGCCAGACCGCGGAGTCCGCTGCGCCCCGGCCCGAGGCGTCCCTCGAGAAGGACGGCGGCGGCTGCGCGCCGCCCGCGCCCGCGCCCGAGAAGGACGAGGGCGGGCAGGGCAGTTGCGGAGGGGGCGGTGGTGAGGCCGCGCCCGAGCAGAAGCAGGAGGAGCCGCCGGACGTCTCGGGGCAGGACCCCAAGGCCGCCGTACAGACCGTGAGCAAGCTGGCGCCCGACCAGGCGGCCGCCGCCATGCCCGGGGTCGACAAGGCCGCGGACAAGAAGATCGGCGAGGAGCAGCAGCGGCTCGACGCGGCCCCGCCGACGCGGGAACGTCCCTCGGGGGCACCACAGACGCGTTCGGCGCCACCCGCGGCCGCTCCGGCGGCAGCCCAGGTCACCGGCAAGGTGGATCGGGTCGGCCCGGAGGACCAGGGAGAGAAGCAGAAGGCCAAGGGCGGCGAGAAGGCCGAGGGCAAGCAGCCAACGGCCGACGTGGCGCCGCCGCCGGCCCCCGCGGTGTCCGACAAGGGGCTCAGCGAGGCCGAGGCGAAGAACGTCGAGGCCGCGGCCGACGCCGTCCCGACCACCGACCCGGAACTCGAGAACAAGACGGTCGGCCCGGCCCCCAAGATCCGGCTCGAGGGCGCCAGCGACCCCAAGCGCACCGACGACCAGGCCAAGGCGCTCAAGGACAAGCAGTCCGACCTGCAGACGACCGGCCGCGAGGACGCGGCCAAGCCCATGGGCGAGGACCAGATCTTCCCCAATGCGCCCCGGGAACAGCTCAGCGGCAAGGCGTCCGGCGGTTCTGGGGGCAGCAAGGGTGGCGCACTCGAGGCCACGCCCGCGCCGAAGGCCGGGGTCGGCGCCGTGGCCAAGCAGGAGAAGGGCACCGAGATCACCGGTGCCGCCGGCACGGCGCAGGGCGACCTCGGCACCAAGGAGAAGGAACACCAGCAGGGCGAGCAGCAGGCCAAGCAGGACAAGCAGGCCGAGATCGACCGTGAGGTCGATCGGAACACCTCGCAGCAGACGGCCGAGCGCGGCCGGGTCGCCCGGGAGACGCAGAAACAGCGCGAGGACTGGCGGAACGAGCAGGACAAGAAGGTCGAGGACGCGGACAAGCAGTCCGACGACGAGCACGGCAAGAAGAACAAGGAGATCGTCAAGGCGCGCGACGACAAGGACAAGGAGGTCGGAGCGCGCAAGGACAAGGACAACGCGCAGATCGACACTGAGCGCGAGAACGCTGAGAAGGAGGCGGAGAAGAAGAAGGAGGAGCAGAAGCCCTCCGGAGGCCTGCTCGGCTGGATCGCCGACAAGGTCGCCGACTTCTTCAAGGGCCTGCTCGCGGCGGTCATCGCGGTCTTCGACGCCGCCCGCAAGGCCGTCAACGGGATCATCGACACGTTCAAGGAGTGGGCCAACCAGGCCATCGACTTCGTACGCGACCTGGCGATCAAGGCGATCAACGCGCTCGCCGACGTCCTGATCGCGATCGGTGACACGCTCCTGGCCGCCTTCCCCGAACTGCGGGACCGCTTCCGCAAGGCGATCGAGGGACTGCGGGACGCGGCCATCGCGACGGTCAACCAACTGGCGGACGGCCTGAAGAAGGCGGTCAATTCACTTCTGGACGCGCTCGCGGCCGGTCTGAACAAGTTGCTGGACGTCCTGGAAGCGGGCGTCAAGGCGGTCATCAAGGCGTACCAGGCCGTCATCGTCGGAGCGATCAAGTTCGCGCAGGCGGCCATCGAGGCGCTCGGGAAGTTCGCGGCGCTGGTCGCCGACATCGCGCCCGACCCGGGCGGCTGGATCTCCAAGGCGGGCAGCTCGGCCAAGACCGGGATCACCGACCACCTCTGGGGCGCCATCAAGGTGGCGGTCAAGCAGTGGTTCGACACGAAGGTCGAGGGCGTCCTCGGACTGGGCAAGGCCGTGATCGACGTCCTGGTCAAGGGCTGCGTGTCGATCAAACAGATAGGCAAGATGGCGTGGGATGCAATCATCGCGTCCCTGCCGATGATGATCGCGTCCCTGGTCATCGAGAAGGTCGTCTCGATGATCGTGCCGGCGGCGGGGGCGATCCTGACGATCGTCCAGGGCCTGATGGCGGCCTGGCAGACCGTCAGCTCGATCCTGTCGGCGTTCGGGAAGTTCTGGGCGTACCTGAAGGCGGTGAAGGCGGGGCCGGCGGCCTGCCTGTTCGCGGAGGCGGTCGCCGCGGGTGTCGTGGCCCTGCTGGACTTCATCACCAACTTCCTGCTCCAGCGCCTGTCTTCGGCGACGAAGGGCGTCGGCAAGCGGCTCAAGGGCATGGCGCAGAAGATCATGGATGGGCTGAAGAAGGTTGGAAAGGGAGCGAAGAAGGCGGCCGGCTCGGCGGTGAACTCGGCGCGGGGGGCGATGCGGAAGGCCCGCCAGGCCCTGGCCCGGCCCGGCACCGAGCGTAGGCCGAAGGGCGAGCCGTCACCGGAACCGAAGTCTCCCGTGAAGCCGAAGGACCACGCCACGCCCAAGGGGCCGGCGAAGAAGCCGGATGGGGCGGAAACGAAGCCGAAGGACGGGGAGACGAGGCCGAAGGACGGGGAGACGAGGCCTGGGAAGGAAGAGACGCCGGAGAAAGACGGGAGCCCCGACAAGAACAGGACGCCTGACAAAGAGCAGGGCCCGGCGAAGGACCGGACCCCGGACAAGGCGGAGTCTCCCGCCAAGGACAAGACTCCCGAGCCCGCTTCAAAGAAGAAGCAGAAGGAGATCGAGGGTCCCAAGCCGACCAAGCCCAGGAAGCCCAAGTCCTCTGCGGGCAAGGCCCTCGCCAAGGCCAAGGGCGCGGTCAAGTCCGCCCTGAAGAAGGTCGGCAACGCCGCGAAGACGCTCGGCAGGAAGCTGAAGAAGTCGAAGCTCGGCAAGGCGCTCAAGAACGGCGCGTCGAAGCTGCGTGACCGGTTCAAGAGGAAGAAGGACCGGCTGCGCGAGGACAAGCGTCGCCGACAGGAGCAGAAGAGGCAGCGGCAGGAGCAGCGGCGCAAGGACGAGAAATCGAAGGAATCGAAGGAGGCACGGCTGGCAAGGATCGTGGCACGCATCAAGCCTCGCCTGGACAAAATGCTCCGGCGCGGGACGAAAGAGCCCGTCATGCGAGCCACATTGAGCGGCCTGCGCATCTGGTACCGCTTGAGCCAGCTGAACCTGGAAGGTTCCTCCAAGTACGCGATCAACGCCCTGCTCAACCCGCGACGGCAGGTGAGCGAGGCCGAGCGGCAGCGCGTACAACTGGTCCTGGACGGAGAAGATTCCGAAGTCCTGAAGGAAATTCAGAAGAGAGTAGGTATCAGGGAGTTCGATGACTGGTTCCTGCTTCAGGGTGACGAATCGGAAACGGAGTTCGCCAAGGGTTTCCAGAAGCTGTACCAGGATTTGAAGCGCGAGATCGAAGCGGAGAACAAGATCAAGGGCGCCCGGGAGGCGAACCTCGCCGAGGTGGAGCTCCAGGAAATGATCGCCAAGATGCCCAACGGTCTGCAGGACATCAAGACGAGCGACTGGGCCAAGGGCAAGAGCGACAAACTGATCGATGCGCTCACCAAGACTGTCGGTACAGGCCGGGAGCAGGTAAAGCGCAAGAAGTCCAGGGGAATTGGCGACTCCCGTCCGTTGCCGGGTCAGCAGGACCGCGCCCCCATTCCCATCGAGTTCGAACAAGTCATGGACAAGATTGACTTCGTCACCAAGGTAGTCGAGCTCAAGCGGTGGGAATCTGAGGACCAGGAGGAACTCTCGCCCTTCAGGGGTGAGAAGGTCGACGGTACCGGCAGACGAAGCGGCACGGTTCAGGATTCGTATCGCGATGCCCTCGCGACCTACATCATGGACAAATTCAAGGAAGACCCGGATCTCGCCGAAGCCGCCAGAACGTATGCGATGAAGAAGCAGGCGGACCATCTTCGTGAGCTTCAGGGGGCGGGTGAAGACCATCCGGAGACCATGAGGCAACTGCACAACAAGACCAACTCGAAGGTTGGCCGCCAAATCCGAACCGGGATGCAAAAGTTGGAAGTTGGTCGACTGGTAAAGTTCGTCATTAAGGGATGGTGGAAGTAACGCGACAAATCGGCCCGCTTCATCACGAGCAAGTAGACACCACACCGGCGAGGAAATAATGGCAACGCAGCAGCAGCTCATCGACCTGTTTGGGGCGGGCAATATCACGTGCCTCGACTTCTCGGACCGCGAGGTTTTCAAATCGGCGGGAATCGAGGCGGAAGAGCTCTTTGACGTCGGCCTGCCCGACCGGCTCACCGGGATGTTCTCGGTGGAGGTCGTTGCCGACCCGGAGACCTTCGATGGTGTTTCCGCCGACATCGGCGGTACGCAGGTCACGCTCGTGACGCTGGGGGCACCGCACAGCGAGTCCGATCTTCGTTACTACCTGAACCCGTTGGACGGGCAGATCCTGCTCGCGCGACTGGTCGCTGAGAACGTCGAGATCGAGGTCGTCAACGAGTCGCTCGGAAACTTCATCGAATTCCTGTATCGCATCGGGAGGTACAAGGCCTTCAGTAGGGCAGCGAATGACAGTCAGCAAGCCGATTACAAGGATCTACTCACCGCGTATCTCACCACCCTTGACCCTGGCTCTCTGAAGGAGTTGGACAACTGGTGGTCCATGGTGATCCGGCAGCTCTGAATCCATGCACACCACCGACCGCGGCAGAGGCGAACCGTGACCCGTTACGCAGACATCCCCAAACCCATCCGCTCCGGCATAGTCGTGGTCGACCCCGACCGCGGCACCCCCCAGCGAGTCATCGTGCTGCAGTTCAACCCCGACACCCTGGAACGCAGCATCGCGCCCCAGTCCGCCGGAGACAGCGGAGATGGCGGCGGCGGGGGAAGTGGCGGCGGAGACAGAAACGAAGCTCTCCGGCTCAAGGGCCCCGCGCAGGAGACCTGGAAGTTCACCGCCGAGATCGACGCGACCGACCAGTTCGAGGTCGCCGCGCCCGACGGCATCCACCCGCAGCTCGCCACGCTCGAGATGCTCGTGCAGCCGACCACCGCGCAACTGCGCGCCGCGACCCGGCTGTCGCAGCAGGGTGCCATCGAGATCAGCCCGATCGAGATGCCCCTGACGCTGTTCACGTGGGGCAGCAAGCGGGTCATGCCGGTGCGGCTGACCGAGGTGTCCATCAACGAGTCCGCGTTCGACGTGAATCTCAATCCGATACGGGCCTCACTCGGCATCGGCATGAAGATCCTCACCGTCAGCGACCTGCCCGCCGGACACCGCGGCGCCGACCTCTACATGGCTCATCTCGCGCAGAAGGAGCGGCTCGCGGCGGCCGCGCGCGGCGGCAGCCTGGGCGTCCTCGGGCTCGGGGGCGCCGACCTCGTGACCGGAAGGGGTTGACCCGCAGACCATGGCCGAGACCGAGCCGTACGAGAGCGCCCTGGACTCCATACCCGGAGCCCATCCCTATCCGCGCACCAGCCGCTACCACGACGCGGAGATCGGTGTGCACCGGCTCGCCGACGGGAGTGAAGTCCGGTACACCAAGCGCCGGTTGCTGCCCCCGCTCGACGAGGAGACCGAGCCGCACACCGTCGGCGCGGGCGAGCGTCCCGATCTGCTCGCCCGGCGCTTCCTCGGCGACCCCGGCCAGTGGTGGCGGATCGCCGACGCCAACCCCGTTCTGGATCCACGGGAGTTGACGGACGAGGCCGGGCGGGTCATCGGAATCCCGCTCGCCGGCGGCTTGCCGCGTGGAGACCGGCGTGTCTGAACTGCCCGTGGGGCAGGGCCCCGTCCACATCACGCTCCTCATGGGCCCCACGCTCGCCCGCCCCGTGCCCGTCGAGGTCGCAGAGGCGCTGCTGTCCGCCCAGATCACCGCCACCGCGGGCGAACGCAGCGGCTTCCAGCTCGCCTTCGACCTGACGAAGAACGGGCTCATCAACCAACGGCTGCTGCCCGAGGGCTTCTTCGACCCGAAGACCCGCGTCATCGTCACCGTCAGCGTCCGTGGCACGCCTGACGTGCTCTTCGACGGCCTGATCGTCCGCCAGGAGGTCGGCGCCAGCAACAGCCCCGGCCACTCCACCCTCACCGTCACCGGCGAGGACCTGACGCTGCTGATGGACCTGGAGGAGCGGACGGCCCGCTACCCCAACCTGCCACCCTCCCAGCGTGTCCTGAGCATCCTGCGCCGCTACTCCGACTACGGCATCCGCCCCGACATCTACACCGAGAAGATCGCCCAGCCCCCACACCAGGACCTGCGCGTGCACTACCAGACCGGGACCGATCTCCAGTACGTCACGGAACTGGCCCGCGCCAACGGCTACACCTTCTACCTGGAGCCGGGGCCCAACCCCGGCCAGTCGTTGGCCCGTTGGGGTCCCGAGGTACGCCTCGGCATCCGCCAGCACGCCCTCAACGTCAACATGGACGCCCACTCGACCGTGGACCAGCTGACGTTCGCGTACGACGGCACCGCGCGGGAGGAGCCGCAGGCCCGCTGGCAGGACCCCGGCACCCGGCAGGCCACCCTGCTTCCGCAGCCGCCGATCAGTCCGTTGCGTCCGCCTCTCGGCCGACGGCCCACGCCGGCCCTCAAACGCAAGACCCTCTCCGGGACCGCCAAACAGCAACGGGAGCAGGCAGAGGCCGAGTTGCTGGCGCGTGCCGCCGTCTCCGCAGACGTCGTCTCGGGCTCCGGCTCGCTCGACGTCAACCGGCACGGCTATCTCCTCCAGCCGCGCCAACTCGTCGGCGTACGCGGCTCCGGCCGGGCCTACGACGGCGACTACTACGTCAAGTCCGTCACGCACGAGCTGCGCCCCGGCTCGTTCCAGCAGAACTTCACGCTTTCCCGCGAAGGCCTGGAAGCGCGCAGCGACCACGTCCGGCCCTGATCCGAACCACCCATCGAACAGGAGCAGTTCAGCATGGCGGCACCCAGCAATCGCTACCTCGGCAAGTTCCGCGGCCGGGTGGTGGACAACAACGACCCGCTGCGCATCGGCCGCATCACAGCCGAGGTGCCGGACGTGCTCGGCGACGAACCGTCCACCTGGGCGCTGCCCTGCCTGCCTTTCACCGGCCAGGAGGCGGGCCAGTTCGTGGTGCCGCCGCCCGGCTCGGGCGTCTGGGTGGAGTTCGAGCAGGGGGACCCGAGCTTCCCCGTCTGGACCGGGTGCTGGTACGGCGCCGCCGACGAGCTTCCGCCCGACGCGCGACGCGAGCTCCAGGCGAACTCGCCCAGCAAGCCCGTCGTCGTGCAGACACCGCAGGCCCACAAGCTCGTGCTCAACGACACCGCCGGAGCCGACCAGGGAATCCTGCTCCAGGCCCAGGGCGGCGCCTACATCCGCATCACCAGGGAAGCCGTGGTCATCGCCACCGGCGCGGGCGCCGAGGTCGTGCTGCGCGGACGTGAAGTGACCATCAACGAGGGCCAGTTGACCGTGCTCTCGAAGCGATAGGGAACGGGGGACGCAAGAAGAGATGTCCGGGAGTCTGCTCGACGCGGCGGCCGTGATCGGCTGCCCGCACGGCGGTCGTGTCACGCCCGCCACCACACCCTCAGGCGGTGCGCTCAGCCAGGGCGCCGCCGTCACCACGGCCGCCCACACCTACATCGTCACCGGCTGCCCGCACACCGTCACCGGTGTGCCCTCGCCGTGCGTCTCGGTCCGCTGGACCGCCGACGGCAGCGGCGTCACCGTCGACGGCGCGCACGTGCTGCTCGACACCTCCGCGGCCCAGTGCTTCAGCGCGGCCTTCGTCCCACAGGGGCCGCCCGTCGTCCAGGCCGCGCAGCGAAAGGTCACCGTCCGATGAGGCCGACCAGCGGGCGAGTCCGCACCGACATCGCCTTCCCCTTCCACGCCGACCGCCGGGGCCGCACCGCGCACGCCCGTCCCGCCGAGCACGTCCACGACCTCATTGAACAACTGCTGTTCACCAGCCCCGGTGAGCGCGTCATGCGCCCCGACTTCGGCTGCGGACTGCTCGACCTGGTCTTCGCGCCCAACAGCCCCGAACTGCTCAGCACCCTCGAACTCTCCGTCCAGGCCGCACTGCAGCGCTGGCTGGGCGACCTCGTCGAGGTCGTGGCCCTCGACATCGAGGGCGGCGACGCCGTCGTACGCGTGCATCTGTCGTACGTCGTCCGGTCCACCGGCACCGTGCGCGAGGACGTCTTCGAGGGGAGGGCGGCATGAGCACCGCGACCACCCGCCGGGCCAAGGCAAGGGCCGCTCAGCTCAATGGTGTCGACGCCGTCGAGGTCAGTGACGACGGGCTGCTGCTCACCGTCACCTTCCTCGGCAAGGCGCCGCACGGCCTCGGCCCCGAGAACGTCCGCGTCGACGGCGGCCGGCGGATCACCGGCATCACCGGCATCACCGCGGTGGACGTCAGCGTCGAACGCGAGGAGGACCCGGAGCTCGACGACCGGCTCCACGTCACCCTCGACCGGGCCGGAGACACCTCCCGCTACCGGCTCTCCCTGGTGGAGACCGACCCGTACGGGCGACCCGGCACCGAACCGTTCCGCGGCTTCGACCAGCGCTACCACGGCGCCGACTTCAGCTTCCGGCCCGACTGCCCCACACCCTTCGACTGCAAGGACGAAGGCGGGGAAACCTCGGTTTGGCCGGCCGCGCCCGTCGTCGACTACACCGCCCGCGACTACGACACCCTCCGCAAGCTCCTCCTGGACCGGCTCGCGCTCACCACCCCCGACTGGATCGAGCGCAACCCCGCCGACCTGGGCGTCACACTGGTGGAACTGCTCGCCCACACCGGCGACCGGATCAGCTACCAGCAGGACGCGGTCGCCACCGAGGCCTACCTCGGCACCGCGCGCCGGCGCGTCTCCGTCCGCCGGCACGTGCGGCTGATCGACTACGCGATGCACGACGGCTGCAACGCCCGCACGTACGTCACCGTCGAGACCGCAGGCGACCACACCCTCGCGGCCGGGACGTACCGCTTCGCCTCGGTCGACGTACGCACCCTCGACCCGCACGACCGCCCCGAACCCGGCACCGTCCTCGACGAGAACGACCTCGGCGACCTCGACGAGCGCGGCTCGGTGGAGGTCTTCGAACCGGTCGTCGTCGCCGACCCGCTGGAGCTGCGCGTCGCGCACAACGCGATCCGGCTGTGGACCTGGGGCGGCGAGGTGTGCGCCCTGCCGAAGGGAACCTCCGCGGCCACGCTGCGCGACGCCTGGGTGGACGCCGAGACCTGCCGGAAGCGCCAACTCGCCCTGAAATCCGGCGACATCCTGGTCCTGGAGGAGGTCAGGGGCCCGCGCACCGGCACCCCCGGCGACGCCGACCCCGCCCACCGTCAGGCCGTGCGCCTCACCTCGGTCACGCCCGGCCTGGACCGGATCGAGGACCAGCCGGTCCTGGAGGTCACCTGGGCCGCCGAGGACGCGCTGCGCTTCCCCCTCACCCTCACCACCCGCGGTGGCCCCGACTGCCTGCCCGTCGAGGATGTGACCCTGGCCCGCGGCAACACGGTCCTCGTCGACCACGGCCGCTCCGGGTTCGCCGAGACGGTCACCGTGCCTTTGGTACCGGCCGTCGTCGCCCCCTGCGGCCCGCCGGACTTCGGCTGCGACGACCGTACGGAGGGCAACGCGCCCGCACGTCTGATCAACTCCCTGACCGACCGGGCGGAGAGCGGGCAGGCACTCACCCCCGACGACGTCCGTGAACTGCTCGAGGTCGTGGGGGAGCGGGCCGCCGTACGCGCCGGGCTCGGTCTCGAGCGTGCCGGGCAGCGCCACGAACACGTGGTGCCGGGCACGTCGTACGCCCAGGCAGCCGCCCTGCGCACGCTGCTCGCGCAGTCCGTGTACCCGGGCCTCGCACCCCGCTTCCGCCCGGTCCTCGGCCGCGCTCCCGTCGCCCAGGCCGTCCCCTTCCCCGATCCCGGCACGGTCGCCGCCGGACAGGCCGAGCGGATCGCTGCCATCCCGGGCCGGGTACGGCAACGGCTCGTCGACCTGTGGCGCAGCGCCCGCGACCGCGACGGGCTCGGCGAGGCGGAGACCGCCGAACTCGCCGTCGTCTACGGTCTGAAGACACTGGAGCACCTGGAACTCCAGCGGCATCCGGTCCGCGCCCTGCGTGAACTCCTGTACCGTAGCGACGAGTTGCTCGACACCAAGCTGCGACGCGTCGAGATCCTCACGGCGCGGGCCCGCGCGGGTACGGTTCTCGACGGGCACATCGCCTGGGAGATCGCGCACAGTTGGGGACCGGCGTACGCGGCGGGACTCCACCCCGACGAGCCGGTGCTGCGCGGCTCCGCTGCCGCTGCCCTGACCCAGGACGGGCGCCGCGCCCTGCCCGCCGTACGCCCGTACGACGGTGAAGAGGCCTGGGAGCCGCGCCGCGACCTGCTCGACAGCGGCCCCCGCGAGCGGCATTTCGTCGGCGAGCTGGAGGACGATGGCCGCCTCGCCCTGCGCTTCGGTGACGGCCGGCATGGAGCGAGGCCGTCGCCCGGGACACGGCTCGCCATCCGGTACCGGCTCGGCGGCGGATTGGCGGGCAACGTCGGCGCGGAGGCCATCAACCACCTGGTTGTGGCGGCCGACTGCGCGACCACGGTCGCCACGGTCCGTAACCCGCTCCCCGCCACCGGCGGCACTGAACCCGAACCCATCGACCAGGTACGTCAGTTGGCGCCGCTCGACCTGCGCCGCACCCGGCTCCGCGCCGTCACCGCCGAGGACTACGCGGTCCTCGCCTCCGCCCTGCCCGGCGTCCAGCGGGCCGCCGCCGAACTCCGCTGGACCGGCAGCACGCAGGAGGCGCACGTCGCCGTCGACGCGTACGGCACCGGCGCCCCGACCGAGCAACTGCTCGCCTCGGTCACCCAGTCGCTCGAGACGTACCGGCGCATCGGACACGACCTGGTCGTCGGCCCCGCCCGCCCGGTGCCGCTCGACATCGCGCTCACCGTCTGCGCCCGGCCCGGCCACCAGCACGGGCAGATCCTGGCCGAGCTGTACCGCGTGCTCGGCAACGGGCGGCTGCCCGGGGGACGGCTCGGGTTCTTCCACCCGGACGCGCTGACCTTCGGCGAATCCGTCCGGCTCAGCCGTCTGGTCACCGTCGCCGCGGCCGTGACGGGCGTGGAGAGCGTGGAGGTCACGCGGTTGCGAAGGCTGTTCGAACCAGACCGAGGAGAGAGGGAGGACGGCGTGCTGCGGCTCGGCCCGCTGGAGATCGCCATCTGCGACAACGACCGGGACCGGCCGGAGAACGGGCGGTTCGCGATATCCCTGGGAGGTGCCCGATGAGCCAGGGCTGCTCCTGTGGGGGCGCGTGCGGAGGCCATGACGAGCGCCTCGCCCCCGCCCCGCTCCACAACCCTCCCGGCCGCACCGCCCTCGACTACCGCGTCGGCGAGTACGGCTCCTTCCTCGCCGCCCTCCTCGACCGGCTGGCCTCACCGGCGTACCCGGCCCTGAACAGTCTCACCGTCCGCACCCCCGACGACCCGGCGATCGGCCTGCTCGACGCCACCGCCGTCCTCGGCGACCTGCTCACCTTCCACTCCGAGCGCATCGCCGACGAGGCGTACATCCGTACAGCCAACGAGCATCGCTCGCTGGTGCTGCTCGGCCGGCTCGTCGGATACCGGCCGCGACCGGGTGTCGCAGCCGGCACCCATCTCGCGTACACCCTCGAACGCGACCCGCGCGCCGAGGCCCTGCCCGTACTGATCCCGCGCGGCGCGCGCAGCCACAGCGTGCCCGCCTCCGCCGACGAGCAGTCCCTGACGTTCGAGACGTCCCGGGAGCTCAGCGCCCGCTGGGACTGGAACGAGCTCAAGGTACGGCGCCGCCGCCCCTCCCTTGTCACGCCCGAGGACCTCGACCACCGCTCCTCCCTCTTCGTCGAGGGCACGGCGAACTCCCTCCAGACCGGCGACCAACTCCTCTTCGTCTTCGGCGAACAGGCGGGCGGGGAAAGGAAGTTGCTGCCCGTTGCGGGTGTCCGTATCGATCGCGAGGACGAGATCACCGCGATCTCCCTGCCCAGGTCGGCCCCGCCCACGCTCAAGGAACTCGTCGACGAGGTACGGCGCTGGACGGCCGAGCCCGCGACCCCGGGGGAACCGGGCGACGAGCCGCCGACGCCCGAGGTCCCTGATCCGCGCCCGGTCAGCCGCCTGATCGAGGACTTCGACGACCAGGTCCTGGCCCCGCTGCGGACCGACCTGGACGGCATCAAAACTCCGGAGAGCCTGGCGACCAGCCTCGCCGAACCGCTGGCCCGCCTGGCCGAGGCCCAGGTTCTGGCTGAACCCTACGAGGACGTGTCGGCGTGGTTCGAGCGGCTGGAGGCGGTGCTGGCGGAACTGGCGGAACGCGCACTGGAGTTGGCACCGGCACAGCCGACCGCACAGTCAGTCGCCCCGACCCCCGTACGCCGGCCCGCACAGGACCCCCGCCGCGCCGCCCTCCAAGCCCTGGCCACCGTCCTCCCCGCCCTGCGCACCGTCACCCCCGCACCCGGAACGGCGGGCGGCCGTACCCAACGCCCCGGCACCGACACCGCCCGCCTCCTGTCCGCCCTCAACCCCGGCCTCGGCAGCCTCTACCCGGCTTGGCGCACCGCCGCCGCACCCGGCACCGGCGAACCCCAACTCCTGCGCGAACTGCTCGCCCTGCGCGTCACCGGGGCCCCCTTCGGCGCCACCGCCCCGCTCAAGCCGGTCCAGGACGACCGGGGCCGGGTCATTCGTACCGCCGACTGGCCGCTGACCGGCGCCGTACTGGCGAGCCTGCGCGTCGTGTACGACCCCGCGGGCAAGGTCCCGGTCCGGGCGGAGTTCCAGTATGTCGAGGGCAGCGGCTCCGACCAGCGCGCCGAGAACCTGCCCGTCGCCCAGCAGGTCAGCTTCACGCTGGGCCCGGGGCAGGTCGACCTGTCCACCCGCTCCGGCCAGGACCGCGACCTGAACTGGCTCAGCCTCCCCCACTCTCGAACTCGCTCGAGCGGGGGGACCCCCATCCCGGCCGACGCCCAGGAACCCGGCGTCACCGCCCGCCTGCGCACCGGCCTGCCCGAGCGCACCCTGTTCGTGTCCCGCCCGGACGACGACGGCACCGTCCACGTCGGTGTGCACAACGGCACGGCCCACGAGGAGTCCCTGCGGCCTGGCGCGAGCGCGCGGTTCACCCACGGCGAGTACGAGGTGACCCTCAAGTACGCGGTGGGCAGCACCGAACCCAACGTCGAGATCGTCATCGCGAGCAAGCCGGAACCGGTCAACCGCCGCGTGCTGCAGCTCGACACGGTGCACGACGGCATCACCGTCGGTAGCTGGGTGGCGATCCAGCGCCCCGCCAAGGGAGCCGGTACACCCGGCGACGCCAAGCTTGCCTTCGTCACCACGCAGGTCGTGGCGGCGCGCACGGCGACCTACACCAACTACGGCATCACCGGACGCGGCACCGAACTCACCCTCGCCGATCCCTGGTTGGACGAGTTCGACGTCCTGCTCTCACACATCCGCGACACCACCGTGCATGCGGCGGGCCAGTCCCTGCGCCCTGCGGACGAGCCGCTCGGAGACGAGGTCCACGGCAACGAGATCGAACTCGCCGAGCTGTACGACGGATTGCGCCCCGGACGCACCCTGATCGTCACCGGCGAGCGCACCGATGTCCCCGGCGCGGCCGGCGTCACCGCCACCGAGGTGGTCACGATCGCCGCGGCCGATCCGGCCGTCGACCCGCAGTTGCCCGGCGACCATGTGCACACCCGGCTGACCCTCACCGCCGACCTCGTGCACCGCTATCGCCGCGTGAGCGTCCGCATCCTCGGCAACGTCGTCGAGGTCACACACGGCGAGAGCCGCGAGGAGGCCATCGGCAGTGGCGACTCCGACCGCGTCAACCAGACGTTCGCGCTGTGGCAGTCCCCGCTCACCTGGCTCGCCGACGACACCCCGCTCGGCGCCACACCCGTCCTGGAGATCCGCGTCGACGGTCTGCTCTGGCACGAGGTCGACAGCCTCGCCGGACGCGGCTCGACGGAACGCGTCTACATCACCGGCACCACCGCCGGCGGCCGCACGACCGTGACGTTCGGCGACGGCGTCCACGGCGCCCGTCTGCCGGGCGGGCACGAGAACGTCCGCGCCCGTTACCGCTCCGGCACGGGCAAGGCCGCCAACGTGCCCGCCGACCGCATCACCCAGCCCCTCACCCGCCCGCTCGGCGTCACCGCCGTCACCAACCCGCGCCCGGTCACGGGCGGCGCGGACGCGGACGGACCCGGCCTGACCCGCCGTACGATCCCGCTCGCCGTCTCCGCCCTGGACCGGCTCGTCTCGGCGGCCGACTACGAGGACTTCGCCCGCTCCCGCGCCGGCATCGGCCGCGCCGCCGCGCGCGAACTCTTCGACGGTCGGCGGCGCGTGCTGCACGTGACGGTCGCCGGCACCGACGACGTACCGCTCGGCGAGGAGACCCTGAGGCCCCTGCGTGCCGCGCTCACCGAGTACGGCGACCCCGGCCTCGCGGTCCGCGTGGACGTGCGCGAACCGGTCCTGCTGCTCGTCGCCGCCAAGGTGAAGTCGGCCCCGGATCACGCCTGGGAGCTCGTCGAACCCAGGCTGCGGCAGGCCCTGCTGCGGCGACTCGGCTACGAGGGGCGGGAGTTGGGGCAGCCCGCCCGGCTCTCCGAGGTACTGGCCACCGCCCAGTCGGTGCCCGGCGTCGACTACGTGGACGTCGACGTCTTCACCGGCGTACGCGCCTCCGCCGGCCCGGACGAGCTGACCGCGCTGCTCACCGACCCCGTCGTTCCGCGCGCGTCCGTACCCGCGCATCCGGCGACGTACGAGGAGAGGACCCACACGGTCCGCGACGCGAACGGCGAGACTCTCTCGTCCGTCTGCGTCCGCTACGGCCTCCCGCTCGCCGGACTCCTGCGCCTCAACCCCGACATCACCGACACCCGGCGCCTGGCGAAGGGCCGGACGGTGTTCGTCTTCCGCGGCATCCGCCCGGCCCAGCTCGCGCTGCTGTCGGCGAAGGCCGCGGACACCCTGATTCTGACGGAGGTCAAGTGATGTCCCCGGACGTCGAGTTGGAGACACCGGCCGAGGTGGCGCCCCGGGAGCCGGACGGACTCGCCGAGCTGCTGCCCCGCTGGCACCGGCTGCGCGACGCCGAGGAGGGCGAACCGCTGCGCGCCCTGCTCGCCGTGATCGCCGAGCAGCTCGACCGAGTTCGCGACGGCGTCCAGCAGGGCTACGAGGACCTCTTCGTGGAGACCGCGGCACCCTGGGTCCTGCCGTACCTCGGCGACATGGTCGGCTACCGCACCCTGCCGGGCTACGAACGCGTCCTCACCACCGGCCTGCACGGCGGCGGCCGGGAAGCCCTCTCCGAGGCGATCGCACCGCGCCGGGACGTGGCCGCCACCGTCGCCCACCGCCGCCGCAAGGGCAGCCTCCACCTTCTGGAGGAACTCGCCGAGCAGGTGGCCGAGTGGCCCGCCCGCGCCGTCGAACTGTCCCGGCAGGTGGCCCACACCCAGCCCGTGAAGCTGTACGGCACCGGGCGGCGCGGGGAGCGCGGCCGCCTCGTCGACCTGCGGGACGGATCCGAACTCGCCCTGGCGGGCGGCCCCTTCGGGCGCACGTCGCGGACCGTCGACGTACGGCGCGCCGACTCGGCTCGCAAACAAGGTGGTTGGAGCCCCGCCGGAGTCGGTCTCTTCGTCTGGCGGCTGAAGTCTCACTCCCTGACCGCGTCCCCGGCCTACTGCATCGACCGCGCCCGCAACCTGTACACCTTCTCCATCCTCGGCAACGACACCCCGCTCGTCACCAAGCCGGTCCCCGAGCCGTCGCCCGCGCACCTCGCCGCCGTCGACAACGTCCCGGCCTTCGTCACCCGCCGTCTGCTGCACGACCGGCTCGCCGACTACTACGGTCCCGGCAAGAGCCTCGTCATCCGCCGCGACGGCGAGGACCAGCCCGTACCGCTCACGGACATCGTGGTCGCCGACCTGTCCGACTGGCGCTACCGGCCCCGGCGCGGCCAGATCGCCGTCGACCCGGAGCTGGGTCGCATCGCGTTCGGGTCCCGCTCCGCGCCCCGGCAGGGAATCTGGGTCGACTACCACCACGCCTTCGGCGCCGACATGGGCGGCGGCGAGTACGACCGCGACCGCGACTCACGCCCCGACGCCGACTGCTACCGGGTCGGGCCCGGACAGCCGTACCGGAGGATCATGGACGCCTACCGGGCCTGGCAGGAGGCGCGCCGCCCGGACCGTACCGGCATCATCGAGATCACCCACAGTGGGGCGTACCAGGAACAGCTGGACTTCGACCTCGACCCGGGCGACCGCCTCGAACTGCGGGCGGCCGAGGGCACGCGGCCGGTGATCCGGCTGCTCGACTGGTACAGCAACCGGCCCGACGCCCTCAACATCCGCGCCGTGGACGGAGACTGCGCACCGCACGAGCGGCCGCGCCTCGTCCTGGACGGGCTCCTCGTCGCCGGACGCGGCATCAACGTCACCGGCCCGATGGGCGCCGTCGTCGTCCGGCACAGCACCCTCGTGCCCGGCTGGTCCCTGGAACCCGAGTGCGAGCCGCACTCGCCCGACGAGCCCAGCATCGTCCTCGACCGCACCACCGCCTGCCTGCAGATCGAGCACAGCATCCTCGGCACCATCGAGGTCATCGGCGACGAGGTGAGCGAGGACCCCCTCGACATCCACCTCCGCGACAGCGTCCTGGACGCCACCGGCGACGACCGCGAGGCCCTCTCCGCCCCCGACTGCCGCCACGCCCACGCCGTCCTGCACCTGCACCGCACCACCGTCATCGGCGAAGTCCACACGCACGCCGTGGAGATCGCCGAGAACTCGGTCTTCACCGGCAAGCTCCACGTGGCCCGGCGCGGGATCGGCTGCCTGCGCTTCTCGTACGTCCCGCCCGGCTCGCGCACGCCCCGCCGGTACCGCTGCCAGCCCGACCTGGCCGGTCCCGAACAGGCTGGACGCATACGACCGTTGTTCGCCGCCCAGTGGTACGGGACGCCCTGGTACGGGCAGTTGGCCGACCGGTGCGCCGAGGAGATCCGTCGCGGCGCCGACGACGGGGCCGAACTCGGTGCCTTCCACGACCTGTACCGGCCGCAGCGCGAGGACGGCCTGCGCGCCCGGCTCGCCGAGTACACACCCGCCGGCACGGACGCCGGGATCTTCTTCGTGACGTGAGCGGTGCCGCCGTACGACCCACCCGCAGAATTCCGAACCAGGGGGACCCCCTTCATGCACGCCGATCTCTCCCGCTCCACCTTCCGTCCGGAGCGGCACTACTCCGCGGTCGTCGCCCAGCAGGGCCGCGTCCAGCTCGACGCCGACCTCAACGAACAGGCCGCCATCCAGCTCCACCGCGAGCGCATCCTCGTCGCCGACCTGATCGGCCGGCACGGCGGCCCGCGCGACGCCACCGGTTTCCGCATCGAGTACGTGGGCGGCAAGCACGACATCGACACCCTGTACATCCATGGCGGCCGCTACTACGTCGACGGCATCCTGGTCGACGCCGACCGCCCCGCGCCCGGCACGCCGGTACCGGACGAGGGCGCCGAGGACGAGCAGCCGGCGCCCGCGAAGACGTACTGGGACTACTGGGACCAGCCCGACGGCTTCCGCGACCCGGAGAAGCCCGGCGACCGGCTGCCCTCGCCCACCCCGTCGCCGTTCCTCGTCTACCTCCAGGTCTGGGAACGCGCCGTGAACGCCGCCGAGGACCCGGCCCTGCGCGAGGTCGCCCTCGGCGCGGCGTTGCCCGACACCGCCGTCCGCGCCAAGGTCGTCTGGCAGGTGCTGCCCCTGTCCCTCGGCGAGCTGGAGATCGAGGATGCCGAGCCGTCCAAGGAGGTCGTCCGGGCCGCCTTCGACCGCTGGGCGCAGCGCCGATCCACCGCCACGGCACGGCTCGCCGCACGCAGCGAACGGCCCGAGCACGCCGACGACGACCCGTGCCTGGTCCGCCCCGACGCGCGCTACCGCGGCCCGGAGAACCAGCTGTACCGCGTCGAGGTCCACGCGGGCGGCGACGCGAAGAACGCCACGTTCAAGTGGTCCCGCGAGAACGGTTCAGTGGTCTTCCCGGTCGACGAACTCGACGGCACCTGGATGCAGCTGGCGTCCCTCGGCGTCGACGACAAACTCGACCTGGACGTCGGTGACTTCGTCGAGTTCACGGACACCGCGTACGCCTCCCGCCGCGAGGCGCTGCCCCTGCTGCGGGTCGAGGAACTGGACCTGCCCGGCCGCCGCGTCCGCCTGTCCGCCGAACCCGCCCCGGGCGTCGGACGGCTGCCGCACCTGCACCCGTTCCTGCGCCGCTGGGACCACCACGAGGGCGCGAGGCGCAAGGGCCGTACGACGGCGCTGAAGGGCGGCGCCGTTCCCGTCACCGAGGGGGAGTGGCTGCCCCTGGAGGACGGCGTGGAGATCTACTTCGCCCAGGGCGGCGGCTACCGCACCGGCGACCACTGGCTGATCCCCGCCCGCACCGCCACCGGCGGTGTCGAGTGGCCCACCGACCCGGCCCGTCGCCCCCTGCTGCGCGAACCGGCCGGCATCGCCTTGCACTACGCGCCGCTGGCCCTGGTCAAGGGCGAGGAGAGTGCCGTGGACCTGCGGCTCGCCTTCGGCCCGCTGGCCAGCAGCATCCCGGCCGCGGACGAGGCCACCCTGGCCGCCGAGGCCCGGGCCGCGCGGGAGGAACAGGCGGCCGAGGCCGACCCCTCCGGAGGCCGTTCGCAGACCACGGCGGCGGCGGAGGCCGCCGCGGAAGGAGACGAGTGATGGCCCAGCCGCTGAGCGCGTCGAAGCTGGTGGAGATCCTGCGCGCGGAGGGCGTGACCGTCCACGAGGTGCGCGACTGGCGCCACCACAACCGCAACACCAAGGGCCCCTGGGGCCCGGTGAACGGCGTGATGATCCACCACACCGTCACCTCGGGCACCGAGAACTCCGTCAACATCTGCTACAACGGCTACTCCGGGCTGCCCGGCCCGCTGTGCCACGGCGTCATCGACAAGCAGGGCCACGTCCATCTCGTCGGCAACGGCCGCGCCAACCACGCGGGACTCGGCGACAGCGACGTCCTGCGCGCCGTGGTCGACGAGACGACCCTGCCCCACGACAACGAGGCCGACACCGACGGCAACCGGCACTTCTACGGCTTCGAGTGCATCAACCTCGGCGACGGCAGGGACCCCTGGCCCGAGGCGCAGAAGGAGGCCATCGAGAGGGTCGCCGCCGCAATCTGCCGCCACCACGGCTGGTCCGAGCGCTCCGTCATCGGCCACAAGGAGTGGCAGCCGGGCAAGCAGGACCCGCGCGGCTTCACGATGGACGGCATGCGCAAGCGGATCGCCGACCGGCTGGCCGGAAAGGGCGGCGGCAAGGACCCGGGAGACCCGCACAAGCCCGCGCCCAAGCCGAAGTACGCGCCCTTCCCGGGCAGCGGCTTCTTCCACATCGGGCAGAAGTCACCCGTGATCACGGCCATGGGCCGCCGCCTGGTCGCGGAGGGCTGCAGCCACTACGAGAGCGGGCCGAGCCCCGAATGGACCGAGGCCGACCGCAAGTCCTACACCGCCTGGCAGCACAAGCTGGGCTTCAAGGGCAAGGACGCGGACGGCATCCCCGGCAAGGTCAGCTGGGACCGGCTGAAGGTGCCGTCGGACAGCTGAGACGGTGCGCCCGGCTTGGGCTCAGCCCTGCTGGGCGCCCTTCTCCTTCTTCAGGTCCTTGATCCGGTCCGCTTCCTTGCGGACCTCGGCCTGGGTGGCGCGCTCCTTCTCCAGCCACTCGGGCTGTTCCTGCCGCAGCGCCTCGATCTGCTCGGTGGTGAGCGGCTCGGTGACCCCGCCGCGCGCCAGGCCCGCGATGGAGACGCCCAGCCGCGCCGCGACCACCGGGCGGGGGTGCGGACCGTTGCGTCGCAGTTCCTGCAGCCACTCGGGCGGGTTGTTCTGAAGCTCGTTCAGCTCGGCACGCGAGACGACACCCTCCTGGAACTCGGCGGGGGTGGCGGGGAGGTACACGCCCAGCTTCTTCGCCGCGGTCGCGGGCTTCATCGTCTGGGTGCTCTGCTGCGACTTCATGAGGTCAAGGGTATCGGCCGCGTACGGGACGTCCGACCACGGCCGGTAACCTGGCCTGGTGACAGGCTCGCAGGAAACACCGTCGTTCCGGCTCGCGTACGTCCCCGGAGTGACGCCCGCCAAGTGGGTGCGGATCTGGCACGAGCGCCTGCCCGACATCCCGCTCACCCTCGTCCAGGTGACACCGGCGGAAGCGTCCGAGGTGCTGCGCGACGGCAGGGCGGACGCGGGTTTCGTACGGCTGCCGGTCGATCGTACGTTCTTCAGCGCGATCCCCCTCTACACCGAGACGACGGTGGTCGTCGTCCCCAAGGACCACCTGATCACCGCGGCGGACGAGGTGACGCTGGACGACCTCGCCGACGAGGTCGTCCTCCACCCCCTCGACGACGTCTTCGAGTGGGACGCCCCTCCGGGGGAGCCCGCCTTCGAGCGCCCGGCGACCACGGCGGACGCGATCGAGCTCGTCGCGGCCGGCGTGGGCCTCCTCCTTGTCCCGCAGTCGCTGGCCCGCCTCCACCACCGCCGGGACCTCACCTACCGCACGGTCGTGGACGCTCCCCAGTCGAGCGTGGCCCTGTCCTGGCCCGAGGAGGCCACCACCGACCTGGTCGAGGACTTCATCGGCATCGTGCGCGGACGCACGGTCAACAGCACGCGCGGCCGTACCACTCCGCAGGACCAGCCCAAGCGCCCGGAAGCACGTCAAAAGCCGGCGGCGGGCAGGTCGACGACGGGCCGCACTCCCCGCGGCCGCGCCGGCGCCCCGAAGCGCGGCAAGCCCCGACGCCGGTCCTAGGCCCTGTCGTCAAACTCCCGCCTGCCTCGAGACGCCATGCACGCTGCCCCACTGCCTGAAGGGCGTGGGAGGTGCCCCCACTCGCAGCACCGGGCCCCGGCCCACGTACATCCAGTACGAGGGCCAGAGCCCAGCACGCCGAGAGCACGCTCCCCCACTCTCGGCTTCGCTCGAGCGGGGGGGACCCCCACGACGCCGCAAGGCCCGACCTCCGGGCGGACGACGGGAGTTTGACGACAGGACCTGGGAACTAGCGCCGGATGACGTCCGACCTCTCTTGCATGTCCGCCACCGCCAGGCCCAACGCCGCCACCACGAACAGCAACGCCGTCGCGAGGCCCAGCTGGAGCGCGCCGGACGGGCGGCCGTGGTTGGCGATGTGCGCGAAGTACACCGCCCCGACCGCGGCGATCCCCGACGCCGACCCGATCCGCTGACCGGTCTGCAGCATCCCTCCGGCGGCCCCGGCGCGCCGCACCGGCACCCGTGCGAGCGTCAGTGTGGTGTTGGGGGAGACGGTCAGCCCGGAGCCGATCCCGGCGACGAGCAGCGGCAGCGCGGCGGCCCACCCCATGCCGTCACCCGGCACGAGCCGCACGGCGGCGATGGTGCCTAGCAGTCCCAGTCCCACCCCGCACAGTCCGAACACCGCGAGACCGCGGCCGTAGCGGACGACCAGCCGCCCGCCGACCAGCGCGGCGGCCGCCGAGCCGACCGCGAACGGCATCGCCGCGACACCGGCCGCCAGCGCGCTGTAGCCCATGCTGTTCTGCAGGAACAGCGAGTACAGGAAGAAGACCGAGGTGAATCCGGCGAAATACACCATGCTCAGCAGCGCGCCGAGCGTGAACGACCGCAGGGCGAACAGCCGCAGATCCACCAGTGGCCCCTTCCGGAGCCGCCCCTGCCGCCGCTCCCACACCCAGAACGCCACGAGGAGTGCGACGGCGACGGGGATCAGCAGCCACTTGCGCCGCCCGGGCCACGCCTGTTCCTGCACCAGGGGCAGCATCAGGGCCAGCGCCCCGGCGCCGAGCAGCAGCACGCCCGGCACGTCGAACCCCTCGCGCGAGTCCTTCCGGGGCGCGGACGCGGGCACCACCCGCAGCGCCGCGGCGAACACCGCGAGGCCGACCGGCAGGTTGACGAAGAACACCCAGCGCCAGCTGCCGGACGCCTGGATCAGCAGACCGCCGGCCAGCGGGCCGACGGCGGTGGAAACGGCGACGACACTGGCGAACGCGGCAAAGGCGCGGGCGCGCTCGGAGCCCTGGAACATCTGCTGGATCAGCCCCGAGCTCTGTGGCGCGATCAGGCCGCCCGCCATGCCCTGCAGCAGCCGGAACACCACCAGCCATGTACCGGTCGGCGCCAGTCCGCACGCCGCCGACGCCAGGGTGAACAGCGCGATCCCGGTCAGGAGGGTCTCCCGGCGCCCGCGCAGGTCGCCGAGCCGGCCCGCGGGCACTAGGGCCAGGCCGTACGTGAGTGAGTACCCGGAGATCACCAATGACAGGTCCGCCTGGGCGGCGTGCAGTCCCCGCTCCATCGACGGCAGCGCCACGTTCACGATCGACGTGTCGAGCAGGGTCATGAAGCCCGCTGTCAGACAGACCGCGAGCGCCTTCCAGCGCCGGTCGTCCGCGACGGGATCGGACTGCGGCGCCTGGACCGTCGTCATGCGGCCTCGGGGTTCACGAACTCGGTCATGCGGGAGGTGGGCATGCGGCTCGCCTTCTCGTGCAGTGGTGAGCT
This sequence comes from Streptomyces sp. NPDC002619, assembly GCF_042889305.1. Taxonomy (NCBI): domain Bacteria; kingdom Bacillati; phylum Actinomycetota; class Actinomycetes; order Kitasatosporales; family Streptomycetaceae; genus Streptomyces; species Streptomyces sp. NPDC002619. The sequence goes on along the minus strand of NZ_JBIAQV010000004.1, from coordinate 17,744 downwards.
CACCGTAAGAACGGACGCCGTCACCGCGCTCGTCGTGACCGGGCCACTCGACCGCGGCTTCGGGCACGTGGACCGGGCGTGCGGCGGCCGGGCGCCCGGTCGGGGACGGGCGGGCCGGACTGGTTCGTACGGGTGGCGGCGGTGACGTACGGGAGCACGACGCGGCGCATGCCGACGTCCGGCAGAGCACTACGGGCCGCCCGGCCGACCGATTCGACCAGCGGCAGCAGCCGGTGCGGGACGCGCTCACGCAGCGCGACCTCCGTGCGGGTGCACACCACGCCCGGGTTCGTGCTGCCCGTCACCACCCGCACCACCACCGATGCCTGGATCCAGCGCGCCCTGCGCTGTGTCCACGCCTGCACGGCCGAGGCGGCCGCGCGCCGCCGGATCGCCGACCGCCGAGGCCGCCGCGCTGTGTCCACGCCTGCACGGCCGAGGCGGCCGCGCGCCGCCGGATCGCCGACCGCCGATCCGGCGCCGCGCGTGGCCGAACTCGAGCAGTTGCTGGGCCGGGTACGGTTCTCCGTCGCCCCGCTAGTGCACCCCCCGAACCCGATGCTCGGCCGCAAGCGCCGCGCCCGTCGGGTCCTCGCCCTGCTTGACCACTGCGCCCGTGAGATCCGCGGTCTGGTCGCGGTCGCCGCCGGACCCGGAGGCCTCCCACGGCGCGCGTCTCGCCGCCACCTGCTGGCGCGTCGAAGCGGCCGTCGCGGCGCTCACCGAGGGCTCCGAACACATCTCCTGGGCCGGTGAAGCGCCCGTCGAGCCCGCGCTCGCCCACCTCCACCGACTCGAGCGCGCCCTGGCCGACCTCGCCGAGCCCCTGCGCGCTTCCTCGGGCTCGCGGCTCGTCGGCGCCTGAGTACGCGTTCCCCGGCTCCCGGCGGGACTTCACCCACTTGGTCTAGACCGCAGGAGATCGACTGCTACCGTCGGCCCCGGAACCGCACGGACCGAGAGGGGACACCGATGGCAGACGTCGGCAGGCGCCGTAGGGCGTTCATCGGGTCGTTCACGGCGGCGGGCGGCCTCGGTGTCGTGACGGCCGCCGTCCACGCGGAAAGCGGCGGCCTGGCCCTGCGCGACAGCGTCGACGGCCTTCCCGACCCGTCCTACCTGGCGCTCTCGCCCGACGGGGGCACCCTCTACACGGTCAGCGAGACGGCCGACGGGGCGGTGGCCGCGTACCGCGTTCATGGCGACCGGCCGGAGCTCGCCGGGCCGCCGGTGCCGATCGGCGCCAGCGGGCCCACGCACCTCAGCCTGTACGACGGGCACGTACTCACGGCCAACTACGGCTCGGGCAGCGTCACCGCGGTGCCCGTCCGCGCCGACGGCACCCTCGACGGAGCCCCTTCCGGGCTGCTCCAGCACAGCGGTTCCGGCCCGCACGAGCGCCGCCAGCGCGGCCCGCACGCCCACCAGGTGCAGCCCGACCCCAGCGGCCGCTGGGCGGTCAGCGTCGACCTCGGCACCGACTCGGTACGGGTGTGCACCCTGGACCGCGGCACGCCCGCGCTGCACCGCGAGATCGCCCTACGCCCCGGCTCCGGCCCCCGCCACCTCGCCTTTCACCCGGACGGCGGATACGCCTACGTCCTCAACGAACTCACCCCCACCGTCACCGTGTGCCGCTGGGACGCCACGAGTGGCTCCCTGAAACCGCTGACCGAGACACCCGTCCTGCGGGACGCGCCGGCCGGTGACGCCTACCCGTCCGGCGTCGTCGTGTCGCCCGACGGCCGCTTCGTATGGACCGCGACCCGCGGTGAGGACGTCCTGTCCGCGTTCGCCGTCGAGGGCGAGGCGCTCCGCCTGACCGGCACGGTGCCCTGCGGCGGCGAGTGGCCGCGCGCGCTCGCCGAGAGCGGCGGCTTCCTCTACTCGGCCAACGAGCGCTCCGGGAACGTGACCTGGTTCGCGATCGACACCGAGACGGGCATGCCGCGCTACGACGGCTCGGTGGAGGTTCCCGCGGCCTCCTGCGTCGTCTTCGGCTGAGCCCCGCCAACACGTGGGCCAAGGGCCCGCTCCCATGCGAGGAGCGGGCCCTGAGTCGTGCGGGTGGTGCCGTGGCGCGTCAGCGCACCGGGGTGCTCTGCTGCTGCGGCGGGGCGATGCCCAGCGCCGTCGTGTACTTGGCCAGGGCGAGCTTGCCGATCGCGGGGTACGCGCCCAGCGCCTCCGCGGTGGCGCAGCCCACCTCGGCGGCGGCCGCCTCCAGCAGGGCCGGCTCGATCTCGGGGCCGATCAGGTACGGCGCCAGCGCCAGCTGCTGCGAGCCCGAGGCACGCAGCTGCTCGGCGACGGAGGCGATCGCACCGTCCTGGTCGAGGGCGGCGGCCATCACCGGCACGGCGAGGCGGGCGGCGAGCAGCATGCCGGTGATCCCGGCGGCCTGCACGGCCTCGTCCCCGCCGACGGAGGCCAGGATGATGCCGTCCGCGGCGGTCGCGACGGTGAACAGGCGGGCGCGGTCCGCGCGGGCCAGGCTCGCCTCGGACAGGCGCACGTGCAGCGCCTCCGCCAGCAGCGGGTGCGGGCCGAGGACGTCGGTCAGCTCGGCGGCGATCCGGCTGTCCATGACGGCCTGGCGGACCCGGCGCAGCAGTGCGCTGTCCGGACCGGCGAGCAGCGGCACGACGACGGCGACGGGGCCGTCCGGCTCCTTGGCCTCGGCACCGGCGGCCACGGCCTGCTCGTAGCGGGCGGTGCGCTCGCCGGCGGCGTGCGCGAGGACGGCCTGGAGCGTGGGGTACTCCGCGTCGTCCCCGTCCAGGTACCCGATCCGGGCGTCCAGGCCGGGCAGCTCGGAGCGCGCGATGCTCACGACCTCCTCGGCGAGGCTGCGCGTCGCGGCGCTGGGCGTGCCCGGCACCGCGAGGACGAGCGCGGGCGCGCCCTCGGGAGCCACCAGCGGTTCGGGGCGGCGGTGCCGTCCGGACTGGCGGGGTCGCGGCATTCGTACTGGCAGGCCGGACGCGGGCCCAGTGGGGGAGCTCATGGCGCCGCATGTTACTGGCTCACTGGGCTCCCCTGTTCGGGGAGGGTGCAGGCGAGCGGTATCCGTCCGGTTTTGTCCGATGAGTTACGTACGGATCGCAAGCGGGAGGCTTGCCATTCCGTAGCAGTTCACGCCAAAGGCAGGACAGGGAGGACTATTTGCCGGTCCCTTCGCGGTCGAGAATGTCAATCCCGCTTTATGGTCATCAGGTAGGGCACTTCTTCCTCACCTGGCAGGGTGAACCGTCCGGCCACGACCGGGTCGTCCGGGCGCGGCCGGCCACCTGAGAAACCTGTCACGGCAGGCGCCAGTCCACCGGCTGTCCCCCCTGTTGGATCAGCAGGTCGTTGGCGCGGCTGAACGGGCGGGAGCCGAAGAAGCCGCGGTCGGCCGACATGGGTGAGGGATGGGCGGACTCGACGGCCGGCAGGTTGCCCAGGAGCGGACGGAGGTTGCGGGCGTCGCGGCCCCACAGGATCGACACGAGCGGTTTGCCGCGCCCGGCCAGGGCCCGTATCGCCTGCTCGGTGACCTCCTCCCAGCCCTTGCCGCGGTGCGCGGCCGGACTGCGCGGGGCCGTGGTGAGCGCCCTGTTGAGCAGCAGCACGCCCTGCTGCGACCACGGCGTCAGATCACCGTTGGACGGCTGGGGCAGGCCCAGGTCGGTGTTCAGCTCCTGGAAGATGTTGATCAGGCTGGGCGGCAGCGGGCGTACCTCCGGCGGGACCGAGAACGACAGGCCCACCGCGTGCCCCGGAGTCGGATACGGGTCCTGACCGACGATCAGGACCCGTACCTCGTCGAAGGGCTGCTGGAAGGCCCGCAGGACGTTCGGCCCGGCCGGCAGGTAGGTGCGTCCCGCGGCGATCTCCGTGCGCAGGAAGTCGCCCATCGAGGCGATCTGTCCGGCCACGGGTTCCAGGGCCTTCGCCCAGCCCGGTTCGACGATTTCATGCAAGGGTCGTGGTGCCACGGGCGTCACCCTACTGCCGTACGCGGGGCGTTGATCAACCCGTGACCGGAGCCTGCCCTCATGCGACGACCGCTGCCCGTACGCAGAGCACGTCCGGCAGATGGGAGGCCAACTGCCGCCAGCTGTCGCCGTCGTCGGCCGACGCGAACACCTCGCCGTTGCGGTTGCCGAAGTACACGCCCGCGGAGTCCGCGTCGTCGGTACACAGCGCGTCGCGCAGCACCGTGCCGTAGTGGTCCTCCGCCGGCAGGCCGGCCGTCAACGGCTCCCAGGTCTTGCCCGCGTCCGCCGTGCGGAAGACCCGGCAGCGACGGTCGGCGGGCACCCGGTCGGCGTCGGCGTTGATCGGGAAGACGTACGCCGTGTCGCCACGCCGCGGATGGGCCGCCACCGCGAAGCCGAACGTGGACGGCAGGCCGTCGCCGATGTCCGTCCAGTGCGCGCCCGTGTCGTCGCTGCGGTACACACCCCAGTGGTTCTGCAGGTACAGCCGGTCCGGGCTGCTCGCGTCCTGTGCGATCTTGTGCACGCACTGGCCGAACTCGGGGTTCGGATCGGGGAGGAACACCGCGGACACGCCGGAGTTGGACGGGGTCCAGCTCGTACCGCCGTCCGTCGTGCGGAACACGCCGGCCGTCGAGACGGCGACGGTCACCGCCTTGGGGTCGCGCCGGTCGGTGACGACGGTGTGCAGCCCCTCGCCACCGCCGCCCGGCACCCACTGCGAGCGCGTGGGGTGCTCCCACAGGGGCCGGACCAGCTCGAAGCTCTCCCCGCGGTCCACCGAGCGGTACAGGGCCGCCGGTTCCGTGCCCGCGTAGATCACGTCCGGTTCGGCCGCCGCCGGGTGCAGCTGCCAGACCCGCTCCAGTGAAGCGCCGGTGTTCTTGGGGAACTTGACGGCGGCCTGGGCCGGTTCGGTCCAGGTGCGGCCCAGGTCGTCGGAGTGGAACACGGACGGGCCCCAGTGGGAGCTGTCGCCGCCGGCCAGCAGCCGCGGGGTGGCGCCGCGGGTGTCGATGGCGATCGAGTAGATCGCCTGTGCGTTGAAGTAGGGAGTCTCGTCGAACTCCCAGGCGCCACCTCGCCGTCGCCCGATGAACAGACCCTTTCGGGTGCCCACGGCGAGCAGTACCTCGGTCATGCCGATCACCTCCGGGACGTCTTCGTCACAGGTTGTCCTCAGACACGGGCCAGTCTGCACCCCACCACTGACAGTCACCCCCGGCACCGCATTAATTGCAGGTCAGGCCGGTGCCGCCGGCCTGTCGCGCTCAGCCCGGCGGGCGGAGGCGGTCCGCCCGCCCCGGCATAAGCCTGCGCGGGCGGGTCCGCTGGTGCGACCGTCGAATACCGGACTCGCCGTGGCAAGGACGTGAGCGAGGACGTGAGCAGGGAGGCGACTTCTCCCGTATGGGAGTGCGGTTCGGCCTGTCGATGTGCGCGTGAGGAGGAAGCCGTTGAAGGCGTTCCGTGGTCCGAAGGTGTGGCTGTGGTGCTGGCGGCGCAACCCGCTCAAGCGCCGTGCCGACACGGTGGAGGCCTGGGTGCTGCTCGGCGCCTGGCTGCTCACCGTCCTCGCCGGGGTGGTGGCGGGTCTTGCGGCGACGCGGACCGTGGAGCACGGGCTGGCCCGGCAACGCGCCGAGTGGCACCCGGTCGTGGCCCGGGTCACCGAGCGGGCGCCGGGTGCGTCCGCCCCGGACGCCAACACCCCGAGCGGTGACCGGGTGTGGGCGAAGGTGCGCTGGAGCGTGCCCGGCGGCTCCACCCGCACCGGCCAGGCCCGCGTCCTGCCCGGCAGCGCGGCCGGCACCCCGGTCACCGTCTGGACGGACTCCCGGGGCCGTCTGGTGACGCGAACGACCGCCGCGGACCAGGCCCGCTTCCGCTCCGCCTTCGTAGGTGCCCTGGTGGGCGTGAGCGCGGCGACCGTCCCCTTCGTCGCCGGCCTCGCCCTGCGCGGCCGACTGGAACGACGGCGGATGGACCGCTGGGACGCGGAGTGGGCACGTCTCGGACCGCAGTGGGGGCGGACGACGTGAGGGCCGTGCCCCCCGCACCCCGCCCGCCACATCTGGCCCTCATCGTCTCACCAGCACCTCCCGGCACACCCGCAACAGCCCTTCGTCCTCCGGGATGTCATGGCTCCCGAACCCGCCCCGCCGTGCCATGTGCCGCCGTACGGAGGCGACTTCCGTCTTCAGCAGGTCCCACAGGGGCGCGCCCGCCGGCCCCATGTCGGCGAGGCAGCGGGCGATCGGGCCGCGCGTGTGTGGGCTCGTCGTCCAAGCGGCGCGGAACACCGGCAGGACGGGGACCGGGTCGCCGCCGATCCGCCACAGCGCACATGCGGCCGAGACCCGCTCCCGCACCCGGTCCGAGCCGGTCATCCGGTGCAGGCCGGGCAGCGCCGACCGAGCCGCGGGGCCCAGCCGGGCCAGCGCGTCGGCGGCCGCGCGGTGCCCCGACCGTGCGCCCGCCAACTCCCGCAGCAGCACGGGAAGTACGACCGTCCCGTCTCCTTCGAGCGACCACAGCGCGTCCGCCGCCGCAATCGCGTGCTGCGAGTCCAGCAGGTCCCGTACCAGCGGGGCGACCGGTCGTACAGCGGTCCCCAGAGAACCCAGCGTCCGGAGCGCCTGCCCCACCACCGGCTCCCGTGTGCCGCGCAGCAGTCGCAGCACCTCCGGCGCAGCCTCCGTGTCACCCAGGGCGGCGAGTGCGGCCAGCAGCGGCAGGGCACGGTCGGCGGCATCGGGGTCGTCGGGCGCGACCCGTCCCAGCCGGCGGCGCAGTGCGGGCGCGAGCGGGGCCGCGGCGGGGCCCAGGTGGACGACGGCATGCCCCAGGTCGTCGGGGACGACCGCTCCGGCCAGCACGTCGGCCAGTGCCGGTACGGCCCGTGGATCGCCGCTCCTGGCCAGGGCCTTTAGCACGCCGCCCAGTGTCGGCGTCCCACGCTCCCACCGGTGCACCTGCAGCCCGGGCCGGGCGGTGAGCAGTGCGTCGAGCGCGTCGGCGGCGGGAGCGGCCAGTTCGAACAGTTCCGCGAGAACGGAGACCGCCGCGTCCCGCAACTGGTCCTCCTCGGCGCCCAGTTGCGCACCGATCAGCGCTACGGGTCCGGCATGATCGCCGCGCCAGCCGCGGAACAGGCCCGCGGACATCCACGCGGCGTTGCACCGGTCGATCGGGTCCGGGCTGGTCAACTGCCCGGTGAGCAGGGCGATCCGGTCGCCCACCCGGTCGCCGAGCGCGTTGTGGAGGGTGCGCAGCAGGTGCGAGCCCTCCTCGTCCGAGGGTCGCAACCGCCGTATCCGCCCCACGAGGGTGTCCGTTTCGGGGTGAACCGGCACGTCCGGCCGGTGCGCGGAGCGGTCCCTGAGCAGCCGGACCGCCGTCGGCACCAGGTCGTCCGGCAGCCGCTCGGGTGCGCTCAGCGCGAGCTGGCCCAGCGCGGCCAGCCGGAGCCCCGGGCCGTACGGCGGGCCGCTGTGCTCGGTCAGGAGACCGATCGCCGGGGCGGCGTCCGCGGGATGCTGCCGGACGAGCAGGCCGAGGGCCTCGGTCAGCGCGAGCAGGACCCGGTCGTCCCGCTCCACCGTGACGCGCTGCCACAACAAGGCCAGCACGCGCGCGGGTTGGTCGAGGAACCGGACCAGCGCGCCCGGCACCGCGCGCCGCACCCCGGGATCCGGGTCCCCGGCGAGCGAGGCGAAGACCTCGGCCCGGGCGTGCACCGCGGCACCGGCCAGCGTACTGCCGCCGTCCGCGCCCACCGTGCCGATGCTGGCCAGCAGTTCGACCAGGCCGCCCCGGTCCGGCACCTCCTCGCGGGCCACGAGTGAGAACAGGAAGGGGACACAGGCGAGCGTCGAGTCGTACACGTTCCCCTGGTGGTGCACCGAGCCGTACAACTCGTCGAGCGCGACCTCCCGTTCGGCCCGGTCGGCGGAGGCGAGGCACCTCAATAACGCGGGCACGTCCTCCGCACTGCCGTACGCATGCCGAAGCGAGGCCCAGTCGACCTCGTCGATCCCCGTGAACACGTTGTCCTCCCAGGTGAGTACCCCCTCATCGCGAGTGTGCACCACGCCACCGACAACGAAGTGGAATCGAGTGGGCACTGTGTGCGATCCGTCGGCCGACATCGGCCACGTACGGCGTGCCGGACCGACGGAGACGACCCTGACCTCGGGTTCCCCAGGCAGAGGGATCAGTTCGCGCCAGGCAGCGCCCGCTCCAGGATCGCGTCGATGCCGGCCCCGCCCGGCAGGGTGCCGAACGAGTGGCCCCAGTCGCCGCCGAGCCGGGACGCGCAGAACGCGTCCGCCACCGCGGGCGGGGCGTACCGGACCAGCAGGGAGGCCTGGAGCGCCAGGGCCATCAGCTCCACCAGGCGGCGTGCGCCCACCTGGTCGGCCTCGGTCAGCCGCTCCTTCAGCCGGGCCACCGTCGCGTCCAGCCGGGCGTCCGCCCCGCGTGCGAGGGCGAGTTCGGCGAACAGCGCCTGAGCGGTGGCGGAGTCACGGCCGAGCGCCCGCAGCACGTCGAGCGCGTTGACGTTCCCCGAGCCCTCCCAGATCGACAGCAGAGGGGCCTCCCGGTAGTGGCGCGGCATGCCCGACTCCTCCACGTACCCGTTGCCGCCCAGGCACTCCAGGGCCTCCGCGGTGAAGGCCGGGCCTCGCTTGGTGACCCAGTACTTGCCGACGGCGGTGGCGATCCGCCGGAAGGCCTGCTCGCCGGCGTCCCCGCGCACCGCCCGGTCCGCCGCTCCGGCCAGCCGCAGGGTGAGCGTAGTGGCGGCCTCGGACTCCAGCGCCAGATCGGCCAGGACGTTGCGCATCAGCGGCTGGTCGATCAATCGGGCACCGAACGCGCTGCGGTGGCGCACATGGTGGCCCGCCTCGACGAGGGTCTTGCGCATCAGGGTCGCCGAGGACATCACACAGTCCAGCCGGGTGCAGTTGACCATCTCGATGATCGTCTTCACACCCCGGCCCTCGGGACCGACCAGCCAGGCCACGGTCCCGTCGAACTCCGGCTCGGAGGACGCGTTCGAGCGGTTGCCGAGCTTGTCCTTCAGCCGCTGGATGCGGAACGTGTTGCGGCTGCCGTCCGGCAGAACCCGCGGCACCAGGAAGCAGGACAGCCCGCCCGGAGCCTGCGCCAGCACCAGGAAGACGTCGCACATGGGCGCCGAGGTGAACCACTTGTGCCCGCGCAGCGTGTACACGCCGGGCTCGGCGGTGGGCGTGGCCGCGGTGGTGTTCGTCCGGACGTCGGAGCCGCCCTGCTTCTCGGTCATGCCCATGCCGGCCAGAAGACCGGGCTTCTCCGTGGGCACCCGCAGCTCCGGGTCGTACTCCCGGCTCGTCAGCAGCGGCTCGTAGACCTTCGCGAGCTCCGGCTGGGCGCGCAGCGCGGGCACGGCGGCGTACGTCATCGACGTCGGACAGCCGTGCCCCGACTCCGTGTGCCCCCACACCAACCCGCCCGCCGTACGCGCCACATGGGCGCCGGGACGGTCGTCCGCCCACGGCGCGCCCGCCAGGCCCTCGGCGACCGCGGTCCGCATCAGATGGTGCCAGCTCGGGTGGAACTCCACCTCGTCGACCCGGTTGCCGTACCGGTCGTGCGTGCGCAGCTCCGGCTCGTGGCGGTTGGCCTGCTCGCCCCATTCTTGCGCCTGGGCGCTGCCGGCCCGCAGGCCGAGCCGCCGGACACTGTCCTCGGCCCAGCCCGCGCCCTCCCGGCGCAGGCCCTCGAGGAGGGCGGCGTCCTCGGATGCGTCGTAGGGGGCCAGCGGCGGGGCCTGGTTGGTGACGTCGTGGGTGGCGGACGGCGGCTGCACGGGTGTGGGTGTCATACCGCTATGTTGCATGATTCATACGGTCGTAGCAATGATGCAACAAGAAGGCGCACGTAGAGTACGGGCTCATGCGGATGAACGTCTCTGTGCAGCCCGGCGAGGTCGACCTGCGGCCGCTGTCCGCCCGGTCGGTCGTGCTGAGCCTGCTGCTCGGCACGCATCCGCCCGAGTTGCCGGTGAAGGATCTGGTGCGGCTGGTCGAGCCCTTCGGCGTCGGCGGCTCCACCCTGCGGGCCGCGCTCAGCCGCATGGTGGCCGCCGGTGACCTGCGGCGCACGGACGCCGTCTACGGGCTCAGCGAACGGCTGCTGGCCCGGCAGCGCCGCCAGGACGACGCGGTGCACCCGCGCACGCGCGCGTGGGACGGCGACTGGGAGATGGTGGTGATCACGGCGACGGGCCGCGGCCCCGCCGAACGCGCAGAGCTGCGCGCCAGGTTGACCGCTCTGCGGCTGGCCGAACTGAGGGAGGGTGTCTGGCTGCGGCCGGCCAACCTGAGCCGCACGCTGCCGGACGACCTGGAGCCCGTCGCCCAGACCTACACGGCCCGGCCGGGCCTGCCCCCGCGTGACCTGGTCGCGGGACTGTGGCCGCTCGACGCCTGGGCCGGTACATCCCGGGCCCTGCTGGCCCATGTGGCCGGCGCCGACCGCCCGGCCGACCGGCTCACCGCCTTCGCCGCGGTCGTCCGCCATCTGCTCACCGATCCCGTCCTGCCCGCCGAGCTCCTGCCTGCCGACTGGCCGGGCACACACCTGCGCGCCGCGTACGCGGACTACCAGCGCGAGCTCACCGGATCGGTCGGGCGGCGGGAGGGGCGGGACTGACGCGGTGACCATGCGGAGCGCCGTGCGGGGACGCTCAGTATGGCCGGGCTCCGGCAGGGCTCACTTGTACGGCGAGCGTGGCGTTCGCGACCTACCTCGCGACGGCCGCCGGCCCAGCTCATGCCTGGAACCGAGGACCTCCTTACGAGGCTGATCCGCAGCGGTTGGAGCCATTGCGTGCCGTCACTGAGCGCCCACACTGGACTCGAAGCACGTGGCGATGCTGCGCCGGACCACAGGGGACCTCGACGGCATCACGCATTCAGGGTCGGTGACCTTCCTTCGGCAGCTCTTGTTCGGCCCGGACCACCTTGCCGGTCATTGTCCCGGAGCGCCTGTCATGTGCCCGGCTGCTGGGCGCCGGGGAGCAGGCCCGTGTGTCGTACTCATGGCCCGCCCCTTCCTGCTGCCGGACTCCCTCCAGGTGGATGAGAACGACGCCAGGAGGAGTGAGCCACAAGGCCACTGGCCGCACGACACGATAATAGGGTGAAAATTGGTACTAAAGGGATAACTAGCTCGATGGTGCCGACATGCCAGCCTCGACGGAGGGTGGAGGCAAGCGACGCCCCGGCCCCCACTCCTGCATCCAGGTCTTCGTGTGAAGGAAGTCACCGCCATGTTCGACGCGAGCACCTACGACCCGATCTCGCCGCACGTGACTGCGGAGGAAATCGGCAGGCACACCCAGGAGTCCCGACAGCAGGCAGAGGAGGTGGGCAGCCGGGTCGGCAACCGGGCAGAATTCACGCTGGTCGGGCCGGTGATCCAGCCGACCGGTCCGTCCGTCTTCCGTGAACGGGCGAAGAAGGCACAGATCGAGGCGCCCTATTGGGAGGGACGGCTCGGCACCGTGCACGATCTGCGCGTATGTCTGATCAACAACGATCAGCAGTTGCTCTTCGCTGCCGCCTACAGCGATGAATTCATGCCTTACGTGCGGGATGTCATTCGTTGGCGCAGCGGTGCGCCGCTCGCCCTGTCGCCCGACAAGGAGGATCCCGACCTGGCGGCCGACCCGACGCGCAACAACGACTTCCTCTACGACGACGATCCGCACGGACAACACGTGCCACACGGCGCCCACATCCGGCGCGTCAACCCTCGGGACAGCCTCAAGGACAGTGTGGTCGCCGTCAACACGCACCGGCTGATCCGGCGCGGCGCGGCCTACGGACCAGGACGCCGGAGACCGCGAGTTGACCGAGCGAGCGAGGCCCTTAGGAGGCATGATGACTTGGCGGACGTCACAGCAGGTCGAGATCTGGCCACGGCTGCGGGTCGTGGACTGGGTCGAGACCCGAGACACCCTGCACATGTGGACCCAGATCGTCGGCAAGATCCGACTGGCCCACGCACCCATGGTCAACCACTGGTGGCAGGTCACCTTTTACGTCACCCCGCGGGGGTTGACCACTTCCGCGATCCCGTACCGAACTGGTGCGTTCGATATCGAGTTCGACTTCGTGGACCACCGGCTACTCATTCGTGTCAACAACGGAAGCCGGCGTGTGCTGACGCTGGAGCCCAAACCGGTAGCCCGGTTCTACGCCGAGACCATGGGCGCGCTGGGCGAGCTGGGCATCCAGACGCGCATACACCCGCGGCCGAACGAGGTGGACCCGGCCATCCCGTTCGCGGATGACTACCGGCACGCCTCCTACGACCCGCACGCGGCGCGGCTGTTCTGGGGCCAACTGCTGTGGGCGAGTCGGGCGTTCGAGGAGTTCCGGTCCCGTTTCGTCGGCAAGGCCAGCCCAGTGCACGTTTTCTGGGGGTCGATGGACCTGGCCTGCACCCGTTTCTCCGGACGGCCCGCTCCGCCGCATCCCCCGGGCGGTGTCCCCAACTTGCCGAACAGGGTGACGAGGGAGGCCTACTCAGCTGAGATGTCCAGCTGCGGGTTCTGGCCGGGCGGCGGTAAGGAGGGCGCGTTCTATGCCTACGCCTATCCCGAACCAGCCGGGTTCGCCGACTGTCCGGTCCGCCCCGCAGAGGCGTCGTACCAGCGGGAGAGCGGTGAGTTCGTGCTGCCCTATGAGGCGGTTGCCACCGCCGCCGATCCGGACCGGGTGCTGAGCGAATTTCTGCATTGCACCTACGAGGCGACCGCCGAGTTGGGCGGCTGGAACCGTGCAGCATTGGAGGCCGACTCAAACCTCTGGGAACACCACTGACAGCAGACATATGGCCTGGCCGGCACCGCGCTTGGGGATCTCGGTTCCGGCGGGAGCTGTTCCGTGCCCGGCCGGGGCTGCGGCTGCAGGCATGCGCTCGGCCTGGGCCCGGGATTCCACGCGCGTGGTCCTGGAGTTCAGGCATTTCGGAGCGGCGGTGGCCGTCCTCGGTGACTCCCTGACCGACGGCCGCGGCTCCACGACCAACGGCAACGACCGCCGGCCCGACCAGCTCTTCGACCGCCTCCGGTCCCACCCCGCCACCGCGGACGTCGCGATCCTCAACCAGGCCGCGGACGGCAACCGCGTCCTCAACGACGGCCTCGGCCCCAACGTCCTGGCCCGTCTGGACCGCGACGTTTTTTCCCGCAGCGGCGTCACCTACCTGATCGTCTTCGAGGGCGTCAACGACATCGGCACCGCCGACGCCACCCCCCGAGGCGCAGCGCCGCACCACCGACGACCTGACCGGGGCCTATGAACAGATCGTGGTCCGTGCCCACGCCCTGGGCATCCGCGTCCACGGCGCGACGCTGCTGTCCTTCGGCGGCAACACCATGTACGACGACCCGGCGGGGGAGCGCGAGGCGTCCCGGCAGCGGGTGAACGACTGGATCCGCGCGCGGCCACTTCGACGCGGTGATCGACTTCGACCGCGCGGTACGGGACCCGGCCGACCCGCACCGGCTGCAGCCCGACCTCACGGACGGCGACTGGCTGCACCTCGATCCGCGCGGCTACGGCGTGTCGGCCGAGTTGTTCCGCCGCTGACGGACCGAACGCTCAGCCGGCCCGGCCGTACTGGTCCGGCACCGGCACCCCCACGTCCGCGCCCAGCTCCCGCGCCGCGTGCCGTGCCCAGGACGGGTTGCGCAGCAGCTCACGGCCCAGCAGCACCGCGTCGGCCTCGCCGTTGGCCACGATCTTCGCCGCCTGTCCGGCGTCGGTGATCAGGCCGACGGCGGCCACCGGCATCGGCGTCTCGGCCTTGACCCGGGCGGCGAACGGGACCTGATAGCCGGGGCCGACCTCGATGCGGGCGCCGGAGACGTTGCCGCCGGTGGAGACGTCGAGGAGGTCGATGCCGTGCGCGTGCAGTTCGGCCGCGAAGCGCACGGTGTCGTCCCCCGTCCAGCCGCCCTCGTCCAGCCAGTCGGTCGCGGAGATCCGGAAGAACAGCGGCTTGTCGTCCGGCCACACCTCCCGTACGGCGTCCACGACGTCGAGGGCGAAGCGTGTGCGGTTCTCGTACGAGCCGCCGTAGGCGTCGGTGCGGTGGTTGGAGTGCGGGGAGAGGAACTCGTTGACCAGATAGCCGTGGGCGCCGTGGATCTCGGCGACTTCGAAGCCCGCGGCGAGCGCGCGGCGGGCAGCGTCCGCGAACTGGCCGACAATCTCGCGAATTTGATCCACCGTCAGCTCGTCCGGCACCGGGTGGCCGTCGGCGTGGGCGAGCGGGCTCGGGGCCAGCGGCTGCCAGCCGTGGGCCTCGGGTCCGACCGGGGCGCCGCCCATCCAGGGGCGCTCGGTCGAGGCCTTGCGGCCGGCGTGCCCGAGCTGGATTCCCGGCACCGTGCCGTGCGCGGCCAGGAAGCCGGTGATCCGGCGGAAGGCCTCGACCTGGGTGTCGTTCCAGATGCCCAGGTCGTACGGCGAGATCCGGCCCTCGGGCGAGACGGCGGTAGCCTCCATGATGATCAGGCCGGTGCCGCCCGTCGCCCGTGCCGCGTAGTGGGCGACGTGCCAGTCGCGCGGCACTCCCGCCTGTGCGCCCTCCGGCTCGGCCGAGTACTGGCACATCGGGGGCATCCACACCCGGTTGGGGATGGTCAGTTCGCGCAGAGTGTAGGGCTCGAAGAGTGCGCTCACTGCGGACTCCATTCGTCGTCACGAGGCCGGTGGTCTCTCGTACGATAGACATCGTAGTACGGCGGGTGTCAAACTACGATGTGTTTCGTACAATAGGCGCTCCAGGACGAAGGCGAGCCGCCGTGACCAGTACCGCCGCGACAGGCCGCGAGCTTCCGCACCCCGGGCGCGACGAGATCCGGCTCGAGGCTGTGCTGCACGCGCTCTCCGACCCGGTGCGACTGCGGATCGTAAGAGAGCTCGCCGCCGACGGTGACGAGCTCTCCTGTTCGTACTTCGACCTGCCGGTCACCAAGTCGACGACCACCCACCACTTCCGGGTGCTGCGCGAGAGCGGCGTCATCCGGCAGGTCTACCGGGGCACGGCCAAGATGAACGGCCTGCGCAGGGACGACCTGGACGACCTTTTCCCGGGGCTGCTCGACGGCATCCTCGCCGCCGTCGACCGGCAGACTGCCCGGCTGGGCGCCGGCGGCTGAACCGGCCTTCGAGGGAAGGTGGTTGAAGAGCAGGTTCAGCACGATGGCCGTCGGACAGCCCGCGCTGATACCGCTGGCGGGGTTCCGGCTCTGCTAAGGCTCCCAGTCGAAATGCAGGCCGTGCTCGACCGCCTCGACGTGTGCTGCATTGTGCAGCGCCTCGTCTTGGGAGCTGTCGGTCAGGCCCCGTACGCCGAAGTAGCCGATGACGGCCGCCACGGCGATGCCGATCCGGGGGGCGATACGAAGACCTCTGCGGGATGAGGCTCCGGTCGGCGGCGAAACACGTGGCGAACGACCTGGCAAAGCCCGGGACACCACATGACGGGCGCGCCAGGCGCAGAGGCGGACAACGCTTCCGGCGCGTCCCGTTGCCGGGGCTGCTCTCCACCGGATTGAGCCGACTCGCAGGGCCCCTGCATCCGCTGTCTGGTTGCGACGAGACGGCGGTGCGGGCCTCACACCCGCGCACGGATTGCAGCGCCTCACGACGCGACCGAGCCTTCGACAGAGCCATTGATCGTGCGGGACAGGAGCCCGCGCTGGCGTGCGGCGTCGGTAAGCATCCCCTGCAGACACCGTCGCCCGTAGTGCAACCGGGATTTCGCGGTGCTGGGTGGGATGCTCAGGATCTCCGCGATCTCCACGGGGGAGAAGTCTTCAACGTAGGCCAGGTATACAACGATCGCGAGCTTCCGCGGGAGTCGCTGCAGCGCGACTTTCACCGCATGGTCCGACAGCCGGCCCAAAGCCTGCGCCTCGGCGGTCTGGGGAACATGCAACGTCGGGCGTCCGGTGTCCGGCAACCGGCCGATGGGGCGTCGCGTCGGAGAGCTTGAGCGCACCGGGCGCTGTCGCTCGCCACGGACATCGAGCGCGGTGTCGGCCAGGACCCGGAACAGCCACATCCTAGGATCTGTCTGCCAGGCCAACGACCCGAAGGCGTCGAAAGCCCTGAGGTAGGTCTGCTGAATCAGGTCCTCGGCATCGCGGCGGTCGCGGGTCATCTGTACCGCGGCCGCGTACAACCGGTCGATGAACGGCATGGCCACACGCTGGAAGAGCACGATGAGTTCGGCTGGATCCGCCGCGGCGGTGGGAGGGCCGTTCAACGTGCCGGCGTTCAGCCGAGCAGCGGTCTCGTAGTCAGTGCCATCAGTGACAGGGATGCGTCGATCCTGATGCAGCAAGACGTCTCGTTGTATGCGACGACTGCTCACGCGCGTCTCTTTCTCGTGCGGTGTCGGGAGGGAAGCCAGGCCCGGGACGGTGCTCGGGCTCACTGCTGCCTTCCTGAGCCATTGGGAACTGCAGGACGGCGATGCTGTCCTCGGCCGGGACGCCAGAGGTCCGGCAGACCGGCCGCCGCTGCTCGCCCACGGTGCTGGCCGTTGGGGAGAAACACGCCGGGCACGTGGAGGACGATCACGCTGCTCAGTACGTCGGTGCAGTGAACTCGGCCGGCTCGGAACGTTCCGCCGCCGGCGGCGTTGATCAGGGAGAAGCCGAGACGCCCGGCTTCTGCGGTCGCGGCCTGGATGGCTCTTTCAACTTCAACCCTGGAGTCGTCGGTGACGCCGGCGGCTTCCCGCGGTCGGGATGATCCCTTCCGGGTCACGGCCGTACGGCCGCTGACCGTCACCGGGGCTCCCTCGGCGGCCAGGGCGTATACCGGCGCCCGGCCGATGCTGCTGCCGCCTGCGTGGACGAGGGTTGTCTCGCCTGCGAACTGCTGGGTCATTTCCTTGTGCTGTCTTTCCTGTCGAGGCCGTGTGGGGCGGGGGCCGGGACGCAACCGTTTGGCCGGCGTCACCGCGCGCGATGCGCGGGCACGTGTCGCGTCGCTGAGCTCGGTTCGGGCCTCGTCGATGTTGCTCACGACCAGGTACAGGCCCTGGGCAGAGCCCGGTGCTGCGGAGCTGACACCGGTGCCGAAGATGATCGAGCACGAGGAGCCGGGCGGGGTGAACTGCACCACGCGAAAGTCCTCATCGACGACGAAGTCGCCGTCCGGCCGCCACCCCAGGGCCCCGTGGAAGGTCTTGGCCCGGTCGACGTCGGCGACCGGCATCACGGCAACCCCCTAGTTTCATTTCCATGATCGCTACTCCTGTTCTGCTGCTGTCAACAGCCTCTGTTCCTGCCGCTGAGGGGTGGATCGTGGTGTCCACGGTGTCGACCTGCATCGGCAGACACCGCGTCACCTTGCGTCTGTTCTCAAGCGAGGGTCGTAACGACACCGGCTCGCGCCGGCCGGGTGCGAGCCCGGCGCCGTCCGGTGCGTGACTGCCGCTGTCCCGAGCCGGGCTCAGTCGCCCGCGCGCGCTTCATGGGGCACTGAGACAAGGCCCCGATTCGGATCGCTCAGCCGGTCGCCTCGGCAGGGGACGACTCAGCGCGGCCGCCGGTCTTCGGCCCGGGCGGTCCCTCCCCCGGTGGTGGGTGCTGCGGGTTGCCGCAGGAACAGGGTGAGCACGGCGGAGAGGAAGGCGATGCCGCCGGCCAGGTAGTACGCGCCGCTGTAGCCCCAGGCG